>DATFPD010000043.1:0-6371 GCA_035265005.1 Gemmatimonadaceae bacterium | reverse complement strand
CATCCTGTCAAAATGCCGTCGCCGTCGCGGTCGCCGTCGCAAGGCCGGCGCCCTCAAACTGACCCACTGCCAGGCACTGAGGGGCTGAGGGAGAAGGGGAAGAGGAACCGCCCGCCCTTGTCATCCTGACCCTGAGCGTAGCGAAGGGGAAGGACCTACTCTCACTGCGCAGTGGGTAGCCACGAGGCCGGGACAGTGGGTCCCGATCCTTCGCTGCGCTCAGGACGGGCCTCGCGCGGGATGACGGGGGCGGGCGGTTCCCCTCGTTCTCTTCCCTCAGTCCCTCAGTCCCCCAGGATCAGATGCGCGTCCCCGAACTCGTGCCACCGGTACTCTTCCTCCAGCGCCGCCGCGTACGCGGCGGCGAGGTGGTCGCGCCCCGCGACGGCCTCGAGCATCGCGAGGTGCGACGCGCGCGGGGCGTGGAGGCCGGTGAGGAGGGCGTCCACCGCGCGCACGCCGCGCCCGGGGGTGATCACGAGGTCGGTCCAGCCCGCGCCGGCGCGAACCCGCCCGTCGGGCGCGGCGACGGTCTCCAGCGCCCGCACTACCGTCGTGCCGACGGCGACGACGCGCCCTCCGGCGGCGCGGGTGTGGTTGACGGCGTCGGCCGTCGCGGCGGGCACGCGGTAGCGCTCGGGGTACGGCGGCTCGCCGGTCTCCAGGCTCGCGACGCCGGTGTGCAGCACCAGCGGGGCGATGCGCACGCCGCGCTCTGCCAGGCGGCTCACGACCGCGGGGGTGAACGCGCGCCCCGCCGACGGCATCTCGGCGCTCCCGGGCTCGGCGGCGAAGAGCGTCTGGTAGTACGAGAGCGGCCAGGGGTCGCGCACGTAGCCGTAGCGGATGGGGCGGCCGTGCCGGGCCGCGAACGCCAGCACGCCGCCCGGCACGGCGAGCTTGGCGGCCCAGAGGCGCGCTCCGCCGTTAGGCATACCGGCGCCGAACGGCCCCAGCAGCGTGGCCGACGCGCCGGCGGCGAGGCGGAGCCGCTCCCCGGCCCCGGCGTCGAGCAGCGGCACGGTCCCGGCGCCGGCGATTCGTCGGCGAAGCTCGACCACCCACACTCCGGCGCCGCCGCCCGGATGGGGCGACGAGAGGTGCAGGACCACGCGCTCCCCGCCCTCCCGCTGGGCGTCCAGCGCCGCGTTGATGGTGGCGCTCGCGTTCACCACCAGCAGGTCGCCGGGCGCGAGCGCGTCCGGAAAGTCGACGAAGCGGAGGTGCGCGATCGCGTCGGCGGCGCGGCTCACCATGAGCCGCACCTGGTCGCGGGCGAGGCCGCGCGCCTCGGGCGGCTCGGCGGCGGCGAGCGCCTCGGGGAGCTCGAAGTCGAGCGTCTCGTCCACCAGCGCGTCGCTCATGCGGCGTGCACGACGGCGGGCTTAGCGGGCAGCGTGGCGGCCAGCTCCGCGGCCACGTAGCGTCCGCTCGGCAGGTCGCCCTCCAGCAGCGCGACCAGCCCCGGCACGCGCGCCTCGGGGAGCGGGCGGTCGCCGATGTCCTCCCCCGGGAACGCGGCCTGGTGCATGTCGGTGCGCATGTCGCCCGGGTCGGCCCAGTACACGCGCAGCTCCGGCCGCTCGGCCGCCAGCACGGCCGAGAGCTGCTCGAGCGCGGCCTTGCTCGACCCGTAGCCGCCCCACCCCGGGTAGGCGGTGACGGCGGCGTCGCTCGTGATGTTCACCACCCGCGCGCCCGGCTTGAGCTCGGCGCGCACCGCCTGGAGCACGCCGAGCGGGGCGAGCACGTTGGCGCGGTAGACGTCGGCGAGGGCGTCGAGCGGGTAGTCGAGCAGCGGCGGGAGCGGGCTGGGCCCCAGGTCGCCGGCGTTGTTGACCAGCGCGTCCAGCCCCGCGTGCCCGCGCGCCAGCACGGCCAGCGCCTGACGATGCGCGGCGTCGGTGACGTCGCCCGCCACGGCGGCGACGTGGGTGACGGCGGCCAGCTCGTCGCGCGCGGCCCGCAGCCGCGCCGGGTCGCGCGCCGTGAGGATCAGGTTCCATCCGCGCCGCGCCAGCCCGCGCGCCAGCGCCAGCCCGAGGCCGCGCGAGGCCCCGGTGATGAGGGCGGTGCGTTCTCTCTGCTCTGTCGTCATGGATCGTTCGTCCGGTAACGGGTTCACGGACGAACGATCGCGCTTCGGCCCGCGCCACGGCATCGGGCGGTGGGACAGGCGGCGGGATGGAAAAGGGGCAGGGTGGGGCTGTACGGAAGGACAGGGGGGCGTGCTGCGTGCTGCGTGCTGCGTGCCCTACAGCCTCACCAGTCCCGCCTGCGCCGCCCTTCGCACCGCCTCGGTCCGGTTCGACGCGCCGAGCTTGGTGAACAGGGCGCTGACGTGGAACTTGACCGTGCGCTCGGAGATACCTAACGCGGCGGCGATCTGCTTGTTGCCGAGGCCGCGCGCCAGATGCTCCAGCACGGCGCGCTCGCGGGGCGTGAGCGCGGGGGCCGTGCCGGGCGCCGTGCCGGGCGCCGGATTCGCTCCCCCGCGCACCCGGCGCAGCACCGCCGACGCCGCCGCGGGGGCGAGCAGCGAGCCGCCGGCGGCGACCGCGCGCACGGCGGCGAAGACCTCGGCGCGCGGGGCGCCCTTGAGCAGGTAGCCGGCCGCCCCCGCCTCGACGGCGGCGATGATCCGCTCGTCGGTGTCGAAGACGGTGAAGACGATGGCGCGGGTGCGCTCGCCGCGCTCGCCCAGGCGGCGCAGGACGCCGACGCCGTCGAGCCCCGGCATCTCGAGGTCGAGCAGCAGCACGTCCGGGCGCTCGGCGTCGACCAGGGCGAGCGCGTCGGCGCCGGTGCCGGCCTGGCCGACGACGGCGAAGTCCGGCTGCGTCTCCAGCATCGCCACCAGCCCGTCGCGCACCACCGGGTGGTCGTCGGCGACCGCGACGCGGATCGGGGCGCTCACGGGGCGCTCACGTCGCGCTCGGGCGGCGCGGGGAGAGCGGGACGACGGCCTCGACCGCGGTCCCGCCGCCGCCGGGCGCGCTCTCCACGGTGAGGGCGCCGCCCAGCAGCCGCGCCCGCTCGCGCATCCCCACCAGGCCGAAGCGGCCGGTGGGGACCGCGGCCGGGTCGAAGCCGGCGCCGTCGTCCTCGACCCGCAGGCGCGCGCGGGCGGAGGTCATCGTCAGGCGCACGGCGGCCCGCGCCGCGCCGGCGTGGCGCGCGACGTTGGCGAGCGCCTGCTGGGCGATCCGGTAGAGCCCCAGCTCGACCGCGGCCGGCAGCCGCGGCGCGGCCGCGCGCCGCGCGCGCCCGCCCCACTCGCATGTCACCCGCACCTCGAGCGCGCCCGCCGTTCGCTCCCGCAGCTCGGCGGCTAGTGCGTCGAGCGCCTCGGGGAGCGTGCGCCCGTCGAGCGGCGCCGCGCGCAGCTCCAGCACCGACCCGCGCGCGTCGTCGAGCGCCGAGCGGGCGAGCGAGAGCGCGCGCGTGACCGCCTCGGCGAGCCGCGCGTCGCGGGCGGGGCTCGCCCGCCCGCCGACGAGCGCGTCCGCCGCCTCGAGCTGCATCGTGAGCGCGGCCAGCGACTGGGCGAGGGTGTCGTGGATCTCGCGCGCCAGCTGGTTACGCTCCTCGGCGGCGAGCGCGCGGGCGCCGGCCGCCTCCAGCCGCGAGCGCTCGACGGCCAGGCTCACCAGCGCGCCGGCGGTGGTGAGCAGGTTGAGCTCGTCCTCGCTGAGCGTGCGCCAGTCGGCGCTCGCCACGTTGAGCATGCCGAGCCGCCGCTCTCCGACGGCGAGCGGCACGCTGGCGTGGCACTGGAGCTCGACCGGCATCGCGTCAGGCGCGGCGTCCTCCAGCACCTGCGCCAGTCGGCTGCACCAGACCACGTTCACGTTCGCCGCGCCTCGCAGGTCGCCGGCGCGAAAGGTCCGCAGGCAGTAGCAGTCGCCGCGCATCGCGTCCGGATGCCCGACGAGCGCCGGCGGCAGCGCGCGCGCGGCGGCGAGCCTCGGCTCCGGCTTCGACTCCTCGGGCTCGGCGTCGTCGAGCAGCCACACCCACCCGGTCTCGAGCCCCAGCGCCTCGGCGACCGTTGCCAGCGCCGCGTCCAGCGACTCGGCGAGCGACGCCGGACCGCTCAGCGCCTGGGCGAGCGCGGTGATGGTGGTGAGCTCGCGGGAGGCCGGCATGGGCGGATTCTACTTCGTCGCCGCGCTGCCGTCACTCTGGTCGGGACGATTCGTCAGAATCCACCACAGAGGCACAGAGGACACAGAGGACGTGCACACAAGAGAGTGTCCCTCTGCCGGGGAGAGATGCAACCTCGGCGTAGAGAGGCGACCTCCCGTGTGCCCGTCCTCTGTGTCCTCTGTGTCTCTGTGGTCGATTCTGTCAGCGCTTCCCGAACGACCAGCTGAACTGGGGCGGGTGGACTCGAACCACCATCTCGCCGGTAACAGCGGCGCAGTCTGCCATTGACCTACACCCCAAGAAAAACAAAATCGCCCGTCAGGGGAGACCTGGCGGGCGGCAAATGCGATCCGTGCGGACGCGCTGCGCTAGCCAGACCTCCGGGAGGAGGGCCGATTGCTATTCGCGAGTCGATTGAGCGACAGGTGAGTCATCGGTGATGGTGCGCGGCGTGATTGGGCTTTCACGGTAATAGTTCGGATTGCGGGCTGTCAAGCGCGAGCGGGCGGCGGCTGAAACCGGCTCCCCTCCTGACTGCGTAGGCACTGAACCCGAGTGCGCGGACAGCGCCAGGCGGAGACTAACTACGGTCGAGAGACCGAGATCAATAGAGAGAGGGCACCATGGCACGCGTCGGCACCACCATCGAGCATCCCGTCACCGGCGAGCGGATCGTCTTCCGCGAGACGGCGGCGACGACGAACGGCGAGCTGCTGCTCGTCGACATCTACCTCCGCCCGGGCGGCTTCATCGCCGGCGAGCACATCCACCCGCACGCCCACGAGCTCTTCGAGATCGTCTCTGGGACGGGGCGCTTCCGGATCGGCGGGGTCGAGCGCACGGCGACGGTGGGGCAGCAGGTGGTCGTCGGCAAGGGGACGCCGCACGTCTGGTGGAACGGGGGCGACGACGAGCTGCACGCGGTGATGAGCTTCCGACCGGCGCTCCGCATGGAGCACTTCTTCGAGAACTTCTTCGGGCTCGGCAAGGCCGGCCGCACGAACGCGCGCGGCATCCCGCACCCGCTCCAGCTCGCGGTGCTGATGCGCGAGTTCGAGCCCGAGATCTACCCGTCGACCCCGCCGCTCATCGTGCAGCGCGCGCTGCTCGGACCGCTGGCGGTCCTGGGCCGTGCGCTCGGCCTCCAGGCGCGGTACTCGAAGTACGAGAGCGGCAGCGGCCGGCGTTCGGGACGCAGCTCGGGCGCGCGGGAGGCGGTGGAGGTGGGGGGCTGAACGGCCTACCACGGAGTTCATCCGTGCCGTCATCCGCGTTCATCCGTGGTAGGCCGTTCCGGCTCTACGGCACCGGAACCACCTCGCCGAGCTTCGACACCCCACTCTCGTCGAACGCCTCGACCGCGAACCAGTAGCCCTGCCCCACCGTGAGCGCGCGGACCTCGAGCTCCGTGCCGCGGTCGGCGAATACCTGATACGTCAGGTAGAGCTTCTCCGGCGCGATCCCCCAGCGGACGTTGTAGCCCACCGCGCCCGGAACGGGCCGCCACCTGACGACGGCGTTGCGCTGATCGGCCGGGTCGCGCCGCGCCTCGACGCCGGCCGGGGCCGCCGGCGCCGGCCCGCCCGCGCGGCCGAAGACGCGGAAGTCGGAGATCGCGAGGTTGGGCGCCGCGACGCCGATGTGCTCGTAGCGCAGCCAGCGCGCGCGGGCCGGCCGCGCCAGCTCGACGTAGACGTTGGCGCGGTCGCGGGTCTCGCGCGACAGGTCGGCCACCGGCGCCCAGCGCGCGCCGTCGCGCGAGGCCAGGACGCGGAAGCGCGTGGGGGCGATCGAGTCGCTGGAGAAGATGTTGGACTCGTAGTCCGCGAAGTTGACCTGGAGCGCGCGCAGCTCGCGCTCGCCGCCCAGGTCGATCGTCAGGCGCTCGCCGGGGCGGTTGGCCGCCGCGACCCAGAAGGTGCGCGGGTCCTCGTCGGTCGCGTTCGACGCCGGGAAGGAGTCCCTCGCCGACGAGGCCACGGCCTGTTTGCGATAGGAGAGCAGCATCCAGCCGGTGAACAGCTCGTCGGGACTCTGCCAGCGCTTCGTCGGCAGACGCTGCGGGAAGTCGCCGAAGCGGCTGCTGGCGAACATCTGCCCGTCGCGGTCGAAGCCGGCGGGGAACATCGCGACCCGGCGCTCGAAGTTCCAGTTGACCGCGACCCACGGCGTGCCGGTGTTCCAGTAGTTGCCGAAGGCGTCCTGGAAGGTGTTGCCGTGGC
>DATFPD010000042.1:0-6023 GCA_035265005.1 Gemmatimonadaceae bacterium | reverse complement strand
AGCAACGGCAACGGCAACGGCAACGGCAAGAACGACTGCTGTGACAGGATGAACAGGATGCACGGGATGGTGAACAGGATGCGGGCCCCGGGAGACTGCACATCCCGGGGCCCGCATCCTGTTCACCGTCCCGTTCATCCTGTGCATCCTGTCGAAGCAGTCGTTCTTGCCGTTGCCGTGCCGAAATCCGGGTGCGTCTCTCGGATCCCGGATCTCTTACTTGCCCTTCGCCACGGCCAGCTTCGCCACCCGCGCGCGGAGCGCCGCGTCCACTTCGGCGCTCGTGACCTGCTTGGGGATGTCCCAGCCTTCGCGGTTGCGCTGGGTCGGGACGCGCACGGCGACCATGCCGTTCTCGCCGATCTCGACCAGCGCCGTGGCCGTGTTGCCGGCGCTGGGGCCCTGCGTCACCGAGATCACGAGCGTCCACGTCCCCTCGTCCGCCCACTGCTTGCGCAGCGCGTAGACGCCCTGGCGCGAGGTCTTCTCGAACTGGAGCTGCACCGTGCGGCGCTGCCCGTCGACGATCCCCTCGGCGGTGCCGGCGACCGGGAACGCCATCTCCTCGCCGTGGTGGAAGGCGTGCACGAGCAGGAACGCGCCGCGCGACGCGCGGTCGAACGGGTTCGCCGGCAGCTCGATCGAGACGTACGGCGGGCCGGCGTAGGCGACCGCGGCGGCCGCGGGAACGGCGGCCAGCGCGGCGACGAGCGCGACGAGAGCGGAGCGACGAGTCATCATGAGCCTCCTCGAGAATGAAAGAAAGTGTATCGACAGGGCTTGCTCTATTGTTTCTTCACCACCACCGGCCCCTTGAAGTTGCGGACCGAGATGTCGGCGCCGCCGCCGCGGGTGGTGAAGACGAGCTCGCGGCTGCGCAGCTCTGCGCCGCCGCCCGGCTGGGCGCGCTTGAAGTCGGTGCGGATGTCGCCGGTGATGTTCGTGAGCGCGAAGTCGGCGCTCTGGTCGGCGGGGAGCGCGACCTCGATCGCGCCGCTGTGGCTGTCGGCGTCGAGCCGCCCGCCGGCGTCCACCGCGCCGGAGAAGGTGATGTCGCCGGTGACCGTCTCCAGCCGGACGCGCTGGAAGGGCCGCGGCGCCGCGCCGCCGCCCGGCGACGCCTTCGCGTCGGGCTTCCCCTCGGTCAGCGTCAGGCGGCCGCTCACGCTGGAGAGCCCGATGTCCTCGCCGCGGACCGTGGCCCGGATCGCGCCGCCGGCGGTCTTCGCGCGCAGCCACGGCACGGTGCCGCTCACGTCGATGTCGCCGTCCATCGCCTCGGCCGTGAGCTCGCGCGGCGAGCCGGTGACGCGGATCGAGCCGCCGACGATGTTGAGGTCGAGCCCCCCGGCCACGCCGCTCACCTCGACGTCCGCGCTCCCCGTCTTCACCCAGACGCGGGCGCGCGACGGGACCCGGAACTCCAGCCGCGCCGAGCGCGGGTCGGCGCCCGTGCCGCTGGCACCGGCCGCGCTCTCGAGGCCGAACTTGCGCCCGCTCTCGGTGCCCCCGGTGAAGAACTGGTCCCCCGCCGCCACCGTCCCGGTCACCACCACGCTGTCGCGCTCCCAGCCGACGACCTTCACGCTCGCGAACGACCCGTAGATCCGCAGCGCCGCGCCCTGCGCCAGCGGATAACGCTGATCGACGTTGCGGGTCTGCTGCGGCGGCTTCTGCTGCGGCGGCTTCGGCTGCTGCGCGGCTGAGGGCGGCGCGAGCGCCAGTAGCAGCGCGGGCAGCAGTGCGGGCAGCAGCGCCAGCGGCGACGTCGTCAGGCGCATCGTCATCTCCCGTGTCATCTCCTCACGCCCCCGCCGCCATCTGCGACGCGCGCTTCAGTAGGTCGAGCTTCTGCCGGTAGCTCGCGCTCAGCATCTCCACCAGCGCGCGGTTCCCGGGCTCCCGCTCCAGCGCCGCGCGCGCCTCGGCGATCGCGGCGTCGATCACGCGGACGCTCCGCTCCAGCGTGGCCACCGCCTCGGGCGACAGCGAGTCGCGCCGCGCCGCCACCGCCGCCTCCAGCTCGCGGGCGAGGCGCTGGTAGTCGCCCTCCCGCCGCACGAACTCCACCGCCGCCTCGCGCCCGGGGTCGGCGGCCGGCCAAGGCCGCGCCGCCGGGCTGGCGGATTCCTCGCGGCCCCGCTGCATCAGCACCGCGGTCACCCCCGACGACAGCGCGACCAGAAGGACCGCCGCCGCCGCCAGCCGCGCCGCCGGCGCCCGCCACCAGGCCGCGCGCCGCCCGTGCGGGGCCGCGCCGAGCGACACCACCTGCCGGCGCTCGATCGCGGCGCGGACCCCCGGCCACAGCTCCTCGGCCGGCTCGACCGACCGCGGGAGCTCGGCCGCGCCCCGGAGCAGCGCCCGCACGGCGCCCAGCCGCGCGCGGCACGCCCCGCACCCCGCGAGGTGCTCGTCCGCCGCCGCCCGCTCGCCCGGCGGGAGCGCGTCGTCCGCGTGGTCGTGCAGCGCGTCCTCCGCCAGGTGCGGGCCGCCGCCGTCGCTCGTTCGCTCGGTCATCTGCCTAACGCCTCCATCAACAGCTTCCGCGCCCGGTGGAGCTGCGCCCGCAGCGTACCCGGCGCGGAGCCGGTCATCTTCGAGATCTCGTCGTGCCGGTAGCCTTCCACGTCGTGGAGCACGAACACCGTGCGCGCCCCCGGCGGCAGCTTCGCGATCGCCCGCTCCAGGTCCATCCGCTCCTCCGGGTGGTCCGCCGCCGCGGCCGCCGCCGCCCACACCCCGCCGCCGCCCCCGCCCCCGCCCCCACCGTCCGCGTCGTCCGGGTCGTCGTGGGCCACGTCCACCCGCGCCGTCCGCCGCCGCTCGGCGCGCATCGCCTCCAGCACCACGTTCACCGCGAGGCGGTGCAGCCAGCTGCCGAAGGCGCTCTCCCCGCGGAAGGAGGCCAGCCGCTCCCACGCCCGCACGAACACGTCCTGCGTCAGCTCCCGCGCCCGCCCCGCGTCCCCGCACATCCGCAGACACACGGCGTGCACCCGCCCGACGTGCGCGCGGTAGAGCCGCTCGAACGCGTCCATCTCGCCGCGTTGCGCGGCGGTCACGAGCGCGACCGCGTCAGGCTCGGTGCCGTCCGCGGCCGCAGCCGCGGCGGGGTGGGGGTCGGTGGCCATGGAGAGCATCGTCCTTGGCTGTGATGCCGGCGGACGGGCCGGTGTTTGAACGGCGGTTGCCAGTCGCCGTCCCCGCGCTACTGCCTCACCCTGTCCGTCTTCTCGAACACCCCGCCCAGCCACGTCAGCGCGACGTACAGCTCCGCGAGCACGACCGCGGCGAACAGCACGCCGCCGACCGCCGCCGCGGGGACGGCGCCCGCGCGCGCCCAGAGCAGGTAGCCCGTGCCGCCGCCGGCGACGACCGGGAGCACGAGCGCCAGCAGCAGCGAGAAGAACGAGGCCACCGTCGTCAGCAGGTTCTGCCCGATCGCCTCCACGCCGCCCGGGCGGTCGGGGCCGAGGCGGACCCAGTCGGGGAAGAGCAGGGTGGTGGCGTTCTGCACCGTGAGCGTGAGCGCGTTGAGCAGCGGGAATCCCGCCGCCGCCGCGCCGATGGTGAGCGCGCGCGAGCCGAAGCGTTCGGGCTCCCCGAGCGCGTACGCCACCGCCGACAGCGCGAGCAGCGCGTACTGCATCGCCGTCAGCACCAGCGTCGCCGACAGCACCTCCGCCCCCACCACCGTGCGGCCGCGGAGCGGGTAGGCGCGGAGCAGGTCGAGCTTGGGCAGGTCGCCGCGCAGGTCGTTGCGCACCATCTGCGGGCCGAAGAGCACGAGGGTGCACGCCCAGGCGAAGGTCATCGTCCCGGCGAGCCGCATGCCGCGCGCGGTCGTCTCGCTGACCGAGGAGATGATCGCGTAGACGAGCGCGCCGATCATCACCACGAAGAGCAGCGTCCGCGCCCGGAGCGGGCGGGTGGCGGAGATCGCGTTCTTCCAGAGGATCGCCGCCGCGGGATGCCCCGTGGGCGCGAGCGGGAACCACGCGCGCGGCACCGCCGCCCCGGCCTCGGGGAGCCCGCGCCCGGCGCCGCGCGCCGCCCGGCGCCGCGCCAGCAGCGCCGCCCGCTTCGCCGACGCCTCGACCGCCGCGTCCTCGAACGAGGCGTCGGTGCGCACCACCCAGACGTAATGCGCCAGCATCACCGCCAGCGCCGGAACGATCGCGCGGCCCCACGGCGCCAGCTCGCGGGCGAAGGTCGGCGCGGTGATCGTACGGAAGGGGAGCAGCACCGCCGACGGGACGGGACCCCGCAGCAGCGCGGCGAGCGCGCCGAGCAGCTCGAACGGGTCGTCGGCCGCGCGCAGCCCCGGCAGCCCCTGCGCGAGCGACCAGAGCAGCGCCGCCGCCGCCGCGCCGAAGAGCGCGATCGGGACGGCGCTGCGCCGCGCGCCGACCGCGCCGTGCTGCGCCGCGCTCGCGTGCACCAGCGACGCCGCCAGCCGGTGCAGGTGCAGCGTCGAGAAGAGCACCCACAGCGACAGCGCGCGCAGCCACCCCGAGAGGTGCGCCCCGCCGCCGCGCAGGATGACCACCCAGATAACGGTGCTCGCGAAGATGGCGAGCTGCGCGCGCAGCAGCTTGTAGTGGATCAGGCTGCGCCGGGCGACCGGCGCCGGGAAGAGGAACTGCACCTCCGCCGGCGTGAACGCCAGCGCCAGCTCGTCGCCGCCGAACAGCCACCACCGGGACGCGAGCACGGCCAGCACCAGCGGCCAGATCGCCGCGGCCGTCCCGCCGAGCGCGCCGGCGAACACCTCGCGCGCCCCGCCGCGGAAGAACATCGCGTAGAAGTACCCCGCCCCCAGCACCAGCGCCGCCGCGTAGCGCGGGCTCCGCAGCCGCCGGAGCTGCCTCGTCAGGCGGTTGCGGACGGAGGTGACCGTGAGGTAGGCGAAGACGGAGAACATCCTCAGCCGTCTTCCGTCAGCGCCAGGAAGATCTCCTCCAGTCCGCGCCCCGCGAGCTGCGGGCGCGTGGCGATGATCTCGGCGATGGCGCCGTAGGCCACCAGCCGGCCGCGCTGCAGGACGAGGATCTGCGTGCACAGCTCCTCGACCAGGTGCAGCAGGTGCGAGCTGAGGATCACCGCCGCGCCCTCGCTCGCCCGCGCCGCCACCGTGCGCTTCATCCGCCGGATGCCCACCGGGTCGAGCCCGGTGAGCGGCTCGTCGAGCAGCAGCGCCGACGGGCGGTGCAGCAGGCCGCAGGCGATCGCCAGCTTCTGCCGCATCCCGCGCGACAGCTCGAGCGGCAGCGCGCCGCGCTTCTCGGTGAGCTCCACCTCGGCGAGCAGCGCCGGGATGCGCTCGGCGGCGTCGGCCACGCCGTAGAGGCGGGCGATGAAGCGCAGGTGCTCCTCGACGGTCAGGTAGTCGAAGAGCTGCGGCTCGTCGGGCACGAACGCCAGCGTCCGCTTCGCCTCGATCGGGCGCTCGGCGAGGTCGAAGCCGGCGACCTGCACGCGCCCGGACGTCGGCACGATGATGCCCGCCAGGCATCGCAGCGTGGTGGTCTTCCCGGCGCCGTTCGGCCCCACGAGCCCCAGCACCTCCCCGGGCGCGACGCGGAACGAGAGCGCACTGACGGCCGCGAAGTCGCCGTAGAGCTTGGTCAGACTGTCGACATGGATCACCCTGCCAAACATCGCACCGGGATGCGGGATGCGGGATGGGGGGACGCGGGACGCGGGACGCGGGACGCGGGACGCGCACGGGACGGTCGCGTCGGCGGGGGACGGTTCACGATCGGGATGCCGGAGGGGCGTCGCGCGCGACGCCCCGCCCACGTCCCGGCCGGGCGGCCCGCGTCGCACCACGCAACCGTCCAGGCCCGTCCCGCATCCCGCGTCCCCCGCCGTTCACACCCCGAACTGCCGCAGGTGATGGTCCATGTGCCGGTAGCCGAGTACGCCCCAGCCGCGCGTGGAGAGTGTGCCGAAGGCGGGGTGCTCCGGCCACGGGGCGCGCGGGTCGCGCCGCGCCAGGCGCTCGACGAGCGCGCGCA
>DATFPD010000041.1:0-12882 GCA_035265005.1 Gemmatimonadaceae bacterium | reverse complement strand
GCGAGACGAGCGGCGCCATCAGCGCACCGACCGGAACCCGTCGCGGAGCTCCTGCGCGAACAGCAGCGGCTGCTCCCAGGCGGCGAAGTGCCCGCCCCTGGCCACGCGGTTGTAGTAGATGAGCTTCGGGTACGCCCGCTCGGTCCAGCTCCGCGGCGCCTCGTACTGCTCGCCGGGAAAGACGCTCACGGCCACCGGGATGGGGACGCCCTTGGCGTTGAAGAAGCCGCCCTTGTATTCCCAGTAGAGGCGGGACGCGGACACGCCGGTGTTCGTCAGCCAGTAGAGCGTGATGTTGTCGAGGATCTCGTCCCGCGTCAGCTCGCCCGCGGCGCTCGCGGTCCGGGTCAGCGCCGAGACGACCGCCGCGGCCGGCTGGCCGTCGGCGTCGTTATGGTCGAGCAGCCAGGCGGCGAGTCCGACCGGCGAGTCCGCGATGCCGTACAGGGTCTGCGGGCGCGCCGCCATGTACCTGGCGTACTCGACCTGCTTGAACGTTCTCTCCAGCTGCTGATAGGCGCGGCGCTCCTCCGCGGAGAGACCCGACGGCGGCGGGGCGCCGGCGAGGAGGGCCTTGTCGACATCGGCGGGAACGGTAGCGGGCATGTTCGTGTGGATGGCGACCAGGCCCGCGGGCGCCTGCAGGCCCATCTGGTCGACGACGAACGCGCCCCAGTCGCCGCCCTGGGCGACGTAGCGGGTGTAGCCGAGGCGCTTCATCAGCTCCGCCCACGCTCGGCCCATGCGCTCGGGTCCCCAGCCGGGGCTCGTCGGCTTGCCGGAGAAGCCGTAGCCCGGCATCGACGGAATCACCACGTCGAATGCGTCCGACGCGCTCGCGCCGTGCGCCGTGGGGTTGGTCAGCAGGTCGATGAGCTTCAGCTGCTCGATGACGGAGCCGGGCCACCCATGGTTGACGATGAGCGGCAGCGCGTTCGGATGACGGGACTTCACGTGGATGAAGTGAATCTCGAGCCCGTCGATGTCGGTAACGAACTGCGGATACGCGTTGAGCCTGGCCTCGGCCTTCCGCCAGTCGTAGTCCGCCGCCCAGTAGCGTGCGAGCTCCTGCATTGTTGCCAGCGGCACGCCCTGGGACTGGTCGGCGACGGTCTCCTTCTCCGGCCATTGCGTCGCGCGAATTCTTCGACGGAGCTCGGTGAGCGCCGCGTCCGGAATGTTGACGCGGAAGGGGCGGATCGCGTCGTTGCCGGCGGGCGTGAGTGTGGCCGGCGCCGCGGCGGAGGCGTCCACGGTGCTGAGCTGCGTCATGGTATTTCCTCCCGTTAGGGCCGGTGCGGTCTGGCGGTTCGCCCTGGCAGCCTGGGCGTGTGTCGGCGACGAGACCAATGCGGACGTGGCGATGGCGAGAGCGAAGATGCGGAGGCACGGGGTGCGGTCTCGAACCCGCGCGGCGTGGACGGCGCCGCTGCGCGGCCGGATGCGGAGGTGGTGCATGGAGGACTCCTCGTGAAGGAAATGTCCGTCGCGCGCATTCGGCTCGAGCCGATGCGGCGCACTGCACGTCGCTTCAAGTACGCCGCAGCGCCGAGAGTCGAAAACGCGAGCGCTATACGTCGAGATCGCCGGGACCGGTGCGGGTTGCCCGCGTCCGAAGCTGACGCGCGCCGGCTGCCGCTGCCACGCCCTGACGATGACCGAATCATGGCCGGACCATGACCGGGCGTGCATCGTTACAATGGCGGGCGAGCTCGGCCCTTTCGTCCGTCGCGAGGGCCGAACATTATGGGACGGGCCCCGAGCCGCGTCGCGCGGGGGAGGCATGATGCGGCAGCTCCACTTCGGAGAGTTCTCGGCCGAGCTCGACGAATCGCACTGCTACGGTCTGTTTCGGAAACACGAGCCCGTCGGGTTGAGCGACGTGCCGAGGAAGGTGCTGTTCCTTCTCCTCGAGCGCCGCCCGAGGCCCGTTGCCGCCAAGACGCTGCTGAGGGAGCTGTGGCATCTCGGTGCCAACTCGAGCAACGTCGCGAAGCAGGTGAGAGCTCTGCGCGTCGCGCTGGGCGACGCGCATTCGGCCGGCGCGTACATCAGAACGATCAAGAAGGAAGGCTACGCCTTCGTCATGCCGGTGACGGAGTCTCCGGCGGATGCCGGCGCAGCTACCGACCTCGACGTCCCCGACGATTCCGTCCGCCTTCACGTCTCATGGCGGGTCGACCAGGTCCCGACGACGAGCGTGGGCGCGGGCGACGACGTCTCGAGCTCTCCTGGCAACCGGGAGTGGCGCCTCGCGCAGGGAAAGCTCCGCAAGGACTTCCGGGGCTCGTGCCTTCACGACATCGAGCTGCTGCACGATGCGATCGACGAGTGTGAGCGCAGGGTCGAGCTCATCGCGAGCCACAAGCGTCTCCGTCTGCACGGCCGGTTTCCGCACGAGCCGGTCCTCGTTCCACCGCGGAGTGCGAGCGGCCGGCGGTGGACGACGCTGGCCGCGCCGGATGCGCAGATCGCGTCCGGAGCGGCGGAGCTGATCCGAAGCTCCCGCACCACTCCGCTCGTCGTCAACGTCGGCGCGTACAGCCCTGCGTGCATCGCGGTCTTACAGAGTCTGCGCCGGCGTTACGATCTGCAGGTTCGCGCCGATGCGGAGGACCTGAGCGGGCGCCAGCAGATCCTGCATCTCGCGTACGACGACGAGGCCGACTTCCTGCTCGCGCCGCACGCCCCGTTCCTGCTCGTAGGCGAGCGCCGAGCGCTCGACTACCGGTGGATGACGCCCGTCTACGCGTACGAGCAGACCGTGCTCCGGGTCCCCGGTCCGGCGAGGGGGCGGAGGCGGAAGCTGCTCGTCTACAAAGGCGGCTCGCCCGAGGAGCAGCTCATGGCGCGAGTCGGCATTCCGTCGTCGGCCGAGACCGAGATGGTCGGCGGCCTCGAGAGGCTCCTCGCGAAAGTGCAGGAGCTCGCGCCGGGGGACATGGTGATCGCGTGGGAGCCGCTGGCCAGCGGCCTGGAGTCCACGCACGACTTGCGGCGCGTCGCCGAGTTCAGGTGCTGGCTGTCCCTCTACTGCCACAAGCGCTGGCAGAGAGGGGCGCTGCGGACGCTGAAGGGCCAGTTCAGCCAGCTGTTCGTCAGCGAGTGGATCTACTGCAGGAGCAATCCGGCGTGGGCCATCGAGTGCCTTGCCGTGGAGCTGAGGGCGCTCGAGTTCTTCGCGGCTGGAAGCGGCCTCGGACCGAGCTCCTGACGGCGGGGCGGCGCGCGGTCGACACCAGGCGCCGACCGATACCAAAGTATCATGGAGCTTCTCGCCCGCGACTGCACATCGTCGTGTCACGCCCGCCGTCGCTCGAGGACCGCCACGGACGACGAAGAGCTCGGCCGCGTGGCGGCCGCAAGATCTGCCCTGAGGCACGCGTGATATCCACAGCGAAGCGCTGGGCGGCATCGCGCGGTTCACATTTCAGAGGAGGGCGGGAACGGCGCCGCGGTACTGCGAGGATGCCCGAGACCCCGATCAATCTGAACGGGCCGGAGTGGCCTTCACTTTCGCTCGACGAATGGCTGCCCACCTATGCGACACTGCACCGGTGGACGCAGATCGTCGGCAAGACACGGCTCGGGCTGGCCCCGTTCGAGAATCACTGGTGGCACTGCGCCCTCTACACCACCGCGCGCGGCCTGACCACGTCACCCATGCCGTACCGCGGAAGCCTCGTCGAGATCGAGCTCGATTTTCTCGGCGACCTGCTGCTGGCCCGGACCAGTGGCGGCGAGACACGAAGCCTGCGGCTCGAGGAGAAGTCGGTCGCTGACTTCTACCACGAGTACCGTGCGATGCTCGCCGCGCTCGGCGTCGACGTGCGCATGACGCCGACGCCGAACGAAATGGCTGACGCGACGCCGTTTCCGGTGGACCGCGAGCACGCATCGTACGACGGCGACGCGGCGCGGCGGTGGTGGCAGGCGCTCGTCCAGGCGGACCGCGCGCTCAAACGGTTCCGCGGTGACTTCGCGGGGAAGTGCAGTCCCACGCACTTCTGGTGGGGCGGCTTCGATCTCGCGTGTACCCGCTTCTCGGGGCGGCCGGCCCCGCCGTATCAGGGCGCGATTCCGAACTGCCCGGCGTACGTGATGCGCGAGGCGTATTCGCACGAGTGCATCAGCGCGGGCTGGTGGCCGGGCACGGCCGGATCCCCGGTCGCGGAGCCGGCGTTCTACGCGTATGCGTATCCGGAGCCGCCAGGCTGCAGCACGGCGTCGATTGCGCCGACGGCCGCCTTCTACCACCAGGAAATGCGCGAGTGGATCCTGCCGTACGATGCGGTGCGCGGCGCCCGACAGCCGGACGCGATGATTTCGGAGTTCCTCGAGAGCACGTACGAGGCAGCCGCCGCGCTCGGCGGATGGGACGTCGCCGCGCTGCACTCGTCGCGCGGCGCGGTCCCCGGGCGGACCGATGGGCAGGCGACCGGATCAACCGAGAGAGGAGGGGAGCGGACATGACGAGGCTCTGCAGCCATCTCTGCCTCGTCTGCGGACACGTGGGGTGTTGCGACCAGTCGCCGCACCGTCACGCGACGGCTCACTTCCACGCGACGCGCCATCCGGCCATGGGCGCGCCGCGCCGCCGGGTCGACAGGCGGCGCGGCGCGTCCGAGCGGCGATAGCTACATCGGCGGACGGTCGGGGTCCGCGGTGCCGCCCATCATCGGGAACATCAGCCCCGACGTGTAGGACGTCATCTGCCCGGCCTTCATCTTCATGATCTCCTCCCCGTACATCTTCCGCGCGTCCGCGACGGTGCGGCGGCCGGTGACGATCTCGTGCGCCAGGTTGAGCGCCAGGAAATTGGCGCCTTCCTTGTCGCAGCGCGCGGAGAGCTCGCCCTTCGTGCGCTCGACGATCACGCTGCCGTCGTACATCGCCAGCTCGTCGGCCATGTCGGGCGGCACGCGGTAGTCGATGACCTGCTCCATCACGTCCGAATGCGGTCCGGGGAAGTTGTGCTGGATCGCATCCTTCATGATGATGGTGCGCTTCCAGGGCCCGGTCCTGTTCCACATCGCCATCGTGGTGGTCATCTCCGCCGGCGGGCCGTACTTGCCGGTCATGAAGGTGTAGGCCTCGCGCGAGGCGGGCGACCAGCCGTCCAGCATGCGGTCCGCGCTGGTCCCGTCCATGCGAGCGCTCGCGCCGCTCACGCCGTCGGTCATCCCGGCGTTCTGGCGGGCGCATCCTGCGGCGAGCGCGAGGGCCAGCGACGCGTACGCGACGGCGCGAGAGATCCCGAGTGTGTGCTTCGAGTGCTTCGAGTGCTTCATGTCCTGATGTCTCCGGGGTGAGAGTGGTCCGAGAGTGCCGAGCCGCGAGAGCCGTGCGCTGGCGCACACCGGAGGCCGCTGACGCACACCGCGCGCGAAGCAGCGTGTAAGATTCGCGGCCACTGTTGCCACTGTTGCAGCTGTCGCAGCGGGCCCGACTCCGTCGAGTGCGGGCGCACCGACCCCGCATGCCGAAGGCCCCCGTCGCGCGACGATGCGCAACGGAGGCGACGAGTCCTTTCATCTGTTGTCGCGTGGCGTCGAACGGTCCGTCGCGCCAGAGCGAGGGAGCGCCGCGAGGCGCGCGGCTTCGAACGAAAGATTTTACAGACGGCGCCTCAATCGCCCGGCGGGTCCTGCGCCGCCGCCAGCGAGGCGTCGGCGAGCGCGACAAGGAATCGGGAGCCGCCGCCGCGGCCGCCGCGGGCGTCCTCCACCCACGCGGCGCCGCCGTGCAGCGCGGCGAGGTCGCGCACGATCGCGAGTCCGATCCCGCTCCCCGCGGTCGCCGAGCGCACGTGCCGTTCGGATCGAGCGAACGGCAGCCAGATGCGCTCGCGCTCGCCCGGCGGCACCCCGGGGCCCTGGTCTTCCACCCACAGGAGCGCACGACCGTGCTCGGGCTCGTACTCGGCGCCCACGCGGACGGTCTGGCTCTCGGGACCGTACTTGACGGCGTTGTCCAGGAGGTTGAGGAGAATCTGCCGCACGGCCTGCGGGTCGATGGACGCGACCAGCCGCTCGTCGAGCGCCGTCTCGATGCGGGCGCCGCGGGAGGCCGCGAGGGGCGCGAACGAGGCCACGACGTCGCGCACGAGCGGGGCGACCGGGAGCGAAAGCCGGTGGACCTGCGCGCCCTGGTCGGGGCCGCGCGAGAACCGCAGGAGGTTCTCGACGAGGACGATGAGGCGCCGGGCCTCCTCCGCGATGACATCGACCGCCTTCCGCCGCTCGGCGGCGCCCTCGACCTTGTCGAGCCGCAGCAGGTCGGAGAAGAGCACGATCTGAGAGAGCGGTGTGCGCAGCTCGTGCGAGACGCCGGAGACGAAATCGTCGCGCGCGCGGGCCCAGTCGTACTCGCGCTTCAGCTGCAGCACGACGATGAGGAGGAGCAGCGTCGTCAGCGCGAAGACCGCCACGATGATCGGGAGCCCTGACTCGGGGATGCCGCCCATGACGAGACGCTCCGCCGTCTCGGGCCGCAGCGTCAGCTCCACCGTGAGCGGACCCAGGTTCGGGTCAACCGCGACCTTTCCGCGATACCGGCTCTCGTACTGGACGGCCGAGCGGAAGTAGACGCGCCCCGCCGAGTCCGCGATCACGACCGAGTAGAGCGAGTCGCCGGGGGCGCGGCCGACGAGCGCGGGCGGGAGCAGCGGCCGATCGCGGTGGATGCCGCGCGCGAGCGTGTCCACGTACTGCACCGCGTCCGCCACGAAGCCGTAGACGTCGGTCGCGGACTCGCGCGGGCCCTGCCGGCGCACGACGTAGACGAGCATCAGCGTCCGCCCGTCCACCTCGGCCGGCGCGTGCGTGACGAACACGCCGCGTCGCAGCGTCGTGTCGAGCAGCTGCGCGAACGGCACCCGCGCGCCGGCCGCCGCGCCCGCGCCGGGTCCGGGGAGCACGGTGATCCGGTCGCCCGAAAGCTCGCGCCGAAAGTACTGCTGGACGAGCTCCCGCAGCTCGCAGTCGTACGCGCAGGCACTCGGCGGTGCGACGAGCCGCTCGAGCGGCGGCCGCGCGTCCGGGCGCGAGCCGCCGTACTGTGCGAGGGAGTCGCGGAAGAGGGCGGGCGTCTCGCAGCTCGCGTCGCACGCCTTGCCGGTGCGGAGCTCGACGCGGCGCTGAAAGGCGTCGGGAAAGGTGAACGGGCTGTCCCGCCCCGCGACCGGGCGGAAGACGTCCTTGAGCGACCAGTACGCGCGGTTCAGGAGGATCGACGCGAAGTCGGAGGCCGCGAAGGTCGTGTAGTTCTTCAGCGCCTCGTCGATGGCGGCGCGGCGCGCGCGGTCCATGCGGAAGGCCGCGGCGCCAAGGAAGCCGGTGCCGACGAACGCGGCGACCAGCACCGCCAGCGACAGCATGCGCCTGGGCCTCGCGCGCACGAACGTCGTCCAGCCCACGCGCGCGCCGCCCCCTCAGGCCGAGAGCTGGTACCCGACCTTGCGCACGGTCAGGATGTGCCGCGGCGCGGCGGGGTCGTCCTCGAGCTTGCGCCGCAGCTCGGCCACGTGGATGTCCACCGTGCGCGTCACCACGTCCGCCTGCATCGCCCACACCAGTCGCAGCAGCTCGGCGCGCGAGAGGACCTCGCCGCGGCGCCTGACGAGGGTGACCAGCAGGTCGTACTCCATCGGGCGCAGGGCGACCGGCGCGCCGCGGCGCAGGACGCGGCGTGAGTCCAGATGGATCTCGACCTCGCCGAACTGCTCGACCGAGCCGCGCGTCTTCTCACGCGTCCCCGCGTACGCACACGCCGCGCGCCGCAGCAGCGCCTCGACGCGCGCCGACAGCTCGAGGATGCTGAAGGGCTTGGTGACGTAGTCGTCGGCGCCGGATCGGAAGCCGCGCAGCTTGTCGGCCTCCTCCGTCCGCGCGGTCAGGATCACCACCGGCGTGACGATCCCGGCCTGCCGCAATGCCGCGAGCACCTGGTAGCCGTCCCGCTTCGGGAGCATGAGGTCCAGGATGATCGCGGCCGGGTTGGCGTAGCGCGCCTGGAGCAGCCCCGCCTCGCCGTCCGCGGCGACGTCCACCTCGTAGCCTTCGAGGCTGAACGCGGTCCGCAGCCCGAGGGCGAGATTGCGGTTGTCCTCGATGATCAGAAGGCGGGTACCAGCAGTCATCCGTTTCGAGGCTGAGGTAGCCGGCCCTGCCCGGCAAGTCCGGGACCGGGGGGCCGTCCTGCTGCGTGCAACAGAGTGTAATTTTCTCGATGGGTGTGTCACCTGACCCGGGCACGCGGTTGCGACGCCGCCTATCATGTGACGCAACTCATGAGTGTATCCAAGCGGCGCGCCGAGATCGTCGAGCAGCTCCGGCAACGTGTGCTGAGCGGCCTCCATCTGGGGCTCCTGAGCCACGGGGACCGGCTCCCCAGCGTGCGCGAGCTCGCCCGAGAGCTTTCGGCGAATCCCCGCGCCATCCTCGCGGCATACCGGCAGCTCGAGAGCGACGGGATCGTCGAGCTCCGTCCCCGCTCGGGCATCTTCGTCGCGCCCTCGCCGACCAGCGTCTCGGCGGGGTGGGGGGCGCGCCCGCAGTCGAGCGATTGGCTGGCCGACGTCGTGGCGCAGGGCATCAGGCGCGGCGTGCCGGCGCCGGCGTTCCCGGATCACGTGCGACGCTGCCTCGAGACCCGCCGGCTGAAGGCGGTCGTCCTGGAGTGCAACGACGACCAGCGCTGGTCGATGGCGGACGAACTCGCCCGCGACTACGGCTTCGACGCCACGAGCGTGGACTGCGAGGTCGCCGAGCGTGCCGCGGGCGCGGCCCCGGCCACCGAGCTGCGCGATGCCGACCTGCTCGTGACGACCTCGTTCCACGCGCGGGAGGTGCGGCAGCTCGGACAGCGGCTCCGCGTGCCGAGCATCGTCGTGACGATGTGCACGGAGCTGTTCGCCGAGGTGCATCGGCTCCTCTCGCGAGAGTCGGTCTACTTCGTGGTCAGCGACGCGCGCATGGCGCTCAAGCTGCAGAAGATCTTCGCGGCGGCGCGCGGCGCGTCGAACCTGCGGGTGCTCGTTCGCGGCCGCGACGACCTGGCCCGAATTCCCGCCGCGGCGCCGGTGTATCTGACGCGGCTCACGCGCGAGCAGCTCGGCGGCGACCCGCTGCTCGCGCGGACGCTGCCGGAGGCGCGCGTCTTCTCGGCCGAGTCGGCGCGCGAGCTCGTGTCGTTCGTGCTCCGCGCGAACCTCGAGACGCTCATGGTCCGCGCGATGGGCGCGACGGGGGAGAGGGCCGACGCCCCTCGGCCCCGCCGCGGCCACTGAGCGAGAGCGTGTACCAGCTGGCGCCCCGGCGTCCAGCTGGTACACGCACCCGTCCACGTCAGAACACGATCACGCCCTGCGGCCGCGTGGTGGTCGCGACCGGGAGCTGGAGCGGCGCCACGGTCTCGCTCAGCGTGCCGTCGGCGGCGATGCTGATCGTGTGGAGCTTGTTCCCGTTGGGCGCGGTGAAGTCCGGGTTCGCGTGCTGCGAGACGACGTACAGGAACTTCCCGTCGGGGGAGAGCGCCTCCTGGAAGTCCTGGCTCGTCGGCACCTGCATCCCCATGAAGGTGAAGGTGGGGCCGGGCTCGCGCAGGACGAGGTGCTGCCGCTCGACGGGCGCCTGCGGGCTCGCCGCGTCGTACCGCGACAGCGAGTTGGTGAGGGTGTTCGTGGTGTAGATGGTCGAGCCGGACGGGTTCACGAGGATCCAGCAGATCGCCTTGCCGGAGTTGGCCGCGGTCGTCCGGAAGGTGAGCGTGCCGTCGGTGGCGTAGTCGTAGACGCCGAGCTTGTCCTGGAGCGTGAAGCCGACGTAGAGCACGCGCTGCGTGGGGTGGGCCCAGAGCCCGAGCGCCATGCGCGACATCGGCGTGGGGCCGGGGATCTCCATCGGCGTGCCGGGGACCGCGGTGAGGGCGCCGTCGGTGCCGATGCGGAACGCCCGCAGCGACCCGGCCGGCGTCGGCGCGGTGGGAGCCAGGAAGTCGGCGCCGAACACGAGCGAATTACCCGGCGCGATGTGCGCCTGCGACGGCGAGGCGCCGGGGACCGACGTCACGGTGCTGCTCGGGATCGGCGTAAGGCGGCCGTCGTCGCCGATCGTGAAGCCGGTGTAGTTGGGCGTGCCCGTGCCGCCGTTCTGCGCCGGGTCCATCGCCTTGTTCACGACGTACAGCCGGTCGCCGGCGATTCCGACGCTCGACGGGTCGATCCCGCCCGACGAGAAGGGCGACCCGGCCACCGGCGCGAGCGAGCCGTCCGAGTTGATGCGCATGACGGCGATGGTGTTGCTCCCTCCGTTCACCACGAACAGTAGCCGGCGCCCGCGGTCCACGACCATGTTCTGGTCGACGTCCTGCGGACCGAGGATCTGCATCGGGTTCCCGACCCCGGCGCCGCCCGTTAGGAAAGGGCTGCCGGAGAGTGGTGTGAGGGAGCCGTCGGCGGCGCGCCGGTACGCGAGCACCGAATTCATGTTGGCCGCCGGCACGTTGCTCTGCACGTAGAGCACGTTCGTCGGCAGCTCGTTCGTGGGATCGGTCACGCCGTCGTCATCGTCGCACGCCCCCGCGACGATGGCCAGAGCGGCGGCGGCCGCGAGCGCGCCGAGGTGAGGCCGCGACCGACGAAGCGGCTCGCGCACGAGTGGTAACGAGCGGGCGTCTACTTCAGTGGGCATATGAACTCCTCGAGACGGTCTGCACGCGAGACGGCACCGCGCCGGCCGCGTTGGAGTGCGGCGGTGAGCGCAACAGGAGTTCCAGAGAATCGCTGCCCGCGTGCAACAGCGCGTAAATCATGGCGCATCTGTTGCTCGGACACTCGATGCTGGCGGTACCCCTTCGAGCCGTGCCTCGGCGCCGCCAGCCATCCGCGCGTTCGCCAGAGTAGCGCGAGCGATGGCGTACAGAGCGTGGGCTCAGCCCATTCAGCGTCTTCGGCGCTGCGTACCCGGACGGTCGAGGTAGCCACGTGAGCAGCGACGCAGCTGACGCCCGAGGACGCATCACTCCGCAAGCGCCGGAACGCCCTGGCGAGCCGGACACCGGACTGCGCGGCCCGGACGCGGCGAGCCAACCGGCCGTCCTCCTGGTCGATGATCAGCCCTCGAACCTCCTGGCCCTCGAGGCGGCGCTCGAGCCGCTCGTCTCCTCGCGCGGCGTGCAGCTCGTACGCGCCTCGTCGGGCGAGGCGGCGCTCCGCTGCGTGCTCTCTGCCGAGTTCGCCGTCATTCTGCTCGACGTCGTCATGCCTGGCCTGGGCGGCATGGAGGTGGCGCGACTCATCAAGGAGCGCGAGCGCACGCGCCACCTGCCGATCATCTTCCTCACCGCCGTCGAGCGCGACCGGCGCCGGGTGACCGAGGGCTACCAGTCGGGCGCGGTCGATTACCTGACCAAGCCGGTCGACCCGGACGAGCTTCTCGCCAAGGTCACCGCGTTCGTCGAGATGCACGAGAACCGCGAGCGCGAGCACTGGCGGCAGCGCCGGCGCTACGCCGACCACGTCGAGGCGGCGATCCGCGGGAGCGAGGAGCGCTACCGGCTGGCGGCGAAGGCGACGAACGACGCGATCTGGGACTGGGACCTCGCGACCGACCGCATCCACTGGAACGAGGCCATCTCTGCCCGCTTCGGGTACGCGGCCGAGGACGTGTCGGCGGACGCCGCCTGGTGGGTGGCGCGCATCCACCCGAACGACCGCGAGCGCGTCCTGGGCGGCATTCACTCGGTGATCGACGACCGGGCCGGCGACGGGCACGCGTGGAGCGACGAGTATCGATTCCTCTGCGCGGACGGGTCATACGCCGAGGTGCTGGACCGCGGCTACGTGCTCCGCGAGGCGTCGAGCGGCCGCGCGCTCCGGATGATCGGCGCGATGCAGGACGTGACCGCCGAGCGTCGAGCGCGCCGCGACCTGGAGGCGGCGTGGCGGAGTGCCCAGATGGCGCGGGGCGAGGCGGAGGCCGCGCGCGAGGAGGCCGAACGCGCCTCGCGGGCCAAGAGCGAGTTCCTGGCGACAATGAGCCACGAGTTTCGTACGCCGCTCAACGCCTTCCTCGGGTACTTGCAGTTGCTCGACTTCGGGCTCGCCGGGCCGGTCACCGACCAGCAGCGCGACTACTTCACGCGCCTCGCCGCGAACGCGAATCACCTGCTGGGGCTCGTCAACGACGTGCTCGACGTGGGGAAGCTCGACGCAGGTCAGGTGGCCGTGCTTCGCGAGGAGCGGCCGGTGGCCTCGGCGATCGACGCGACACTGGAGCTCAGTGGCCCGCAGGCGGCGGCACGTCAGGTAGGCGTGGTGCGCGGCGCGGAGTGTGGGGGAAGCGTCGCCGGCGACGATGTTCCGGCTCTTCACTACGTGGGCGACGAGAGCCGGGTGCGCCAGATCCTCGTGAACCTGCTCTCGAACGCGATCAGGTTCACCAACCCCGGCGGGCGCGTGACCATCACGTGCGAGACCAGCGAGCATGCGGCGCCCGAGGCGCGACTCGCCGGCGGCGGACCGTGGACGATCGTCAGGGTGAGCGACACGGGCATCGGCATCAAGCCGGTGCAGCAGGCCGCCGTCTTCGAGCCGTTCGTGCAGGCGGAGGCGGGCAACACCCGGACGAGTGGCGGCACGGGACTCGGCCTCACGATCAGCCGCCGCCTCGCCCGCCTCATGGGCGGCGACCTCGTCCTCGAGCAGAGCGTGCCCGGGGCGGGCTCCAAGTTCGCCCTCTGGCTGCCGGCGACCGCGCGGCAGGGCCACACGAGTCACGGGGCGGCCGAGACGCCAGCGGCGCGGAGTGTGGGGGAAGCGTCGCCGGCGACGATGTTCCGGCTCTTCACTACGTGGGCGACGAGAGCCGGGTGCGCCAGATC
>DATFPD010000040.1:0-3989 GCA_035265005.1 Gemmatimonadaceae bacterium | reverse complement strand
TCGGGCGACGTGCGAAGCATGAGCGTGTCCCTCTGGAAGGCGGGACTCGGCGCTCGGGACTCGGCACTCGGCGCTGCGAAAGCCGAGTGCCGAGTCCCGATGGCCGAGTTCCTAGTTCGTGACGGTGGCGTCCGCCGCGGGGGCAGCCGGAACGTACACGGGCGTGTGGCGCGCGGCGCGCATCTCGGCGGCGGCGCGCTGGACGGCCTTGACGATGTTCACGTAGCCCGTGCACCGGCACAGGTTCCCCGAGATCGCCTGGCGGATCTCCCCCTCGTCAGGCGACGGGTTCCCGTCGAGCAGCGCGCGGGCGGTCATCATCATCCCCGGCGTGCAGAAGCCGCACTGGAGCGCGTGCTCCTCCTTGAACGCCTTCTGCACCGCGTGCAGCTCGCCGCCCAGCTCCAGCCCCTCCACCGTGGCGACCTGCCGGCCGTCCGCCTGCACGGCGAACAGCGTGCACGACTTCACCGCCCGCCCGTCCAGCACCACCGTGCAGGCGCCGCAGTGGGTGGTATCGCAGCCGACGTGGGTCCCGGTGAGCCGCAGGTTCTCGCGGATGAAGTGGACGAGCAGCAGCCGCGACTCCACTTCCTCGGTGCGCGGCTCGCCGTTGACCGTGACCGTGATCCTGTGCGTGGACATGCTCAGCCCCTCCCGTTCGAGCTGCCATTGGTGTCGAGCCCCTGCGCGCGCCGGGCGGCGATGCGCAGCGCGCGCGCGGCGAGCACGCGCACCACGTCCCGCTTGTACTCCGCCGAGCCGCGGCGGTCCTCCACCGGCTCGGCGGCGGCGGCGGCGAGGTGGGCGGCCTGGGCGACGGTCCCCGCGTCGAGCGGCTTGTGCAGCAGGAACTGCTCGGCCGAGCGGGCGTGGATGGGCGTCGGGCCGACGTTGGTGAGCGCGATCCCGGCGCGCACGCACCCGCCGTGCTCGTCGAGCGTCACCTGCGCGGCGACGGCGGCGGTGGCGTAGTCGCCGACCTTCCGCTCCAGCTTGAGGTACGCCCCGCCGCTCCGCGGCGGCGGCGCCGGGACCACGACCTCGGTCACGATCTCGTCAGGCGCGAGCGCGGTCGCGAACAGGCCGAGGAAGAACTCGCGCGCCGGGATGGTGCGCGTGCCGCCGGGGCCGCGGGCGACGAACGACGCGTCGAGCGCGATCATCGTCGCCGGGTGGTCGTTCCCCGGGTCGCCGTGCGCGACGTTCCCGCAGACGGTGGCGGAGTTGCGCACCAGCGGGTCGGCGATCACGCGCGCGGTGTCGAGCAGGATCGGGTAGCGCGCGCGCACCGCCGCCGACCGCTCCAGGTCGGCCTCGCGCGCCAGCGCGCCGATGCGCAGCGCGCCGTCCCGCTCCTCGACGTAGTCGAGCCCCGGGATGCGGTTGATGTCCACCAGCACCGGCGGCGACGCGAGGCGCAGCTTGAGCATGGGGATGAGGCTCTGCCCCCCGGAGAGGACCTTGGCCTCGCCGCCGTGCGCCCCGAGCAGCGCGACCGCCTCGTCGAGCGTGGCGGGTGCGACGTAGTCGAACGCGGACGGAATCATCCGGCACCTCCGACCGGCCGCGGCTCGTCGGAGCGCGGCGGGTGGTGAGGGTGAGAGGAGAGCCGGCGGCTGCAGCGTACTTCCGGTTCGTCGCCGGCTTGACGCGCGTATGCCCTGCGCTAAAGTGGGGCGGGTCCGCCGGGTGTCAATGCTGAGTTCGCGTGAGAGCGCGGGACTTGGTCACGGCAAGTTGTCAGTTGTCAGTTGAAGCTCTCAGCTCTCAGTGGCGCCCGGCCTTCTGGATGCCGGGCGCTGCTGGAAACCGGCAACTTCGACTGACAACTGACAACTCCCGTTCGCCCCGCCGCGCGCGCCTCCCCCCGAGGAGATCTCAATGCCGCTCAAGATCGAGGAGACCTTTCAGCTCCGGGCGCCGGTCGAGCGGGTGTGGGGCTACCTCACCGACCCGCGCCAGGTCGTCGCCTGCCTCCCCGGCGCCGAGCTCACCGCGGTGCAGGACGAGTCCACCTTCCTGGGCAAGGTCAAGGTGAAGGTCGGGCCGATCACCGCCGCCTACAGCGGCAAGGTGACCATCACCGAGCGGGACGCCGCCGCGCGCGTCGTGCGGATGGTGGGCGAGGGGCGCGAGAGCGGCGGCGCCGGCTCGGCGAAGATGACGATGACGAGCACCCTCGCCGCGCTCCCCGACGGCGGCACCGAGGTGCGCGTGACCGCCGACCTGGACATCGTCGGCCGGCTGGCGCAGTTCGGGCGCGGGATGATCGAGAGCGTCAACAAGCAGCTCTTCAAGCAGTTCACCGAGTGCGTACGCGCGACGCTCGAAGCCCCGGCCGCGCCGGAGCTCCCGGCCACGCCGCCGCCCCCGGCCGCCACCTCCGCCACCGCGGCGCTGGCCACGGCCGTGGCGCCCGTCACCAGCTCGCTCGTCGTCGGCGGCTACGCGCCCCCGGCGAGCACGATGGCGAGCACGATGGCGAGCGCGCCAGCCCCGGCGCCCGCGACCGCCGCCCCGCTGCGTCTGCTGCCGCTGGTGCTGCGTGCGCTGTGGGAGAATCTCGTCAGGCTCCAGCGGTCGTTCTGGCGGCTGCTTCTCAAGGTCTGGCGCTCGGGGGCGGGCGGGATCTCCTGAGGCCCGGCGGCCGGGTAGTGGGTCACTTTGAAGTGGCGGCAACGGCGACGGCCTTGTGACAGGATGAACTGCGACAGGATAAACAGGATGGTGAACAGGATGACGGCCCCGGGAGTCTTCGCGTCCCGGGGCCGTCATCCTGTTCACCCTGTCGCAGTTCATCCTGTCACAAGGCCGTCGCCGTTGCCGTTGCCGTCGCCGTCGCCGCGAACTGACCCACTACCGGCGGCCGGACTGCCGTCAGGCGTGCGCTCCGGGCCCAGTAGCGCGACGTCGCACTACTCCTGCGGCAGCGCGAAGCGCCCCTTGGGGCGCGGGCCGGTGTCCAGCGCGTCCGCCAGATACGCCTCCAGCCGCCACGTCTTCGGGCGGCGCAGCACGTGCTCCACCCACGCGTCGCGCTCGTGGGCCACCACCTCGAGGTCCCACACCGACGCGGCGAGCCCCGCCGGCGTGCGGTACTCCAGCGCCTCGGGCTGGTCGAGCGGCGAGCTGTAGACGTGGTGGTGGAGGTGGTGCTCGTCGGCCCACCAGTCCACGAACACCAGGTTGCCCAGCTTGTCGGCGTGCACGCCCAGGAAGCCGACGCCGTAGTGCGACTCGTGGACGGCCGACGTCATGATGCGATCCTGCGCCACGCGCTTGGCCGCGGCGACGAGCCCCGGTCCCGGCATGTCCTTCCAGGCGATGCCGTAGACCTTGAGCGCCCATCCGGGAAAGCGCCACAGCTCGAGCAGGCGGATGTGGCGCGGACGATAGGGGTCGAGCATTGCCAGCCGGTCCGACTCGGGTCGGACCGGCGTTCTGGAGTGGGACATCATGTGCTCCGAAAGTCGAGTCGCCGCGGCCGGGCTTCGCGGCGGGTGCATCGCCAATGGTGGTAGATGCGTTACGGCCGGGCCGCCGCCGACAGCTGCACCTCCATCGGCCGAGGCCCGTCATCAGACACGGCAGCGGACGCATCCCCTGCCGCCATCGTTAATGGCGGACTCGAGCGGCAAATCCGGTCATCGGCTGGCGAGAACCGGCGAGTCGCCGGCCGCCGGCCGCCGGCGCCGGCCTCAGGACTTGCTCTTCAGCGCCCGCCCGACGACCAGCGTGATGTTGTCCGACCCGCCGCGGTCGAGGGCGAGCTGGAGGAGGTCGCGGCAGAGCTGCTCGGCCGACTGCATGGCGCCGATCCGGTCGGCGATCTCGGGGTCGGCGACGTGCTTCGTCAGGCCGTCGGTGCAGACGAGCAGCACCCCGCCGAGCTGGCGCGCGTCGACGCGCGTGACCTCGGGGAGCGCCTCGGGGGCGCCGATCGCGCTGGAGAGGATGTGGCTGAGCGGCGAGCGCTGCGCGTCGGC
>DATFPD010000039.1:0-3570 GCA_035265005.1 Gemmatimonadaceae bacterium | reverse complement strand
GGTTGTACGTCTGCTGGCCGGTGGACGCGCCGGCGCCGCGGTCGTCGACGCGCAGCACCGCGATCCCGCGCGCGGCGAGCGTCTCGGCGATCTGCCGGAAGGGGCGGTAGCGCTCGAGCCCCGGGATCGGGAGTCGCTCGTCGCGCGCCTGCTGGCCGGAGCCGGTGATCATCACGACCGCGGGGAGCTTCGCGCTCGCCGCCGTCGCGCCGCGCTTCGGCAGGAGCAGGGTGCCGGCGAGCTGGTAGCTGGCGACCGGGATCGTGACGTCGGCGGCGGTGAAGGGGGCGCCGGCGGGCGCCGAGTAGTCGGTGGTCTCGAGCGTGGAGGCGACCGCGGCGCCGACCTCGCGCGCGATCGTGGCCATGAGCGGCTTCGCGAACTCGGTGAAGTCGCTGCGCACGCCGACGAACTGCTGGGCCGGCGCGGTGACGACGGCCATGCGGCCGGCCTCGTCGAACCAGATGGTCGCGCTCCCGAGGCCGGCGCCCAGATGGTAGCGGACGAAGCGCGTCGCCGGCCCGCTGGGGCCGACGGTGACGCGCTCGGGGCGCACGGTGTCCGCGCCCTGGAGCTCGAGCGAGACGCTGGCGCGCGGGAAGATCGGGACCTGCTGCACGCCGCCGGCGGCGAGGTCGTACCGGGCGACGACGAACGGGAGCAGGTGGTAGATGTTCTGCGACAGGAACGCCGCGCCCCGGGAGTAGGGGAGCCGGCGCGTCTGGCCCTTCGCGACGACGGTCGCCGTGTCGCCGCCGAGCTGCAGCGACTGCTCGATCTCGTTGGGGCCGGCCTGCCCCCTGGCGGTGAAGCGGGTGGGGACCCAGTCCGCGCCGACTTCGAGCGTGGTGACGAGGTCGATCGCCGCCCCGGGGACGCTGAAGATGGTGTGCGCGGCGCTGGCGTAGCCGCCGCCGGCCGCGCCCGAGCCGACGCACGTCGTCTCGAACGACTCGTTCCCCGCCTTGGCGCCGGCGAGCTTGAACTCGTAGGAGCCCTTGCCGCAGATCCCGGCGGTCCCGGCCGCCCGCCACGCATCGCCCTGGAGGCGCGGGCGGGAGCCGGCGGTGGGCGTTTGCGCATCCACGGTGGCGGAGCCGAGCACGAGGGCGAGCGACAGCGGGACGGCGGAGACGGCGGAACGGAGAGTGCGCATCGCGGGGGCGGAGGGAGGCGGAACGCGGAGGGCGCGTCCATCATTCTGCGGTGGCGCACGACGCGTCAAGCGCGGCGGCGTGAAACGGCGGTTGTCGGTCGTCAGCGACTCGACGACCGACGACCGACGACACCGTTTCCCAGTCTCCCGCGCTGCGTTCCGGCTTGTAGATTCCACGACCATGCTGCTCCTCTTCCTCGGCTCCTTTCTGACCGGCCTGCTGCTCGGCTTCTACGGCATGCTCTACGGCGTGGCGCGCCCGGCGGCGGGGACGCTGCGGGCCTCGCTCAACGTGCCGCTGCTCGGCGGGTTCGCGACCGCGTTCGGCGCGACCGGGTACCTGCTGACTCGCTACACCGCGCTCGGCGCGCCGGCGCGGGCCGTGGTCGCGGCGGCGGTGGGGGTGGCGGGGGCGCTCGGCGCCGTCGCGCTGGTGACGAAGTGGGCGATCCCGAGCGCGGCGAACGACGTCGAGGACGAGCGCTACGCGCTCCAGGGGCACCTGGCGCGGGTCACGCGGGCGATGGGCGCGAACTCGCCGGGGACGATCGTGTACGAGGAGGAGGGCACGACGCACGAAGTGCGCGCGCTGGCCCTGGACGACGCGCCGATCGCGGCCGGGACCGAGGTCGTCATCGAGCGGATCGAGGACGGCGTGGCGTACGTGGAGGCGTGGTCGAGGGTGGAGGAGAGGTTGTAAAGGCTGTGAGGTGCGAGATGCGAGCTGCGAGAGGTAGTGCCCCGGGGGGTTGGGGCATTCCGGGGCAGCTCCTCTCGCAGCTCGCACCTCGCGACTCGCAGCTGTCAGGAGGTTTCCATGTCGGACGCCGCGATCTTCGTCCTGGTGTTCGGGGGCCTGTTCGTCCTGCGGTTCATCGCGGCGACGCTGGTGTTCTGGTGGATCCTCCCCGAGGGGGACCGCTGCCCGAACTGCGACGCCGTGACGCTGCGCGTCCAGGCGACCGGGTTCGAGCGGCTGATGCCCCGGATGCGGTCGAGCTGGTGTCACGAGTGCGGGTGGGAGGGGATGCTGCGTCCCGGCCCGCTCACGCCGCCGCCGGGTGGCGGGCCGCCCGGGCCGCCCGGGCCGCCGCCGGGGATGAAGCCGCAGCGCCGCGAGCGACGAGACGTTAGGCGGAACGGGTGATGGCGTAGCGTGAGGGGCCGCGCGGATGCGCGGCCCCTTTTGCTTCCCGGCAGAGTGATCCTTCGCCGCTGCGCGGCTCAGGATGGCCCGGGTGGCTGCGGCTGTACGGCGCCGCCGCCAGCGGCGCCGTACAGCCGCAGCCACCCGGGCCAGTTCCCGCTCAGCTCGAAGAAGTCGTCGAAGTAGACGAGCCCCAGCCCCTCGAGCTCCTCGACCAGCCCCTCCAGCGCCCCGGTCTCGCCGACGAGCGGGCCGATCGCGATCAGCGCGCCTTCGACGCGGAACTCGTCGGCGGTGAGGTTCAGCCGATCGTCGATCGCCGAGCGGACGAGGCCGGCGCGCTCGAAGGCCTCGCGCCGCACGAGGAGGGTGGGGTTTCCGGCCGGGATGTCGAGGGGCATGGGGTGCGAGCGTGGTCGGGTGTCGGTGACGCGCCGGGGCGCCGAGTGGTCTCAAAGGCAGGTGGACCGTACGCGGTACACGTTACACAGAGACACCACTCTGCACGGATAGAGGCACAGATGAAACGCATACACATGATCGCGCTCGCCGCCGCGCTGCCGCTCGTCGGCGGCGGCTGCCAGCTCGCGCGCGACGCACGGTCGGCCGCCGTGGCGCCGGCGGGCGCCACCTGCCCGCGGCTCGCGGGGGCGCGGCCGGCGGTGGCGGCGGCGGGGGGGTGGGAGGTGGACGAGGGCTCGTTCTCGTTCCGCGTCCCGCGCGGCTTCGACCAGCTCGACGTGGCGCCCGACGGGCGCGACGCGCGGGTCGCGCTCTTCGACTCGGCGAACGGCCGGGTGACGCTGCTGAGCGAGCTCGCGTCGGGCGAGCGCCCGGCCGCCGCGTCGTCAGGCAGCACGCGCGCCGTCGCGCGCTGCCGCGAGGTGATCGGCGGCCGCGCGGCGACGCTCACCGTCTTCCGCATCGACAGCGCCGGCCACCCCGAGCAGCGCCTCCGCCACGGCCGCTACGTGGCCGAGGCCACCTGGCGGGACCCGGTCATCCCGGGGCAGTATCTGACGCTGCGCGGCGAGGGCGCGGACGCCGACGCGCTGCGGGTGGTGTTCGCGGCGATGCGGAGCGTGCGGTTCGAGGGGGGGAGGGTCGCGAAGAGGTAAAGGCAGGTGCGAGGTGCGAGGTGCGAGATGCGAGAGGTGCCTCGGGAGGCAGGTAGTCGCCTCCCGAGGCACCTCTCGCACCTCGCACCTCGCACCTCGCACCTCGCACCTCGCACCTCGCACCTCGCACCTCGCACCTCGCACCTCGC
>DATFPD010000038.1:0-24053 GCA_035265005.1 Gemmatimonadaceae bacterium | reverse complement strand
CATGGTCACGGCGGGGAAAGGCTGATTCGCGATTCGCGATTCGCGAATCAGCCTTTCTCCACGCTCGCCCCCTGCGCCGCCTTGCAGACGTACACGGCCGGCGTGAGCCCCACCGCGCGCTCGTAGGCCGACGCGACCTCGCGCGCGAACGACTCGGCGGCCGCGGCGTCGACCAGCGCCACCGCGCAGCCGCCGAAGCCGGCGCCGGTCATCCGCGCGCCGTGGCAGTGCGGGTGCGCCCGCGCGACCTCGGCCATCACGTCCAGCTCGCGGCGCGAGACCTCGAACTCGTCGCGCAGGCTGGCGTGGCTCTCGTTCATCAGGCGCCCGACCGTCCGCACGTCCCGGCGCGCCAGCGCCTCGGCGGCCGCCAGGGTGCGCGCGTTCTCGGTGACCACGTGGTGCGCGCGCTTCCGGATCAGCGGGTCGAGCCCGCCGGCGCGCGCGGCGAACGCCGCCTCGTCCACGTCCCGCAGCGCCCGCACGCCGAAGAACGCCGCCGCCGCCTCGCACTGCGCGCGGCGCTCGTTGTAGGCGGAGTCCACGAGCCCGCGCCGCGTCGCCGTGTCGAGCACCACCACCGCCGCGCCGGCCGGCAGCGGGACCGCCCGCGTGTCGAGCGTGCGGCAGTCGATGAGCAGCGCGTGGTCCGCGGCGCCGGCCGCCGAGATGAGCTGGTCCATGATGCCGCAGTTGACGCCCACCCAGTCGTTCTCCGCGCGCTGGGCGAGCCGCGCCATCCGCGCCGGCTCCCACGCCAGGCCGTCCACCGTCGCGAACGCGCGCGCCGTCGCCAGCTCCAGCGCCGCGCTCGACGAGAGCCCGGCGCCCACCGGGACGTCCCCCGCTGCCACCCCCTCCCACCCCGCGGCGAGCGGCGCCGGCCCCTGCCCCGCGGTGAGCAGCGCCCACGCCACCCCGCGCACGTACTCCAGCCAGCCGCCCGCCTCGCTCCCGGACGCCGACGGGCCACCGCCCGGATGGCCGTCCAGCTCCGCCAGGTCGAACCCCGCCACCTCGTCGAAGTCGAGCGAGTGCACCACGACGCGGCGGTCGGCGCGCGGCCGGAACGCGATCCACATCGCCCGGTCGATCGCCATCGGCAGCACGAAGCCGTCGTTGTAGTCGGTGTGGTCGCCGATCAGGTTCACCCGCCCCGGCGCCCGCGCCACGAACGCCGGCGCGGCGCCGAACCGGCGCTCGAACTCGCGCGTCACGCGGGACCGGACGTCGGCGGGACGCTCTGTCGTCTGCTCAACCATGGTGGCGAAGGATCGAAGATCGCCCGGACGTTGCCATCACGACCGACCCTGCCGGAAGTGGATTTCCGATTGCTCGCGCAGCCGCGCCGCCGCCGACTCGGGCGTGAGGTCGCGCTGCGGCTCGCCGAGCATCTCGTAGCCGACCAGGAACTTCCGCACCGTGGCCGAGCGGAGGAGCGGCGGGTAGAAGTGCGCGTGGAGGTGCCACTCCGGGTGCTCGCGGCCGTCGGTCGGCGCCTGGTGGATCCCCATCGAGTAGGGGAACGCGATCTCGAACACGTTGTCGTAGCGCGTCACCACGCGCTTCAGGACGTCGGCGAGCAGGTCGCGCTCGCGGTCGTCGAGCGCGCCCAGCTGCGGCGCCGGCCGGCGGCTCACCACCAGCGTCTCGAACGGCCACACCGCCCAGAAGGGGACGAGCGCCACGAAGGCGTCGTTGGCGCACACCACGCGCTCCCCGTCGCGCTCCCCGGTCTCCAGCCGCAGGTAGTCCTCGAGCAGCGTGCGGCCGTGGCGCGAGCGGTGCGCGGCCAGGCGCTCCCCCTCGCGCGCGGCGGTGAGCGGGACCGAGCGCTGCGCCCAGATCTGGCCGTGCGGGTGCGGGTTGCTGCTCCCCATCACCTCGCCGCGGTTCTCGAAGATCTGGACGTGGTTGATCCCGGGGTCGCTGCCTAACGTGGCGTACTCCTCCGCCCACAGCTCCACCACCCGCCGGATCCCCGGCACGTCCATCTCGCCGAGCGTGAGGTCGTGGCGCGGGGAGAAGCAGATCACCCGGCAGCGCCCCGGCTCCGCCTCGGCCACCAGCAGGCCGTCGCGATCGATCCGGACCCGGGGCTCCTCGCCGGGGGCGGGGGGCCGCAGCGCCGCGAAGTCGTTCTCGAAGACGAAGGTGGCGCCGTAGTCCGGGTTCCGCTCCCCGCCCACGCGCGCGTTCCCGGGGCACAGGTAGCACCCGGGGTCGTACGCCGGCCGCTCCGCCGGCGGCGCCTTCTCCACCTGCCCCTGCCACGGCCGCCGCGCCCGGTGCGGCGAGACGAGCACCCACTCCCCGGCCAGCGGGTTCCAGCGCCGGTGCGGGCGCTCGGCGAGGGAAGACAGATCAAGCATTCCGCATGGGCCCTTCGCCGTGCAGGCGCCTTACGCTGTGGGATGTCACTGCGGAATGTCTCTCACGCCACCGCCGCCTCCGCCCGACGCGCCACCCGGCCCTGCAGCACGACGACGGCGAGCAGGAACGCGCCGCGGATCACCCACTGCCACCACGGGCTCAGCGTCCCCTCGAGGTTGAGCAGGTTGAGGATCACGCCGAGCAGGAGGACGCCGACCAGCGTCAGGCCGGCGCCCCCCTGGCCGCCGGTGAGCAGCGTGCCGCCGACGACGACCGCGGCGATCGCGTCGAGCTCCCAGCCGGTGCCGGCGACCGGCTGGCCGGCGCCGAGGCGCGCGGCGAGCACCACGCCGGCCAGGCCGGCGAGGGCGCCGCTCAGCGCGTAGGTGCCGACCACCACGCGGTCCACCCTGAGCCCGAGCAGCCGCGCCGCGTCCCCGTCGTCGCCCACCGCGTACACGTGGCGGCCGAACGGGGTGTAGCGGAGCACGAGCCACCCCGCCAGGTACGCGAGCGCGAGCAGCACCACCGGCGCCGGGATCGGGCCGACGAAGCCGCGCCCGAGCCAGACCAGCCCCGCCGCCTCCGGGGCCACGCGCACCGACTCCTCGTGCGACGCCGCGAGCGCCGCGCCGCGCGCCGCGATCATCGTCGCCAGCGTGACGACGAACGGCTGGATGCGCAGCTTCGCGATCACGAGCCCGTTCGCGAGCCCGAGCAGCGCCGCCACGCCGACCCCGGCCGCCACCGCCGCCGCCGTCCCGTGCGCCGACGCCATCGCCGCCGCCACCCCGGCCACCGCCAGCAGTGCCCCCACCGACAGGTCGATCCCGGCGGTGAGGATGACGAACGTCATCCCGAGCGCCAGGAACCCCACCATGCTGTTCTGCCGCAGCACGTTGAGCAGGTTCTCCGGCGTCAGGAACGCCGCGTAGCGCGCGAACCCGAACGCGCAGGCGATCACGAGGGCGATCAGGGCGCCCTGGTGCCTGACGAGGTTCAAGAGGCGGAGGCGATTCAAAGTGCGATCAGGTGGGTCGGCACTGGGTCACACGGCGAGTGGTCAGTCGTCAGTGGTGGAGTCAGTTGCCAGTTCTCAGTAGCACCCGGCATTCCGGATGCTCGGTGCTACTGACGACTGACCACTCGCCATCCTCGCTGCATAACGAAATATCACACCCTCCGCGGACGCTGAAAGTACACCGCCACCAGGATGATCGCCGCCTTGAACGCCAGCGACCACGCGTACGGCACCAGCAGCATGTTGAAGCTCGTCGCGATGACCTGCATGACGAGGGCGCCGATCACCGTGCCGACGATCGTCGCCCGGCCGCCGGTGAGGGCGGTGCCGCCGACGACCGTGGCCGCGATCGCGTCCAGCTCGACGTTGAGGCCGATCTTGGCGGCGTCGCTGGCGCCCAGGCGCGAGGCTTCCAGCAGCCCGGCGAGGCCGGCCAGGAGGCCGCTCAGCGCGTAGACGCCGATCAGCGTGCGGCGCACCGGGACCCCGGCCAGCCGAGCCGCCGCCGGGTTCCCACCCGCCGCCAGCACGTAGCGGCCGAACGGCATCGCCCGCAGCGCGAACGCCGCCGCCGCCGCCACCAGCAGGGCGATGATGACGGGGACGGGGACCGGGCCCACGCGCCCGCGCCCCAGCACCTCGAACGCCGCGTCGCGCACCGGGACGAGCTGGCCGTCGTGGCTCAGCACCTGCGCCAGCCCGCGCCCGGCGATCAGCGTCGCCAGCGTGACCACAATGGGCTGGATCCCGTCGCGCGCGATCAGCGCCCCGTTCAGCACGCCCACCGCCGCCGCCGCCAGCAGCGCCAGCGGGACCGCCACCGCCAGCCCGCGGTCGAGCTGCGTCGCCGCCACCGCGCCGGCGATCGCCATCACCGACCCCACCGACAGGTCCACGCCGCCGGTGGCGATCACCAGCGTCATCCCGACCGCGACCAGCACGACCGTGGAGACCTGGAGCAGCACGTTGAACAGGTTGCCGGTGGTGGCGAAGTTCGGCGTGAAGACGGCGTTCGCCGCCACCAGCACCACCAGCGCGGCGAACGCCACCCCGGTGGGGCCGGCGGAGTGCCAGCGGGCGCGCGCGGCGCGGGCGGCCCCGGCCGCGGCGGGCCGCGGCGGGGTGAGTCCGGCGGGGGGCGGCGACGTCGGGGGGGCGGAGCTGGACACGTTAGGCGCTCGGTGCGTTCCCGGGGTGGGCGGCGTCGCCGGCGGCGGGTGGGCCCGCCGCCGCGCTCCCGCCCGCCATCGCGCGGATGATCGCGTCCTGGCTGATCTGCCCGCGGTGCAGCTCGGCCACGTCCGCGCCGTCGCGCAGCACGACCACGCGCGAGCTCCCCTCCACCAGCTCCTCCAGGTCCGACGAGATCATGAGGACGCCGAGCCCGGAGGACGCCAGCTCGTTCACCAGCGCCTGGATCTCCCCCCGCGCGCCGATGTCGATCCCGCGCGTCGGCTCGTCGACGAGAAATAAGTCGGGGCGGGTGCAGAGCCAGCGGGCGAGCAGCACCTTCTGCTGGTTGCCGCCCGAGAGCTCGCGGATCTTCTGCTCCGGCGTTGCCATCTTGATCCCGAACCGGCGCACGTACTCGTCCACGATCGCGCCCTGCCGCGCCCGGTCCACCACCCCCATCCGCGTGAGCGTCGGCAGCGCGGCCAGCGTCAGGTTCTCGCGCACCGACAGCTCGGGGATGATCCCCTCGGCCTTGCGGTCCTCGGAGACGAAGGCGATGCGGGCGCCGATCGCGTCGTTCGGGGACTTCGGGGCGAAGCGCTCGCCGCGCACCGCGAGCTCCCCCGCCTCGGCCGGGTCGGCGCCGAAGATGGCGCGCGCGGTCTCGGTGCGCCCGGAGCCGAGGAGGCCGGCCAGCCCCACGACCTCGCCGCGTCGCACCTCGAGCGAGACGCCGCGCAGCTTGTGGCCGCGCCGGAGCGACTCGGCGCGCAGCAGCGGCGCCTCATCCGCAGCAGCTTGCCCTGAGCGGAGCGAAGGGTGCGCCGTGAACTCGGTGGCGCCGGCCGCGAGCTCCTCGCGCGACTTGCCGAGCATGAGGCAGACGAGGTCGAGCCGCTCCAGCCCGGCCAGCGGCCGCGTGTCGACCAGCCGGCCGTCGCGCAGCACGGTCACCCGGTCGCAGACGGCGTACAGCTCGTCGAAGCGGTGGCTGATGTAGACGACCGCGGTGCCCTGCGCCTTGAGCTTCGCGATCAGCCGGTAGAGGATCCCGACCTCGCGCTCGGCGAGCGAGCTGGTGGGCTCGTCGAGCACCAGCACTTTGGCGCCGAGCGAGACCCCGCGGGCGATGGCGACCATCTGCTGCTGGGCGGTGCGGAGCGCGCCTAACGTGGCGTCGGGGGGGATGTCGAGCCCCAGCTCCCGGAGCAGCGCGCCGGCGTCGGCGTACATGCGGCCCCAGTCCACGAACCCCCCCCAGCGGCGCGGCTCGCGCCCCAGGAAGACGTTCTCGGCCACCGTGCGGTGCCTGAGGAGGTGGATCTCCTGGTGCACCGCGATGACCCCCGCCGCCTGCGCCGCCGCCGGCGTGTCGAACGTGACCGGCCGCCCCTCGAGCCAGATGCGCCCGCCGTCGCAGCGGTAGGCGCCGGTCATGATCTTGACCAGCGTGCTCTTCCCGGCCCCGTTCTCCCCGACCAGCGCGTGCACCTCCCCGCGCCCGAGCGCGAGGTCCACCCCGTCGAGGGCGGTCACGCCGGCGAAGCGCTTGGTGATGGACTCCATGCGCAGGACGGGGGCGGTGGCAGGAACAGTCATCTCGGCGCGTCTCTGGTGCGAGTTGCGAGTTGCGAATTGCGAATCAACTGCCTCGGGACATCCCGGGGCACCACCTCTCGCAATTCGCAACTCGCAACTCGCACTGCCTCAGTACGCTTCCCCGACGAACTGCCCCGCGTTGCTCTTGTCGAACAGGCGGTCGGTGAGGGTGATCTTGGTCGGGATCGACTCGCCCTTGCGGTGCTTCTCGATCGTCTCGAAGGCGAGGGGGCCGAAGCGCGGGTTGCTCTCGACGGTGGCGCCGAGCTCGCCGGCCTGGATGGCCTCGAGGGCGGCGCGCTGGCCGTCGATCGAGACGACGGTGACGTCGGTGCCGGGCTTGCGGCCGGCGGACTTGAGCGCCTGGATGGCGCCGAGCGCCATCTCGTCGTTATGCGCGTAGACGGCCGTGACCCGGGGGCCGAGCGACTGGGCGAGGTTCTGCATCACGCGCTCGCCCTGGGCGCGGGTGAAGTTCCCGGTCTGGGTGGCGACGATCTTCATCCCCGGGTACCTGGCGATCGCCTCGCGGAAGCCGGCGGCGCGGTCGCGGGCCACCGAGGCGCCTGGCGTCCCCGAGAGCTCGACGATGTTCGCCTTGCCGCCGGTGGCCTGGGCCAGCCACTCGCCGGCGCGCCGCCCCTGCTCGATGAAGTTGGAGGCGAGGAGCGTCACGTAGTCCTGGCCGGCGGTGCCGGCGGCCTCGCGGTCGACGAGGATGACCGGGACCTTCGCCTGCTTCGCCGACTGGAGCGCCGGCGCCAGCCCCTCGTACTCGCGCGGGGCGAGGAGGAGCACGTTCACGCGGCGGGCGATGAGGTCCTCGACGTCGTTGACCTGCTTCGCCGTCTGCCCCTGCGCGTCGGTGACGACGAGCTGGATGCCGCGCTTCGCCGCCTCGTCCTTCAGGCTCTTCGTCTCGGCGATGCGCCACGGGTTGTCCGACTCCATCTGCGAGAAGCCGACGACGTAGCCATCTCCGCCGCCGCCCTTCGCGGCCGCGGCCCCGGTATCGGTCCCGCCGCCCCCGCCGCCGCCCGAGTCCTTCCGGCATCCGGCGGTGGCGACGAGCAGGAGCGCGGACGCGACCGCGAGCGCGCGGAGCGGAAAGCGGCGGGCGAGGCGAGCCATGAGATGGGGCCGGGAGAGTGATTGAACCGGTTCGATTGGTTCAGCGGGACAAGTGAGTACAACCCCGGCCGCGGGTTGTCAAGGCAAACTCGTGGCGGACTCGGCTTCCAAGTCGGGACGGCTCGTTGGAATCGATCACAGAGACACAGAGGACAGAGAGGAGGTGCACACCGGAGAGGTGTCCCTCTGCCGGGAGATGTGAAGAGCCCTGGAAGGGGTCGCGGCCGCAGGGTTCTCCCCCAGCAGTTCAGCACGTCGTCCCGGTAGAGGGCTTCTCTCCCGTGTGCCCCTCCTCTCTGTCCTCCGTGTCTCTGTGGTCGATTCCAACAGCGCGTCCCGACCGAAGAGCCTGCTTGGCTGCAATGAACCGACTTGACAGCCCCGCACCCCGCTAGTACCGTCGTCGCGCCTGAACCGGATCGAACGTGTTCAGAGTTGTTCGGACGTTCGTTCAGATCGCTGCACCCTTCGTCGCCTGCGCCCGCTGACCCGTGCCGACTCGATGACAGGCAAGCGATCCACGATCAGCGACGTCGCCCTGCACGCCGGCGTCTCCAAGGCCACCGTGTCGGCGGTGCTCAACGAGACCGGCTCGGTCAAGGACGCCACGCGCGACCGCGTCCTGGCGGCCATCGAGCGGCTCAACTACCGCCCCACCCAGGCCACCGGGCGGGGCGCGGCGGCGCGCAAGGGGAAGTGCATCGCCCTGGTCATCAAGGAGCACGACAACCCCTACTACGCCCAGGTCATCGACGGCGTCCGCGCCGCCACCGACGCCGCCGGCTACACCCTCCTCGTCATCTCCTCGGAGGGGAAGTACGAGATCGAGCGCCGGGCCGTGGAGCTGGTGCGCGACAAGGACGTCGACGGGCTGATCGTCACCCCGGTGGTCGACGAGCACGCCGACCTCTCGCACTTCTTCGAGCTCAAGCGCCGCAACTGCCCGTTCGTCCTCCTCGAGGAGATCCGCGGCGTGCCGGCGAGCCTCGTCGACCTCGACAACGTCGAGGCGTCGCGCACCGCGGTCGAGTACCTGATCGGGCTCGGGCACACCCGCGTCGTGCACTTCGCCGGCCCCGCGTACTCCACGCACAGCCAGGAGCGCGTCGACGGCGTCAGGCTCGCCTTCAGCCGCTCGCACCTCGCCGTCCGCGACGACGGGATCGTCCCCGCGGGCGCGCACCTGGCCGACGGCTACCGCGCCGGCCTCGCCTACTTCGGCGAGCGGCTCGGCGCCGCCGACCGGCCGACGGCGGTCACCTGCTACAACGACCTCGTCGCCGTCGGGCTCTGCCGCGCGCTCGCCGACCTGGGGCTGCGCGTCCCCGAGGACGTGTCGGTGGTCGGCTACGACGACGTGCCGCTCTGCGAGTACCTCGCCGCACCCCTCACCACGGTGCGCGTCCCCAAGGTCGAGATGGGGGAGACCGCCGCCCGGATGCTGCTCCGCCACATCGAGTCGAAGCAGGCGATCCCGCTCCAGAAGGTCTACCTGGACGGCGCCCTCGTCGTCCGCCGCACCACGAGCGCGCCCGGCCAGCCGGCGCAGGACCCGCCGCCCGCCCTGTCGCCGCACGAGACTCACCTCGCCACCTCCGGGGCATGACCAGCTGCTGCCGCCGCCGCCGCCGCCGCGCGCGCATCACTCCCCCGCCCACGTTAGGCTCGGCGGCCCTCTGCCGCCTCGCGGCCGCCGCCGTCGCCGCGGCCGTCGCCGCGGCCGCCGCGTGCGGCGGCGGCCCGCGCACGGTCGAGGTCCCGGCGCCGACGCCGGCCGCCGCGGCGGCGATCCCCGAGACCACGGTCATGCGGCCGGCGCTCGCGCCCTGGCGCGCCGCCGCCAACGTCCGGCTCCTCACCCGCTGGGCGGCCGACGTGCGTCCCGAGGCGGTGCTCCCCGAGTACCCGCGCCCGCAGATGGTGCGGCCGCGCTGGCAGAGCCTGAACGGGCTCTGGGAGTTCGCGCTGGTCGACTCGAGCAGCGTCCCCGGCGTCGCCGGCGACCCGCACCGGCTGGCGCACCCGTCGCGCCCGGGGGGCGAGGGGCCCGCCGGCCCGCTCCCGATGCCGTCGGCGGAGGCCTTCGTGCACGAAGGCCCTGCCGGCGCCCAGCGCATCCTCGTCCCCTTCGCCCCCGAGGCCGCGCTCTCCGGCGTCGGCCGCCACGCCGACCGGGTTGCCTATCGACGGAACTTCCGGGCGGACGCCGGCCCCGGGCCCGCGGGGCGGTGGCTGCTGCACTTCGGCGCCTGCGACTGGCACTGCACCATCTTCGTGAACGGCCGCATGGTCGCCGACCACACCGGCGGCTACGACGCGTTCACCGTGGACGTCACTGACGCGCTGCTCCCCGGCGCCGGCGACAACGAGCTCGCCCTCAGCGTCTACGACCCGACCGACAAGTTCGGCCAGCCGCGCGGCAAGCAGGTCAGCAACGCCGAGGGGATCTGGTACACTCCGGTGACCGGGATCTGGCAGACGGTGTGGCTGGAGCCCGTCCCCGTGGCCAGCATCGCCCGGCTGCACATGACCCCTGATCTCCCCGGCAGCGCCCTCCGCCTGACGGTGGTTGGCCGTGGGACGGCGGCCGGCCAGCGCGTCGAGGCGGTGGCGTCGTCGAGCGGGCGGGAGGTCGGCCGCGCCGAGGGAGACGTGGGCGCCGAGCTGCGCATCCCGGTGCCCGACGCCCGTCTCTGGAGCCCGGACGACCCGTTCCTCTACGACCTGCGCGTCGTGCTCCGCGACCCCTCGACAGGCTCGGGGCAGGCTGGTGCGGAAGTCGATCGCGTCGACTCCTACTTCGGCATGCGCTCGGTGTCGCTGGCGAAGGACGCGAACGGCTTCGACCGCATAGCCCTCAACGGCCGCCCGGTGTTCCAGCTTGGGCCGCTCGACCAGGGGTGGTGGCCGGACGGCCTCTACACCGCCCCCACCGACGCCGCGCTGCGCTCCGACATCGAGGCGATGAAGGCGCTCGGCTTCAACATGGTGCGCAAGCACATCAAGGTGGAGCCCGCGCGCTGGTACTACCACGCCGACCGCCTCGGCCTCGCCGTCTGGCAGGACATGCCGAGCGGGTGGAACGACAGCCCCGAGGCGCAGCGGCACTTCGAGCGCGAGCTCCGGGCGATGCTCGAGGACCTGCACAGCGTGCCGTCGATCGTCGTCTGGGTGCCGTTCAACGAGAAGTGGGGGCAGTTCGACACGCGGCGCATCGTCGGCGTGATCGAGGCCGCCGACTCGAGCCGGCTGGTGAACGACGTCAGCGGCTGGCAGCACGAGGGCGCCGGCGACATCATCGACGTCCACCGCTACCAGGGGCCGCAGGCGATGCGGGGCGAGGGCGGGCGGGTCGCCGTCGTCGGGGAATTTGGCGGCCTGGGGTACAAGGAGGGCGGCCACGCCTGGGCCGGCGACGCCTGGGGGTACGGCGGCCTCTTCCCCACCCGCGAGGCGCTGGCCGAGCGCTACGACCTCCTCGTCAGGCGGCTGCTGCGCGACCGCGACACGCACGGCGTCGGCGCCGGCGTCTACACCCAGCTCACCGACGTCGAGGTCGAGCTGAACGGCTTCCTGACCTACGACCGCGCGGTGCTCAAGTTCGACACGGCGCGGGTGGCGGCGGTGAACCGCGGGCTCGCCCCGTACGTGCTCCCCGAGCTGGCCGAGTTCGTCGACACGGTGCGGGTCTCGATCGTGACCGGCGCGCCTGACGCCGAGGTGCGCTACACCACCGACGGCTCGGAGCCGACCGCGTCGAGCCCCGCCTACCGCCGGCCGTTCACCCTGCGCCGCGACGCCACCGTGCGCGCGCGGTCGTTCGCCGGCGGGCGCCCCACCGCGGCGCCGGAGGCGCGGGTGGCGTACCGCCGCGCCCCCGGCCGCGCGCCGGCGGCGGTGGCGTCGCGGGCGCTCGAGCCGGGGCTCGCCTACGCGCTCTACCGCGACACGACGGCGGAGCCCGCGTACCGGATGCACTGGCCGGTGCGCTGGCAGCTGGAGCGCCCCGAGGTGCGCCCGGACGACGTCGCGCCGAGCAAGACCGGCGTGGTGGCCGTGCCGACGCTCCAGCCGGCGGACACCACCGAGCTGTTCGGGATGCGCTTCACCGGCTACGTCCGCGTGCCGCGCGGCGGCGTCTACACCTTCACCGCGCTGTCGGACGACGGCGCGGCGATGTGGGTGGGCGACCGGAACGTCTTCTGGTCGGTGGGGCAGTCGCCGAAGACCACCGAGACGTGGGGGCAGGTGGCGCTCCAGGCCGGGCTGCACCCCATCACCCTCACCTACTTCCAGGCGTACGGCCCGATGGCGCTCGAGCTGTACGTCGAAGGGCCGGGACTCAGGCGGCAGCGGGTCCCGGCGGGCATGCTGTTCCGCGACCGCGCGCCGCCCCCCGGCGCGGCCGCGGCCATCCCGGCGTCCCGTTAGGCACGTGGCCGCCGCCGCCCCCCCGAATCCGATGTCCGTCGTTCCCTGGCGTTTCGTCCCGAGGTCCGCCGCCGCCGCCCCCCGGCCGGTCGGCAGTCACGATCCCCGCTCACCGCGGAGGGCAGCATCTTGAGCAACTCACGTCACCGCCCGACAGGAGGCGCGGCAGGCCGCCGCCGCCTCGCCCAGGTCGCCGCCGCCGCGCTCGCCCTGGCGGGCGCGCCCGGCGCCGTCCTCATGCTTGCCCCGCAGCCGCTCGCCGCCCAGGCGGGGGTGCAGCAGACGGGGCGCGTCACCGGCACCGTCACCGGCGACGCCGGCCAGCCGCTGCCGGCCGTCCAGCTCTCGATCGTCGGCACCGGCCTCGGCGCGGCGACCGGCGACGACGGCCGCTACACCATCGCCGGCGTCGCGCCCGGCACCTACCAGGTGCGCGCGCAGCGCATCGGCTACGCGCCGACCACGCAGCAGGTGACCGTCGTCGCCGACCAGGCGGCGACCGCCGACTTCCAGCTCCGGCAGACGGTGACGACGCTGACGACGCAGGTCGTCGTCGGCTACACCACCCAGCAGCGGCGCGACGTCTCCGACGCCACCGCCGGCGTGCAGGGGGACGAGATCCGCGACCAGAAGGTCGCGACGGTCGAGGAGGCGCTGCGCGGCCGCATCCCCGGCGTGCAGGTGCAGGCGAGCGGCGAGCCGGGGCGGGCGCCGAGCATCGTCATCCGCGGCCAGAACTTCTTCGGCGCCACGTCGCCGCTCTACGTCGTGGACGGCATGTACATGACGCAGAACCCGAACCTGAACCCGGACGAGATCGAATCGATCGAGGTGCTGAAGGACGCCTCGGCGGCGGCGCAGTACGGCGCCCAGGCGGCCAACGGCGTGGTCGTCGTCCGCACCAAGCGCGGCCGCGCCGGCGAGACGAGGGCCGACCTGAGCAGCTACTACGGGTACCAGGACGTCCCGCAGCGCATCGACATGATGAGCGCGCGGGAGTGGGCGACCGTGTACAGCCAGGCGCTCGACAACGCGAACGCGCAGCTCCCGGCCGACAAGCAGATCGCCGTGCCGGCGGACCTCGCGCGGGCGCTCGCCGGCCAGACGCCGAACACGGACTGGCAGGACGCCATCCTCCGGACGGGCGCGATCCAGAACTACAGCCTCGGCGTCTCCGGCGGCACGCTGGGGGCGAGCTACCTGCTCAGCGGCGGCTACCTGAAGCAGGAGGGCGCGATCGCCAACACCGGCTTCGACCGCTACAGCTTCCGCGCGAACCTCGAGCAGCGGCGCGGCCGCTTCGCCTTCGGGCAGAACCTCGCGGTCTCGCGCTCCAACAAGCGCAACCCGGTCGGCGCCCCGCTGATCGACGCGATCCGCATGCTGCCGACGATCCCCGTGAGGACGGCGGACAACTCGAGCGGCTGGGGCTACGGCACCGACGCCAGCCCGACCTTCGGCACCAACCCGGTGGCGGTGCAGTTCGTCCGCCCCAGCACGTACCGGTCGAACCAGGTGATCGGCACCGGCTACGGCGAGGCGGGGCTGTTCGGGGGGCTCAAGTACCGGCTGCAGGGCGGCGTCAACTACAACGCGGCGCGCGAGCAGCGGTTCCAGAGCATCGCGCAGGTCCGCTACCGCACGCCGAACCAGTTCGCCGAGTTCGAGCAGCAGCGCTTCGACTTCACCTCGCTGCTGCTGGAGCACCTGCTCTCGTTCGACCGGCAGGTCGGCGCCGCGCACCGCCTGAACGCGGTGGCCGGCTACACCTACCAGCGGAACGACAACGAGACGCAGCTCGCCTTCCGCCAGGGCTACCAGGACGAGAACCTGCGGACGATCAACGCCGGCGAGCTCGCCGGGCAGCGCACCGACGGCGACGTGTTCATGAACCGCCTCGAGGGCGTGCTGCTGCGCGCCAACTACGTGCTGCTGGACCGCTACCTCGTCACCGGCAGCGCACGCCGCGACGGGTCGTCGAAGTTCGGCCGCGGCAACCAGTACGGCACCTTCGGCGCCGTCTCGCTCGGCTGGGTGGCGAGCGAGGAGCCGTTCTTCCGCTCGATCCCGATCGTCGGCCGCAGCGGCTTCCTGAAGTTCCGCGCCAGCCACGGCGAGCTCGGGAACTCGGACATCGGCGACTACGGGCTCGACGCGCGGGTGAACCAGGGGCTGAACTACATCATCGGCGGCGGCACCACCGTCTCGACCGGCGTGGCGCAGAGCGACCTCGCCAACCCGAACCGGAGGTGGCAGTCGAACACGATGACGAACGCCGGCTTCGACCTCGGCGTGATGGACGGCCGGGTGAACCTGGCGTTGGACTGGTACGAGTCGAAGGCCGGCGGCCTGCTCGTGGACATCCCGATCCCGTCCAGCCTCGGCGCCAGCAACTCCCCGACGGTGAACGCGGGGACGATGCGCAACCGGGGCCTCGAGCTCGGGCTCACGCACAAGCTGGAGCGCGGCGACTTCCGACTGAACTCGACGCTCACCTACACGACCGTCCGCAACAAGGTGCTCTCGCTCGGCGCCGGCGAGCCGATCCCCGGCGGCCCGGGCGACGTCACGCGGACGATCGTCGGCCAGCCGCTGGGGTCGTTCTACGTCGTGAAGACCGCCGGCATCTTCCAGAGCCAGGCCGAGATCGACGCCTACAAGATCCAGCCTGACGCGCGACCGGGCGACATCCGGTACGTGGACGTGAACGGCGACGGCGTGTTCAACGTCGACGACGACCGGTACTTCGCGGGCAACGGCACGCCGCGCTACTCGGGCGGCCTGTTCCTGGAGGGCGGGTGGAAGTCGCTGGACGTCGGGCTCAACCTGCGCGGCGCCGGCGGCAACAAGATCTTCAACGGCGTGCGCTACTGGACCGACCGCATGGACGACCCGTCCGGGTACCGCGCCGGCCTGCGCCCGTGGACGCCGGAGAACCGGAGCACCACGACGCCCCGCGCGCTGGCGATCGGCAGCGACAACACGATCTTCGCCTCCGACCGCTGGATCGAGGACGGCGACTACCTGCGCGTCCAGAACGTCGTCTTCGGCTACCGGCTGCCGCCGTCGCTCACCCGCCGCTTCGGCGGGCAGGCGGCCGCGCCGCGGATCTACCTGAACGTCCAGAACCTGCACACCTTCACCGACTTCTCGAACTGGGACCCGGAGTCGCTCGGCAACGGCGGCGCCCTCGAGCGCGGCATCGACGACGCGCGCGTCTTCCCGAACGTGCGCACGGTCACGATCGGCCTCGACCTGCGCATGTGAGCCGGTGGCCGCCCCGTCAACACGCCGACCTTTCACCCACGAGACTGTGAAGACTCAGATGACGACCACGCGACTTCGCGCCGCGGTCCCGGCGACGATGCGACTCGCGACGCTCGCCGCGGGGCTGTGCGCCGCCGCGGCCGGCTGCGCGGACCTCGACGTCGTGGACCCGAACGAGCGCAGCACGGGCTCGTTCTGGAAGACCCAGAACGACGCCATCGCCGGCACGACCGCCACGTACTCCGGACTGCTGCCGCTCGGCACGTACGGGCGCTGGCAGGTGTTCGTGAGCGACTTGCGCTCGGACATCGCCACGGCCCAGGCGAGCCCGTGGGCCGACCTGGCCAACTACGGGCGGTTCACGATCAGCAACTACGACTGGGAGATCAACGGCCACGTCTGGGTGGACCACTACCGGGCGATCTTCCGGGCCAACCAGGCGATCGGCCGGATCCCCGGCGTCCCCGGCGACCAGATCGACCCGGCGCTCCGCGACCGCCTGACGGCGGAGAACAAGGCCATCCGGGCGCTGCTGTACTTCAACCTGGTGAACTACTTCGGCCCGAACATCCCGCTCGTGCTCGACGGGTCCGGCGACCCGACCCTGCGCGTCCCGAGCTCGACGGTCGAGGCGGTGTACGCGCAGATCGAGAAGGACCTGACCGAGGCGATCCCGGCGCTGCCGCTCAGCTACACCGGCGTCGACGTCGGCCGCGTCACGAAGGGCGCCGCGCAGACGCTGCTCGGCAAGGCGCACCTGCAGCAGAAGGAGTGGGCGCAGGCGTCGGCGGCGCTGGCGCCGGTGATCGCGTCCAACCAGTACGAGCTGCTCACGGACTACGCGGCCAACTTCCGCGACGAGACCGAGAGCGGGGCCGGGCGCGGCCCGACGGGGAAGCCGGAGTCGGTCCTCGAGGTGCAGTTCGGCGACGAGTCCACGCTCGCGCAGAACGTGCCGGGGCTCAGCTTCACGCGCATGACCGGCCCGTGCGGCCCCGGCTTCTGCGACGTCCGCCCGACGCGCTGGTACTTCGACCAGTTCTTCGTCGAGCGGACGACGGACGCCCAGCTCGACCCGCGCCTCGACGCGACGATCTTCTGGAACCAGCCGGCGCGCACGGAGCGCGTGTGGCAGCGGGAGTACCGGTCGCTCTGGGGCAGCGCGACCGACGACCGGCTCTTCTTCAAGAAGTACACGGAGTGGTGGAAGGGCGAGCGCGACTTCCAGCGCTGGGACAACCCGATCAACTTCCGCGTCCTGCGCTACGCCGACGCGCTGCTGATGCAGGCCGAGGCGCTCAACGAGCAGGGCCAGCCGCAGACCGCGGTGCCGCTCGTCAACCTGGTGCGCCAGCGGGCCCGTCTCTCGGCGCTCCCGACGACGACCAACCAGACCGACCTGCGCGTCCAGATCCGCCACCAGCGGCTGCTGGAGTTCGGGCTGGAGGCGCAGCGCTGGTTCGACCTCGTGCGGTACGGGGAGCTCGAGAACGCGGCGGCCCTCGTCGCGCGCGACGCCGACTTTACCGGATTCATCGCCGGCAAGTCCGCGGTGCTCCCGATTCCGGGGAGCGAGGTCAACCGCAATCAGGCGGTGAACCAGAACCCGGGGTACTAGGGGCCCGACGGAAGCGGGAGGCGTGAAGCGGGGGACGGGACGACGCTTCCCGTCCCCCGCTTCACGCTCGAGGTCCAGTACCTGCTCTGCTCGTATCGTGTTTCCACCGCCGACCCAGATGACCTACCGCTTCGCGATCCCACTCGCCGCCCTGCTGCTCACCGCCGCTTCCTGCTCCGGGGGGGGCACGACCGAGAATGGCGACAACGGCGGCGGCCGGGCGTGCACTTTCTCGAACCCGGTCGTCGCGGGCGCCGACCCCTGGGTGGTGCGGCACGACGGCTTCTACTACTCGGTGGAGTCGACCGGCAACGCGATCTACGTCTACAAGTCGGACAAGCTCACGACGCTCAAGAGCAACGGCGCGCTGGTGTGGAGCGCGCCGGCGACGGGGTGGAACCGCAGCAACGTCTGGGCGCCCGAACTGCACCTGATCGACGGGCGCTGGTACATCTACTACGCCGCCGGCGAGTCGGGCCCGCCGTTCATCCACCAGCGCGCCGGCGTGCTCCAGTCCGCCGGCGACGACCCGCAGGGCGCGTACGCCGACAAGGGCATGCTCTACACGGGCGACGACGTGGCGAGCCGGACCGACCCGAAGTGGGCGATCGACCTCACAGTGCACCGCATCGCCGGGCAGCTCTACGCGGTGTGGTCGGGGTGGGAGCAGAACGCGACCACCGACAAGACGCCGCAGCACCTCTACATCGCGCGCATGTCCGACCCGATGACGGTCGGCAGCAACCGCGTGAAGATCAGCTCCCCGGTGGAAAGTTGGGAGCGGGGGACGGAGCTCGACCTTCAGGAGGGGCCGGAGTTCCTCGTCAACGGCCCGCACACCTTCCTGGTGTACTCGACGCGCGAGTCGTGGCTGCGCGACTACCGCCTGGGGCTCCTCCGCCTAACGTCGGACGCCGACCCGATGAGCCCCGCGAGCTGGACGAAGAGCAGCGGCCCGGTGTTCGCCGGCACGAGCGACGTGTACGGCGTCGGCCACGCGAGCTTCACCACCTCGCCCGACGGCACCGAGTATTGGATCGTCTACCACTCGAAGAACTCCACCGCCCCGGGGTGGGACCGGTCCATCCGGATGCAGAAGTTCACCTGGAACGCCGACGGCTCGCCGAACTTCGGGATGCCGGCGCAGACGGGGCAGCAGGTGGCGGCGCCGGCGGGGCAGTGCACGGGCTGATCCGTGATCCGTGCTGCGTGATCCGTGCTGCGTGATCCGTGAACTGCGAGGGCCCCGGAAAGCCAGTAGGCGCCTCCCGGGGCCCTCGTAGTTCACGGATCACGCAGCACGGATCACGCAGCACGGATCACGGAATCGACTGTCAGAGGCCCATCCTACCTTGGGAAAGCTCCCACCACAGGATGGACCGTCCTCATGACACCGCTGCTCGACGCCGTTCGACCGCTCCGGCTCGGCGACCCCGTGGCCCACGGCGGGCTCGCCATGTTCCCCCTCCTCTCCGACGCGCCGGAGACGGCGCCGGGATATCTGCCGCTGCGCGACGCGCTCGCGGCGGGGACGCTCCGCATCACCGAGGTGACCGAGGGCGGCGCCGTGCCGCAGCTCGCGGTCGTCAACGAGGGGGAGCTGCCGGTGCTGCTCGTGGATGGCGAGGAGCTGGTGGGGGCGAAGCAGAACCGGATCGTCAACCTCACCATCCTCGTGCCGGCGGGCCACGCGCTGCCGATCCCGGTCTCCTGCGTGGAGGCGGGGCGCTGGCGGTACGCCTCGCGCGAGTTCGCCGAGTCGAAGCAGGCGATGTTCGCGGGCGCGCGGGCGCGGAAGGCGCGCGACGTCACCCGGTCGCTGCGCGAGAGCGGCGAGCGCCACACCAACCAGGCCGCGGTCTGGGACGACATCGCGGCCGCCGCCCGGAGCCTGAACACGCACTCGGAGACGGGCGCGATGAGCGACGTGTACGCGCGGCACGACGCGACGCTCGAGGGCTACGAGCGCGCGTTCGCGCCGCGGGACGGCCAGGTGGGGGCGCTGTTCGCGGTCGGCGAGGACGTGGTGGGGCTGGACCTGTTCGACGCGCCGGCGACGCTGCGGACGTACCTGGCCAAGCTCGTTCGGAGCTACGCGCTCGACGCCCTCGTCAGGCGGCCCGCCGGCGCGGCGCCGGCGGCGCGCGCCACCGAGCTGCTGGAGCGCGTCACGGCCGCCCAGGCGACGACGCACCCCGCGGTCGGGCTCGGCCAGGATCTGCGCCTCGAGGGCGAGGGCGTCCACGGCGGCGCTCTGCTCCACGAGGGACGCGTCGTCCACCTCGGCGCCTTCTCGACGCGGGCCATGAAGACGCCGCGCGACAACCGGCCGCTGGTGGCCGACATGCTCGCGGGCGGCCGGATCGCGCTCGTGGCGGCCGGCGCCGACGCGCTGCTCCGCCAGCGGCCACGTCCTCCGCGGGCGGAGGGGCTGTGGGACCGGGTCGAGGGAATGCTCCTGGGGCTCGCCATCGGCGACGCGCTCGGCAACACGAGCGAAGGGATGAACCCCGGCGACCGCCGTGCGCGCTTCGGCGAGATCCGCGACTACCAGCCGAACCGTCACGCGTACGGGCGGCGCGTCGGCGTGCCGTCGGACGACACGCAGATGGCGTTCTGGACCCTCGAGCACCTGCTGGAGCACGACGGCCTGGTCCCGGGCCGGCTCGCCGAGCGGTTCACGCGCGAGCCGATCTTCGGGATCGGGAGCTCGGTGCGGGCGTTCGTGCACCGCCTGAAGGACGAGCGGCTGCCCTGGCAGGCGGCCGGCGTGCCGTCGGCCGGGAACGGGGCGCTGATGCGCATCGCTCCCGTGCTGGTGCCGCACCTGGCCCGCCCGAGCGGCGCGCTGTGGGCGGACGTGATGCTGGCGGCATCGCTCACGCACAACGACCCGGGCTCGACGAGCGCCTGCGTGGCGTTCGTGCGGATGCTCTGGGAGCTGCTCTCGGCGCGCGAGGCGCCGCACCCGGAGTGGTGGCTGGACGCCTATCGAGAGACGGCGGCGCCGCTGGAGGGCGACACCCGCTACCAGTCGCGCGTGCCGGGGGACGGGTACGCCGGGCCGCTCTGGCGGTTCGTGGACACGCGCGTGCGGGACGCGCTCCGGGCCGGGCTGCCGTCGCGCCACGCCTGCGACGGGTGGTACTCCGGCGCCTACCTGCTGGAGACCGTGCCGTCGGCGCTCTACATCCTGGCGCAGTACGCGCACGACCCCGAGGAGGCGATCGTGCGCGCGGTGAACGACACGCGCGACAACGACACCGTGGCGGCCATTGTGGGAGCGGCGGTGGGGGCGCTGCACGGGCGCTCCGGACTTCCGCCGCGGTGGGCGGACGGGCTGCTCGGGCGCACGGGGGCGAGCGACGACGGCCGGGTATTCGCGCTGATCGACGAGGCGAGGGTGCGATGGGACAGGTGATGCAGGGCGTGAGCGCCGCGTCGGCGGCACCGATACCGAACTCGTACTGGCTCCCCGCCGGACGGGTGCTGGCGGGCGAGTATCCCGGCGACCGCTCGGAGGACGCGGCGCGCGCGAAGCTCGGCAGCCTGCTCGACGCCGGCGTACGCGCGTTCGTGGACCTCACGGCGCCGGCCGACCGTATGGACCCGTACGAGCCGCTGCTGCGCGCCGAGGCGGCCGCTCGTCAGGCGGTGGTGACCTACCGGTCGATGCCGGTCACCGACATGGACGTCCCCGGGCCGCGCGGGATGGCGCGGATCCTCGACGCGATCGACGCCGAGGTGGAGGCGGGGCGCGTCGTGTACATACACTGCTGGGGGGGCGTCGGCCGCACGGGCACCGTCGCCGGCTGCTACCTGGTGCGCGGCGGGCTCACCGGGCCCGAGGCGCTCGACGCGGTGGCGCGGGGCTTCGCCACCGTCTCGGCCGAAAAGCGCCGCAGGCACCCCGGTGGCGCGCCGCAGACCGGCCCGCAGCGCGACATGGTGCTGCACTGGCGGGAGGCGCGGCCCATCGATCCCGGACGGCGGCGCTTCCCGATCCCGGCGATGGGGCGCTACGCGCGCGGCTGCCTGCTCGGCGGCGCGGTCGGGGACGCGCTGGGCGCGGCGGTGGAGTTCGACTCGCTCGACGTCATCCGCAGCCGCTATGGAGTGATCGGGATCGAGGAGATGGATATCGCCTACGGTCGCGTGGGCGCCATCACCGACGACACGCAGATGGCGCTGTTCACCGCCGAGGGGGTGCTGCGCTCGACGACGCGCGCCGTCGAGCGAACGGCGTCGGGCGACCCGGCGTGGGACGGCGCTCACCGCCGCGACCCGGACGTGATGTGGGGGGCGTACCAGCGGTGGCTGCGCACGCAGGACCCGCGCAGTCCGGAGCCGCCCTGCCTGGACGGGGCGCCGGGCTGGCTGGTAGGCCTGCCGGCGCTGCACGCGCGGCGTGCGCCGGGCTCCACCTGCCTGTCGGCGCTGTACTCCGGCCGGCCGGGGTCGGTCGCCGCGCCGCCTAACCGCAGCAAGGGGTGCGGCGGCGTCATGCGGGTAGCGCCGGTCGGGCTGGTACGAGTCGAGGGCGACGACCCGTTCGCGTACGCGGCCGAAGCGGCGGCGCTGACGCACGGCCACCCCAGCGGCTACCTGGCCGCGGGCGCGCTGGCGGTCATCATTCACGAGGTCGCACTTCGGCGGACGGCGCTGGAGCCGGCGGTCGCGGCGGCGCTGGAGCGGCTGCGCGGCGAGCCGGACCACCAGGCCACGACGGCCGCGCTCGAGGGGGCGCTGGCCGCCTATCGACGGGGCATGCCGTCGGCGGAGGCGGTCGAGGGCCTGGGCGCCGGGTGGGTAGCCGAGGAGGCGCTGGCGATCGCCGTGTACAGCGCGCTGGCGGCGGAAGGGGACTTCGCGGCCGGCGTCAGGCTGGCGGCGAACCACTCCGGCGACAGCGACAGCACGGGGGCGATCGCCGGCAACATCCTGGGCGCGCTGCTCGGCGCGGAGGCGATCCCGGCACGGTGGCTCGACGCGCTCGAGCTGCGAGGGGCGATCGAGGCGCTGGCGGACGACCTCGTCGCCGGCTACCGGCCCGGCGATGCCTGGCGCGCGAGATATCCCGGCTGCTGATTTCCCTCCCATGTCCAGGACACCGAAGATCCAGCGGTGGGTGGACCTGCTGGCGGCGCTGCTGCGCCGTCGGTTCGCGGCCTCGTTCGACGAGCTGGCGCGCGAGGTGCCGGCGTACTCCGACCCCGGGCAGGCCCACGACGCCCGCAAGCGGATGTTCGAGCGCGACAAGGACGAGCTGCGCGCGTTCGGCGTCCCGATCCGCAGCGTCGTCCTGTCGGACGGCGAGACGCACGGCTACCACCTGACGAGCACGGACTTCTACCTTCCCTACCTGCTCGCCGCCGAGCGCGGGACGGCGGGCCGCAAGGCCGAGCCGCGGCGCGTGGACAGGTGGGGGTACCACGGGCTGAAGGTGCTCGCCTTCGAGCCCGAGGAGCTGGAGGCCGTGGCCGAGGCGGCCGCGCGCGTGCGGGCGATGGGCGACCCGATGCTCACCGCCGACGTGGATGGCGCGATGCGCAAGCTGGCGTTCGACCTGCCGCTCGACGCCGCGACCCCGGTGGAGGCGCCGAGGGTCGTGCGGCGGCACGAGCGGGTGGACGCCGACGTCTACGACCGGCTCGGGAGCGCGCTGCTGCGGCGGAAGCAGGTGACGTTCGACTACCACACCATGGAGTCGGACGTCCGGGCGCGGCGCACGGCGGAGCCGTACGGGCTGTTCTTCATCGGCTCCCACTGGTACCTGGCCGCGCGCGACGTGGAGAAGGGCGCGGTGCGGAACTTCCGCGTCGGCCGCATCTCCGGCGTGACGATCAACCCGGCGCGGGCGCAGTCGCGGGACTACGAGGTGCCGGCGGACTTCTCGCTGCGCGAGCACGCGCGGTCGCGACAGGCGTGGGAACTGGGCGACGGCGCGGCGCAGGAAGCGGTGGTCGAGTTCGTCCGCCGGTCGGGCGCGGCCGTCACGGCGGCGCGGCTGGGGGAGCCCGACGGAGCAGGCTGGAGCGATGCCGCCGACGGCGTCGTCAGGCGGCGGTTCCGCGTGCGGCGCCCCGCGGTGTTCGCGCGCTGGCTGCTGTCGTTCGCGGGGGACGCGCGGCCCGTCGCGCCGGGGAGCCTGGTGGCGGAGTTCGAGCAGCTGCGCCGGGAGACGCTGGCCCTCTACCGGACGGAGGGCACTGATGGCTGAGACCGCGGCCACCCAGCTCAGCCGCCTGCTGCGCGTCATCCCGCGGATCGCCGACGGCGAGGAGCACCGCCTGACGTCGGTGGCGAAGCTCGCCGAGGTGGACCCGAAGGTCGTGCTCGGCGACCTGCGCGCGGTCGCCCTGCGGCTCGACGACCCGGCGGGGTACGTCGAAGGGGTGAGCATCTGCATCGAGGCCGACCAGGTGTCGGTCTCGACGCCGCACTTCCTCCGCCCGATGCGCCTGACGCTGGCCGAGCTGTGTGCGCTGGAGCTGGGGCTGGCGATGCTGCGCGGCGAGCGCCCGCCCGACGAGCGGCCGGCGATCGACCGGGCGCGCGACCGCCTGCGGGCCGCGATCGCCCGGCTGCCTGACGAGGCGATCCCGGAGGGGCTGCGGACGGCCGACGCGGGCGCGTCGGGCGACCCCGGACTGCTGGCGGCGATCCGGGCGGCGATCCGCGACCGGCGCGAGCTGCGGCTCGCCTACCGGAAGAGCGGCGCAACGGAGAGCACGTCGCGGGTGGTGCAGCCCTACGCGGTGGTCGCGGCCAGCGGCGCCTGGTACGTCATCGGGCACTGCGCGCGGAGCGAGGCGGTGCGGGTGTTTCGGCTGGACCGCGTCGAGTCGGTCGAGCGGCTCGACGGGCACTACGAGGTGGCGGCGGACTTCTCGCTGGCCGACGTGCTCAAGGACGGGCGGGTGTTCAGCGGCGCGGCGCCGTCGCGCCTGCGGGTGCGGTACTCGCCGCGGATCGCGCGGTGGATCGCGGAGCGGGAGGGGCTCGAGGTGGAGGCGGACGGGTCGCTGGTGATGGAGCACCCGCTGGCGGATCTGGACTGGGCGGTGCGGCACGTGCTGCAGTACGGGGCGGATGCGGAGGTGCTGGGGCCTGAGGTGGTGCGGGAGGAGATCGTGCGGCGGTTGAGTGGCGCGGCGGCCGCGGGGCCGGGTGAGTGACCGCCACGTGGTGGCCGTGTGGGACCCGTCCCGCGGGCCCGACAGCATGCACGCCCACACCCGCGTGCTGCTCGACGCGCGGCGCCAGGTCCGGGACGGCACGCTGGACGACGAGGAGGCGTACGTCTGGTGGGGGAAGATCCGCTCCCCGAACCGCCAGCAGCCGCTCCCGCACCTGCCCGACATCCTGGCACTCGATTCGGCGTTAGGCAACGCCGAGGGGCCGGACGCCGAGGTACACCTCTACCTGACCGACTACCGG
>DATFPD010000037.1:0-1631 GCA_035265005.1 Gemmatimonadaceae bacterium | reverse complement strand
GCACGCTCGACCGCGGCGCCGACCCGTGCGCCATCGTGACCGCCGAAGTCGCCGGCCACGACGCGCGCGACGTGGTGGCCGAGCTCGCGCGCCGGCGGATCAACGCCACGGCGACCCTCCAGTGGTACGGCCTGCTCGACCTGGGCGCGCGCGGCGTCGAGACCGCGGTGCGCCTCTCGCCGCACTACTACAACACGACCGACGAGGTGGACGCCGCGGCGGCCGCGGTCGCCGAGGTCGTCGCCGGCCGCGCGGCGGCGACGACCTCGGCGGCCGCAGGGTGAGCGTTCGATGGCGCGCCTGACGCGCGCCGGGGCGCCTGGCCCCGGGGGCGCGCCTCGCGTCGACGCGGGCGCTGGCCTCGGAGCTCGGGGTGTCGCGCTTCACCGTCGTCAGCGCGTTCGACCGGCTGGCGGCGTGGATCGAGGAGCCGGGCTACCTGGACGTGCGCGGCGCGCTCGTCGCCGCCGGCGCCCGCCTGGTGCCCGTGCCCGTCGACGCCGAGGGGCTGAACGTGGAGGCCGGGCGGGCGCTCGCGCCCGACGCGCGCCTCGCCTACGTGTCGCCGTCGCACCAGTACCCCACCGGGGCGACGCTCTCGCCGGCGCGGCGGGCGGCGCTCCTCGCGTGGGCCGGCGCCGCCGGGGCGTGGATCGTCGAGGACGACTACGACAGCTACTTCCGCTACCGCGGCCGCCCGCTCCCCGCGCTCCAGCGCCTCGACGCCGACACCGGGGCCGCGCGCGGCGCGGTCGCCGACCGCAACTCCCCGCTCGCCGACCAGGCCGCGCTCGCCGCGTTCATCGCCGACGGCCACTACGACCGCCAGCTCCGCCGCGCCCGCACGACGTACGCCGAGCGCTACCAGGCGCTCCGCCACCACGCGGCGCGCCGGCTGGGCGGGGTGCTCGCCCTCGAGCCGGCGGCGGCGGGGACGCACGTGCTGGCGTCGCTCGCCGCCTCGCGCGCGCACCCGGACGCGGCGGCACGCGTGTCCCGGGCGGCGGCGGCCGAGGGGATGGTGGTGTTCCCGCTCAGCCGCTACTGCCTGACGACGCCGGCCGAGGACAAGCTGGTGCTCGGCTACGGCGGGCTGACGCCGGAGCTGATCGGGGAGGGAGTCGAGCGGCTGGCGGGGTGCATCGAGCGGAGCGGGCTCCCGTCATCCTGAGGCGTGGCCGCGGAGCGGCGAGCCGAAGGATCCACCGGAGGAAAGTAGATCCTTCGACTCCGCGCCGCGCGCTCCGCTCAGGATGACGGCCCGCCGCCGTCACACCGCTTCCGACAGCGACGTGAAGTTGAACTCTCTCACCTTCACCGCCGGCATCACCACGTCCCCGCCCGCCTCGGTGCCGGCGAGCCGCTCCGGGCGCCCCAGCGCGTCGAGGTTGTTGAGCATGAACAGCGGCGACTCGTTGAAGCGGAAGTTGCGGAGCGCCTTCGTGAGCTTGCCGTTCTCGATCAGGAAGGTGCCGTCGCGCGTCAGGCCGGTGTAGAGGATCGTGCGCGGGTCCACCTCGCGCAGGTACCAGAGCCGCGTCACCAGCACGCCGCGCTGGGTCGAGCGGATCATCTCGTCCACCGACGTGGTGCCGCCGTTCATCTTGAACGACGTCGGGAAGCCGGTGGCC
>DATFPD010000036.1:0-4063 GCA_035265005.1 Gemmatimonadaceae bacterium | reverse complement strand
CAGGTGGCGGTGATGCTGGCGCTGCCAGTCGCGACGCCGCTCACCAGGCCGGCCCCGCTCACGGTGGCGACCGCGGTGTTCGAGCTGGTCCACGCGCAGCTGCGCCCGGTGAGCGCATCACCGGCGGCATCGCGCGGGGTGGCCGCGAGCTGCACGGTGCGCCCCTGCTGGACGCTGGCGCCGTTCGGCGCGATGGTCACGCTCGCCACCGGGACCGGGGAGACGGTCACCGCCGCCGACGCGGACTTGCCCTCCGCGCTGGCGGTGACGGTGGCCGTCCCCGCGGCCACCGCGGTGACGAGCCCGGACGAGGAGACCGTCGCCACCGCGGGCTGGCTCGACTGCCAGCTCCAGGTGACGCCGGGGACCGCGGTGCCTGCGCCGTCGCGCATGGTCGCGGTAAGCTGACCGGTCTGTCCCGGCAGCAGCGCCAGCCCGCCCGGCGCCACCGACGGTACCGACTCCCCGCTCGGCGCGACGCGGGCGATGGTCGTCGCCGTCTTCCCATCGGCGGTGACGGAGATCGTGGCGTCGCCGAGCGCGCGGCCCGACACCACGCCGTTCGCGTCGACCGCCGCCACGCCGGGCGCGCTCGACGACCACGCGGGGTTGCGGTTGGCGACCGTCGCGGCGTTGCCGACCGAGTCCAGCACCCACGGCGCGAACGTGACGTTCTCGCCGACGTGGAGGTAGACGACGCTCTGGAGGAACGTCACCGACGCCAGCGGAATGTAGGTGACGGTGACCTGGGCCGTGCCCGCCTGGCCTTCACTGGCCGCGCTCACAGTCGCCGTCCCGGGGGCCACGGCGGTCAGCACGCCGGCCGGACTCACCGAGACGACGTTCGGGTTCGAGGACGACCACTCGACCGGGCGGTCGCCGAGCGGCGTCCCCACCTCGTCGTGGGGCGTCGCCGCCACCTGGCGGCTCAGCGTCTGGCGCAGGACGATGGCGGTCGGGTTGACGGCGACGGCCGCCACCGGCTGCACGATCGTTAGGCCCGCCTCGGCGCGCGCGCCCTGGTACTCGACGGCGATGGTGGTGGTGCCGCGGGCCAGCGCGGCGACGACGCCGGCCCCGGAGACCGAGGCGACGGCCGGGTTGGACGACGACCAGCGGGTGTCTTTGGCGTTGACGAGGTTGTCTTCGGCGTCGACGGTCAGGCGCACCTGGCGCCCGACGTGGAGCGCCGTGTCCGGCGCCGAGAGTCGCAGGCGGAGCGCGGCGGCGGCGGTGGAGGCGTCGCCGGAGCAGGCGGCGGTGGCGAGCGCGAGCGCGAGCCCGAGCGCGCACCTCCGGCCCGGGCGGGTCGAAAGCGGCTGCATGCAAAACCCTCCGGAGGAGTGGTCTGTTCGGCGGCTCGACTAGCGTGGCGCGGCGGTGCGGCTCGTCGCGCGGTAGCCTCGGTAGCTTTGCGTCGCCGTCTTTCGACGGGTTTGCCTTTGTCGCGAACCCTCGGTACGGCCGGTGAAGCGCCGGAGGGGGTGCGATCCTGCCGTTTCGGATGTGGACGGCGTGGTGGGGTGGGCGGGTGTGGTGTCCGAGTGGTCAGAGGCGCCGCGCCGCGGGCGGTCCGCGGACTCGCGACTCGTGAGGCGTGCCGGCGACCCGCGCCGCGTCGGCACCAGCCTCGATCGTTCGCGTCGGTTAAATGCATTAGCCATTCCGACCACCGGCGCCAGTGATCTCGCTCACACTCCCGACGTTCCGCGCGTGACGGGCGCCTGAACATTTGACGGTTGCGCGGCGCCCGCCCGGGGGCGCCTGGCAGAACGCAAGGCACTCGGGCGAATCGCCGGGGCGGACGCGCCGACGCCCCGGCGCGCGGGAGTGCGCGTCGGGGCGTCGGAGGTGCGTTCGCTCAGGCGTCCTGCCTGACGATTACGGGGTGGCCAGCGTGGTGACGTTCACGTCGTCGATGTTGATCGTGCGCTGGGTCGAGTTGCCGCCCGAGAGGTTCGCGGTGATCTGGAGCGCGTTGATCTTGATGCCGGTTGTCGTCCGCTGGCGGAGGTTGCGCCACTCGCCCTGCATGACGCCGTCGATGTACATCCGCTCCCAGCCGTTGGCCGAGCCCGGCGTGTTCAGCCGGACCTGCAGCTCGACCTTGTGCCACACGCCGCGGCTCATGACGCGGCCGCTGCCGTAGGTCGCGCGGCCGCCGCCCGTGTCGCCGTAGCAGCCGCCCTGCATGTCCATGTGGTACGTGTAGAACGTGAGCGGGCCGGGGTTGCCGGAGCCGTCGACGTACAGGAAGTGGTTCGTGTAGTCGGAGCCGTTCGGGCAGATCCCCGCCTTGCCGAACGAGCCCCACTGCGACGACGAGGCGTAGAGCCCCATCAGGTACGAGCCGCCGGTCCACGTCGTCGGGAAGCGCACCCAGTAGCTGAAGTGCACCGAGTCCGAGCCGGTGAAGAACTTGGTCAGCCAGCCGCCGCCCTCGCTGTTGCCGGCCGGGTAGGTGATCTCCAGGTAGCGGGTGCCGCCGTGCGCGCCGGCGCCGCCGCTGACGATCTTGTGCCGCGCCGGGTCGTAGCCGTCGTCCCACGTGGCGAACGAGCCGGACTCGAAGGTCTCCGCGAACAGCGAGGTACCGGGCTGCGGCGGCGGCGGCGGCGGGGGCGTGGTGGTCGACGTGACGACGACCTTGGCCGTGTCCGCCTTGCCGCCGCTCGCGCCGACGATCCGCGCGGTACCCGCCGCGACGCCGGTGACGAGGCCGCTCCCGCTGACGCTGGCGACCGCCGGGGTGAGGCTGCTCCAGCTCACGGTGCCGGTCATCGGCGCGCCGTTCTGGTCGCGCAGCGCGGCGCTGAGCTGCACCGTGCTACCGACCTGCACGCTGCTGCTGTCCGGCGTGACGACGACCGAAGTCAGCACCGGCGTGGGCGTGCCGCCGCCGCCGGTCGTGCCCGTCGCCTCGAAGGTGCCGAAGACCTGGCGCTCGCCCGTGCTGGCGTGGACTGCGCGGGCCTCGACGCGGTTGAGCCCCGCGGCGGCGCCGAGCGTCCACCACTCGCGCGCGTAGCCGCTGCCGTCCGTCTTCGCGGTGCCGGCGTAGACCGAGCCGCCGCCGGCGGTCACGCGGAAGTTCACGATCTGGTTGGCGACCGGCGTGCCGGCGCTGTTTCGAGCGCGCACGACGAGCGGCTGCGGCAGCTCCGTGCCCACGGGCGCCGACTGGTTGCCTCCGGAGACCACCTCGAAGGTGACTCCGTCGGGGGCGTCGGCGCCGGCCGGGGTGGTGGACGAGTCGTCGGCGCACGCGGCGCCGAGCACGAGGGCGAACCCGAAGGCGCTTCCCGTGCGCAGAATGGCCGAAAGTGACTGCATTGAATGAACCCTCCAGCAGGATGACTTGTTCGGCGGCCCGGCTGGCGTGGCGCGAACGCGTGGTGCCGGTGCGTCGCGCGGTAGCCCCGCGGCTTTGCGTCGCCGTCTTTCGACGGGTTTGCCTTTGTCGCACGCCTTCGAGGGACGGGTGCGATCGTGCCGGCTCGTGTGGCACTGCGTGATCGTTAGGTCGGGGTGCGTTCCTCCTTTCGTGATGTCGAGTTCGATCGGGGGCTCGGCACTCGTCCCGCGAGCCCGATGCTATCGCCCGCTGATGTAGACGTGGTCGTAGCGGATGTAGTCGTTCTGCTGCTTCGTGTCGCCCAGGCCGCCGAAGGTCGGCGCGATCTCGGCCCACTGGAGGACGGAGCCCATGCAGGAGAGGTTCGTGTACTCGCCCCGCAGCACGCCGTCGACCCACCAGCGCACCAGCCCGCCCGAGCCCGTCTTGATCTGCCACTCGACCTTGTGCCACTGGCCGGTGCTCACGGGGTCGGGGCTCTTGTTCGAGCCCGGGTAGCCGCCGTACTGGCCGCAGTAGGCCACGTCGACGAAGAACGGGCCGTCGCGCAGGTTGTTGTTCGTGTCGCGCTCGCCGACCGCGCGGAGCACGATCCACGTCCGGCCGAAGCCGGCGTTCGTCATCACGTTGGCGATCTTGTTGATCCCGCTGGAGTGCCCCTGCCAGTTCGGGCTGAACTTCACCCACATCCCGACGAACACCTCGGTC
>DATFPD010000035.1:0-4958 GCA_035265005.1 Gemmatimonadaceae bacterium | reverse complement strand
CGCGCCGGGCTTCGCGCTCGTCGTCAGGCACGCGACCCAGGAGGAGGTGGACTCCGGCGCGCCCGAGCGCCGATTCGAGGTCGTCGACGAGCGGAGCGGCGCGCGCCAGCGTGTGGAAGTCCGCCTCGACTCGGCGGCGTGGGCGGCGATGCGCGAGCGATTCCCCGACGTGGTCGACGACAACGGCACGCCGGACTTCTCCACCTACGTCGAGAAGACGTACACCGACGGCCGCCGCGTCTGGCTCGCGCTCGGCATGAACACGGGCTCGGCGCCGGCGGTGGGCACGCATCCCGGCGCCATCGTGGAGCTCGACCTGGCGACGGGCCGGAGCAGGTCGCTCGTCCATCCCGCGTTCGCGCTCGCCGACACGTACGACTTCGCCGCCGCCGGCGGGGTGCTCTGGATCGCGGCGCAGTGTACGGAATACGACGAGGAGGAGCGGAACCGGACACGGTGCTACGGCGAGACCGCGGGGCTCGTCCGCTACGACCCGGGCGCGGGGTCGTTCACGCTGCTCGACGCCGACGGCTCGCGGCTCCCGGGGCACACGGTCTACGCGATCGAGGCCGAGGGCGACACGCTCTGGATCGCGGCCGACGGCGGGCTGGCGAGGCTGGACGCGCGGGCCGGCCGCTGGGACGTGCGCTGGTTCGACCTGACAGTGCGAGGCGCCGAACTCACCCAGGAGCTCTCGGCGGCGCGCCCGAACGACGACGAGCTCCAGTCGCGCATCTGGCAGCTCATGGAGTACGTGGCGCCGACCGATCGCGCCGCCTTCGCGGACTCGGCGCTTCACGCCGACCGGGACTCGCTGTCCGCCTATGCCCCCGTGGAGCCCGACCCGCGCCGCTACGCCGACTCCGCGTACATGGAGGACAACGACGACGAGCAGGCGGCGCACGTCGCGGCCGCGCTGAGCCACCCGGCGTTCCGGCCGTTCCTGGTCGATGCGCTGGACGAGCCGCGCGTGCAGCGGGCGGGGGCGATCGCGCTCTGGGCGATCGGCGACAGCACGCCGACGCGGGCGCGGCTGCACGCGCTGCTCGCCGAGCGCGGCGGGCGGGCCACCGAGCGTACGGCGCGCACGGCCGTCCTGCTCGACTACCTCGGCGACTCGGCCGGCCGCCGGTGGGTACGCGCGCGGCTTCGCGACAGCACGCCGTCCGACAGCGCGTTGCGCTGGACGCTGTGGGCGGCGACGAGGCTCCCCGACCCGGCCAACGCGACCCGGCTCATCCGCCTGATGCCCACCCGGTACGCGGAGCCCGCGTTCGCGGCCGTGACCCACCTGCAGCGGCCGGAGCTGAACGGCGCCGCGATCACAGCCGGCGCCGCGAACCGCGCCCTCTGGGAGCCGGTCGTCATGTACTACGCCGGCGAGCGGTGGGAGGACCCGCTGCCTGACGAGCGGGAGCGCCGCCCCTTCGTGGCGCTCCTCTTTCGCATTCTCCGCACGCCGGACACCACGCTGGACCTCCCCCACGGCTCGCTCTGGCTGACGGCCGGCAGCCACCTCGCCGCGCTCGCCGGCGCGCGCGACATCCCGGCACTGATCGAGCTGCTCACCGTCGGCGCGCGGGGCGAAGGCTTCTACGGGGCGATGCCCGGGCTGGTGCGCCTGACCGGACTGGCGGACGCCCCGAAGCTCCGCGCCGACGACCCGGCCGACCGCGTCCGCGCCCAGCGCTTCTGGCGCGACTGGTGGGCGCGGCACCGCGCCACCTTCAAGCAGGCGCCCGACGACGAGGGACGCGCCGCGATGCGGAAGTGGCGAGGATACTGACCGAAAGGCGATGCGCGAATCACGAATCGCGCATCGCCGTCTACCGTCCGAGCAGCTCCATCACCCACTCCCACTCGAGGGTGGTGCCGAGGAGGAGGGTGAGGCCGGCGAGGGCGGTGACGGCCCAGAGGATCTTGAGGCTCACGCGCGAGAGGTGGAGCACCCGGCGGACGACCGGGGCGGCGTCGTGGCGCAGGTCGAGCTCGTACTGGAACTGCGACGAGAGGCCGTGGAGCGCGAAGATCGCCAGGCAGAGCGGCCAGGCGCCGAGCCACCAGGAGTCGGTGAGCGCGTACACGATGCACGCGCCCAGCGCGCCCAGCACGAGGGCCGCGCGCAGTCGCGACGGCGAGGCGTCGCCCGCGCCGCTGGCGCGGATGTCGAACTCCGTTTTCCGCGGGAGTGGGCGGTAGGGGTCGAAAGCCATGTCAGGAACTCGCCGAGGGGGAGGGCTCGAGACCAAACGGCGACGGCATCGGACCTCGTCGTCCTGCGTGCCCAACGGCGGAACCCTAATCGCGTGTTTCGCGGCCGACAACTGAGCCGTGGCGACTGTTCGCTGTTTCGTGACGAACCGCAAGCCTGACGAGGGCAACGCACGGCCGAGGCCGGTGAGGCGACACGCGAGTCGCGCCCCGCGACTCGCGTGTCGCCTCTACCGGTGCATCGGCAGCTTGGAGTCCGTGTCCTCGGCGTGGACGGGCTCTTCGCCGGCGCGCTCGTACTCCTCGCGGAGGAGGCGCATCATCGCGTCGCGGCGGTCGAAGAGGCGCTTGAGGGGGCGCGGCTCGCGGCGGGCGAGGGCGTAGGCGGTGAGGAGCGGGAGCGCGACCGTGGAGTCCAGGTAGCAGACGACCGCGTCCGGGAGACGGTCCGGGTCGATCTTCCCCCAGCTCACGGCCTCGGCGGGCGTGGCGCCGGAGAGGCCGCCGGTGTCGGGGCGCGCGTCGGTGACCTGCAGGAAGTAGTCGTGTCCCTTCTCGTCGATGCCGAGCACTTCCTGGATCTGCGGCTCGGTCTGGAGCATGAAGTTCTTCGGGCTCCCGCCGCCCAGGATCATGACCCCCGACTTGCCGCCGCCGCGCTTGGCCGTGAGGACGATCGACGCCGTCTCGTTCACGTCGAGGTTCGGGTCGATCACGCAGCGGTTCCCCTCGAGCGCGAGCGCGGCGACGTTCATCCCGATCGACGAGTCGCCGGGCGACGACGTGTAGATCGGCACCCCGGCCGCGTAGGCCGCCGAGAGGAGCGACCGCTGCCCGATGCCGAGCCGCGCCTCGCGCTCGCGGACGTACTTGCCGCACAGGTTGTGGAACTCGGCGCTCGACATCGACCGCTGGAAGTCGGGGCCGCGGATGACCTGTCGGAAGAAGGCGTCGGTGGAGAGCAGGACGTCGTAGTCGAAGAAGATGTCGTAGATGCGGACGACGCCCTCCTCACGCAGCACCACGTCCGACTCCTGCGCGTTCCCGCGGTGCATCGCGAGCCCGAGCCCGAAGTGGGTGTCGTGGTAGAGGTTCGCGCCGGTGGAGATGATCCAGTCCACGAACCCGGCCTCGATCAGCGGGATCAGCGCCGCCATGCCGAGCCCGGCCGGGGTGAGCGCGCCGGTGAGCGTGAGGCCGATCGTGACGTCGGCGCCGAGCATCTTCTGCGCGAAGAGCTGGCACGCTTCCCTGAGCCGGGCGGCGTTGTAGGCGAGGAACGTCCCCTCGATCAGGTCGGCCGCGCTCTCGGTGCCGTCGATGCGGCGCGGGTCGATGCGCTGGCCGCGGAGGAAGCGGGAGCCGTCATGAGATGTGGCGCCCTGATGAGCAGCGGCGGGGCCTCGATCGATCGAGGCCCCACCCTGCTCGCGCGCCTCCGCCGCGCGCTTCTGGTGCGCCTTGGGGCCGGCGGCGGAGGCGCGCTTGCCTGACGAGGGCGACCCCTTGCCGGTGCCGTGGCGCGAGGCCTTGAAGCCGCCGCGCTCGCGGGGCGCGTCGGGCCCCGGACGGGGGGGCGACTTTTTCGCGGACTTCTTCGTCGCGGCGGTCTTCTTTCCGTTCCGGGAGCTGCGCCGTGCTTTGGCCACGAGGTGCCTATCGATGGATCGTTGGGGCGGGTCTCGGGCCCGCCCGTAGGGCGCGCCCGTACATGATCGGAGCTCAGAGCCGGGGGCCCGGCTCGACGGCGTGCGATTCGTAGGCGGCGATGACCGCCGCGGCCGCCTCGGCGGGGTCGTCGGTGAGGAGCATCAGGTCCATGTCGCCCGGGGAGATCTTCCGCTCGCCGAGGACGCGCGAGTGGATCCAGCGCACGAGACCCGCCCAGTAGTGGCGTCCGAAGAGGATCACCGGGAAGCGGTAGATCTTCCCCGTCTGGATCAGCGTCAGCGCCTCGAACAGCTCGTCGAGGGTGCCGAAGCCGCCGGGGAAGATGATGAACGCCACCGAGTACTTGATGAACATCGTCTTCCGCACGAAGAAGTAGCGGAAGTTGACGAGCGTGTCGACGTACGGGTTGGCGCCCTGCTCGAAGGGCAGCTCGATGTTGCAGCCGATCGAGTTGCCGCCGCCCTCGCGGGCGCCCTTGTTCGCCGCCTCCATGATCCCGGGGCCGGCGCCGGTGATGATCGAGAAGCCGGCCTGCGCGAGCAGGCGCGCCGTCTCCTCGGCGGCGGCGTACTGCGGGTCGTCCGGCCCGGTGCGCGCCGAGCCGAAGATCGACACGCCCTTGTCCACGAAGGCGAGGTTGTCGAAGCCCTCCACGAACTCGCCGGTGATGCGCATGACGCGCCACGGGTCGGAGCGGGTGAAGTCGCCGCGGGGACCCGGCTGCTGGAGGAGCTTCTGGTCCTCGGTGACCGGCGGGTAGTAGTCGCGGATCGAGGTGTCGATGGGCGCCGGGGCCTTGGACGCTGGCGCGAACTCGGCGGCGCCCGAGCTGCGGCGCTGCGCCTTCTGCGACGGCGGCGTGCGGCCGGCGGCGATGTGCCCTTCCTCCGTCCGCTCGCGCAGGTAGTCGACCGCCTCGGCCTGCGCGCTGGCCAGCGTGTCGGGGTTCATCTTCTTGCCGAGCGCGGTGCGGGCGCCGCCGCGCCGCTGCGCTACCACCACCTCGGTCGGCGTCGCGCCGTCGCGGGCCCGGCGCCGCGGCGCCCCGCGGTCCGGGTTGGAGCGTCGCTCGGGAC
>DATFPD010000034.1:0-6680 GCA_035265005.1 Gemmatimonadaceae bacterium | reverse complement strand
TCCGGTCCCGGTTAGATTGGGCGCATGAGCTCTGCCGCACGTCCCGCACCGCCGTCGGCCGCACCGCCGCCGTCGGCGAACGATTCGTCGCGCCCCCATGCCGCCACGCGCCCGCGCGCGTCGCGGGCCCGCGTGGCGGTGGCGTTCGCCGCCGTCTACGTGATCTGGGGCTCCACGTACCTCGGGATCAAGTTCGCCATCCAGACGCTCCCCGCCTTCCTCATGGCGGGAGCACGCTTTCTCGTCGCCGGCACGATCCTCTACGTGTGGACCCGGCGTCGCGACCCGGGAGCGGCGAGCCCGCCGACGCCCGTGGAGTGGGGGCGGGCGCTGCTCGTCGGGGGATTGCTGCTCTTCGGCGGCAACGGCGCAGTCGTGTGGGCGTCGCACAGCGTGCCGTCGGGGGTCGTGTCGCTGCTCGTGGCGTCCGTGCCGATCTGGATGGTGGTGCTCGAGTGGCTCCGACCGGGCGGGACGCGGCCGACGCCGCGCGTGGTGGCGGGGCTGCTGCTCGGCTTCGCCGGGATGGCGCTCCTCATCACGGCGCGCGGCGGCACGATCGGTGGCGCGCACGTGCCGCTCGCCGGCGCGCTCGTGCTGCTCGCCGGGTCGCTGTCGTGGGCGGTGGGCTCCCTCGCCTCGCGCAGCCAGCGCTTCCCGCGCTCGCTCATGCTCTCGACGGCGATGCAGATGCTGGGCGGCGGCGCTCTCATGACGCTCGCCGGCCTGGCGCGCGGTGAGCTCGCGGGCTTCTCCCCCGCCCAGGTCTCGACGGTCTCGTGGCTCGCCTGGGTGTACCTCTTCACCTTCGGCTCGCTGATCGGCTTCACGGCGTACATCTGGCTGCTCGACAACGTGAGCGCGGCCAGCGCGGCGACGTACGCCTACGTGAACCCGGTGGTCGCGGTGTTCCTCGGATGGCTGCTGGCGGGGGAGGCGGTGACGAGCCGGATGCTCATCGCGGCGGCGACGATCGTAGGCGCGGTGGCGCTGATCACGGCGAAGAAGGCGAAGCGCTAGGGACGGCAGTCGTCAGTCGTCAGTAGTTAAGTTGCCGGTTGTCAGTCGAAGTTCTCGGTTGTCAGTAGCGCCCAGCATCCTGGACGCCAGGTGCTACCGGGAACTGGCCACTTCAACTGACAACCGGCAACTCAACTACTGACGACTGTCCACTCGCTGTGTCTGCTGCATCCGCCCGCGCCGAGACGCTCGCCCGCCTCGCCCGCGAGCAGTTCGACCTCCTGGTGATCGGCGGCGGGATCAACGGCGCCGGGATCGCGCGGGACGCGGCGCTGCGCGGGCTGCGCGTCGCGCTGGTCGAGAAGGAGGACTTCGCGAGCGGCACCTCGAGCCGCTCGTCGCGGCTCGTGCACGGCGGGGTGCGGTACCTGGAGCACGGGCACTTCCACCTCGTGTTCGAGTCGAGCCGCGAGCGGCGCACGCTGCTCGACATCGCGCCGCACCTCGTGCGCCCGCTGGAGTTCACCTGGCCGGTGTACGCCGGCGCGCGGGTGCCGCGGTGGAAGCTCGCGGCGGGGCTCATGCTCTACGACGTGCTCGCGCTCTTCCGCAACGTCGCGGTGCACCGCCGGCTGGGCGCGCGGGACGTCGCCGGCCGTGAGCCGGCGCTGCGGCGGGACGGACTCACGGGCGGCGCGAGCTACTACGATGCCGCGACCGACGACGCGCGCCTGACGCTGGCCAACGCCATCGGCGCCGCCGAGGCCGGCGCGGTGGTGGCCAACCACGTCGCGGTGCGCGCGCTGGTGCGCGGCGCCGGCGTGGCGCGCGGCGCCCGCGCCGAGGACGTGCTCGCCTCGCACGGCGGCGGCGGCCCCACGATCGACATCACGGCGCTCATCACGGTGAACGCCACGGGCCCCTGGAGCGACGAGCTGCGGCGGCTCGAGGACCCGGGCGCGGCGGCGTCGGTGCGCGGGACGAAGGGCGTGCACGTCGCCGTGCCGCGCGAGCGCATCGGCAACCGGGGGGCGCTGACGCTGCTGTCGCCGATCGACGGGCGGGTGACGTTCGTCCTGCCCGCTGGTCCGCGTCACACGATCGTCGGCACCACCGACACCGCGACCGACGTCGAGCCGGGCGAGGTGCGCGCGACGCGCGAGGACGTCGAGTACCTGCTGCGCACCGCGAACGCGTACTTCCCCGACGCGCACCTGCACCCGGACGACGTCGTGAGCGCGTGGGCCGGGATTCGCCCGCTCGTGGCGTCGGGGTACGGCGGCGCCGGCGACGCGGCGAGCGCCTCCCGCGAGCACGCCATCGCGCGCGGCCCCTCGGGCGTGATCACGATCAGCGGCGGCAAGCTGACGACCTACCGCGCGATGTCGGCCGAGGTGGTGGACACGGTCTGCCGGACGCTCGGCCGGTCGGGCACCGCGTCCACGCAGGCGCGGGCGCTCCCGGGAGGCGACCTGCGCTCGCCGGCGCGCGAGACGGACGCCGCTCGTCAGGCACTGGGGGCCGCGCGGGCCGCGGCCGCCGAGTGGCTGGTGGGCGCCTACGGCAGCCGGTGGCGGGCGGTGTGGGCGCTCGCCGAGTCGGACCGCGCGCTGGCGGCGGAGCTGTCGCCGGGGCTGCCGTACATCGCCGCCGAGCTGGTGTACGGCGTGACGCGGGAGATGGCGTGCACGCTCGGCGACCTGCTCATCCGCCGCACGCATCTGGCGTTCGAGACGCGCGACCACGGCGCGGCCGCGGCGGCCGCGGCGGCGGCGATCGTCGCGCCGGTGGCCGGGTGGGACGACGACGAGATCGCCCGGCAGCTCGCGGCGTACGAGCGGGAGTCGGTGCGCATTTTCGCGGTGGATCAGTGAGCGCGAAAGCGGGCTGAGCTAGTCCGTAAAGTACGCTGGCGGACCGTCTTGCGTGCCTGCCGAGCTCGTTTGCGGATGGGCCTTACCTTTGCAACCGAGGCACATATGTTCCCCTGCCGCGCCCGCATCTGTTTCGGCGCGGCCCGAGACGGGGGACCCGTCGCCGCCGGCTTCCACGTTCTGCTTTCGGAGCAGTCATGCGCCTTCGTTCGTCCGCCCTCGCCCTGGTGGCCGTCGCGGCCCTCGCCGCGTGCAGCGATTCCCCCGTCGCGCCGGCCGACCCGGGGCAGGAGGTCGTGTTCGCCATCGCGTCGGACGAGACGGCGCTCGGCCAGGCCCGGAGCTTCGGCCGCGGGGAGATCAGCTTCTTCTTCGGCACGGATGTGATCGACAACTACCGCTTCACGGCGGTGAAGCGCGCCAACGGCACCGTCGGCGGGATCTTCGAGTTCCGCCACCGCTACCTCGGGCTCACGGTCCAGGCCGCGGGCGACATCGTGTGCCTAGGGGGGACGAACAAGCACGTCCGCTTCGGCGGCGTGGTGCGCGAGACGAGCTTCGAGGAGGGGATCCCGCTCGGCTCCGAGCTCACCTGGAGCGTGACCGACGTCGGCACGCCTGACGAGGAGAACTGGGACTCCGCCAGCTCCTTCCTCGGCCACGACGCCGAGAGCTACTGCGCCGAGGGTCTGCCTTACGACGAGTTCCCGGTGAAGGGGGATATTCGGGTGAGAACACGATAGGCATTGCGAGGTGCGAGGTGCGAGATGCGAGACGTGCCCCGGGGAGCCATGAGCCTCCCGGGGCACGTCTCGCATCTCGCACCTCGCACCTCGCAGCCGTTCTATTCCGCGACCGGCTCGTGAATCGTCTGGAGCTCGGCGATCTTGAGGCGGCGGACGAGGGTGGGGAGCTTGAGGACGGCGACCTCGCCGACGGCCTTGCCGAGGAGGGCGCGGCCGATCGGGGAGGCCATGCTCACCTGCCCCTCGTCGAAGTCGAGCGACTCGCCGAAGACCAGCTTGTAGGACTCGCGGACGCCGGTGCGCTCGTCCTCGACGACGACGCGCGAGCCCAGGCCGACCTTGTCGGAGGGGATCTGCGACGGGTCGACCTGCGAGAGCTTGCTGAGCCGCTGGCGGAGGTGGCCGAGGCGCGCCTGCACGAACTGCTGCCGCTCGAGCGCCGCCTTGTACTCACTGTTCTCGCGCAGGTCGCCGAGCTCGACCGCCTTCCGGATCTCGTTGGGCAGCGTGACGTTGAGCTCGTGCTGCAGCTTCTCGACCTCTTCGCCCAGCTTGCGCTTCAGTTCCTCGATCATCTCACCAGCCCGGATGGCAAAAAAGTGACGCGCCCGACCGTGAGGGGTCGGGCGCTGTACTCCCAAAAGCTACCCGCTGACGCCGGTCAGCGCAATTCTTGCTCCCCCGAAGCCGCCCCGCCGCCGGAGAAGAGTGCGGCCTGCGCGTCGCCGGCGGCGACCGCGCTGTGTCCGGGGAACCCCGGAATGCGCTGGTGGAGCAGGAACCAGATCGCCGCCGCCCCCAGCGCGAGCACGGCCGCCAGCCCCCAGCGCTCCGCCAGCATCGCCTGCGTCACGGCCACGCTCGACAGGCCGAGCCAGAGTCCGGACGCCCAGGCGAAGAGCCAGGACGGCGGATCGCCGTGCACGTCGCTCAGCCGGAGCAGGAAGACCGCGAGCGCCTCTCCCCCTGCGAGCCACCGCCACTCGAGCTCGTTGAACCAGAACGTCCGCGCCGCCGTCCACCCCTGCGGCACCTCGTCCCGCGCGTACACGTCGACGAGCTCCCACGCCACGCCGATCAGATACACGGCGACGAGCGTGGTGACGCCGAAGCGCAGGGCGTGGCGGACGCGGGAGGGCATGGGGGAAAGGTAAACGGGTAGAGGGGGTGGGGGGAGTGAGGGATGGCAGGATGTGGCGCTTCCCGAGGTCCTTCATCCGCATCCCCTGTTCCCCATCCCGCTCTTACTTCCTCCCTAACGCCTGAAAGATCGCCTCCTCCAGCACGTTCCACCGCACCGTCCCGCGGAGCGGGGCCGCGCGGTCGAGCCAGCGGCGGGCGGTGGCGCCGTCGCCGAGCCGGGCCGCGGTGAGGGCGACGAGGCCCCAGGGGTAGGGGTCGTCGGTGAAGGCCAGCCATCGCTCGCCGTGCCGCGCCAACCAGCGGGCGAACGCCTCGCGAGGCGATGGCTCGCCGGCGGGAGCGGGCAGGCCCGCGAGCCAGGGATAGAGCTCGGCGACCGCGTACGGGTAGAAGGCGGCCGCCGAGTCATCAGGCGACTGCTGGGTGGAGACCACGAGCGCGCGGCGGCCGGGGCGGCGGAACACGCGCCCGATGGCGGCGGCGAGCGTGTCGGCCTGGGCGGCGGCGCGCTCGGCGCCGGCGGCGTCCCCGAGTCGTCGGCGGGCGCGGGCGACCGCGGCCAGCGCGCCGTAGATCTCGACGTTGTCCATCAGCAGCGCCGCCGGCTGCGTGCGCGAGACGCGGTACACGCCGGTCGACGGGTCGCGCAGCACCGCCAGGTGCCGCTCGGCGCTCTCCGCGCTGGGGCGCCAGGCCAGCGGGAGTCCGCCGCCTGACCGGGACGGCGCCAGCTCGTGGAGCAGCTCCAGCCAGAGGGCTGCCAGGGCGTCGTCCGCGTCGGCGTCCCAGCAGCGGCTCCAGGGCGCCGCGGCGTGCGCGCGGCACTGGCGCTCGAAGCGGCCGTCGGGGAGCTGCCGCGCCGCCGCCCACGCCACCCACGCGCGCCCCGCCCGCCCCACGTCCGCGCCCGCGGCGCGCGCGGCGAGCAGCGCCTTGGTGGCGAAGTACGGGTCCACCAGGTCGCCGCCGGCGTGCAGGGTGATGGCGCCGTCGGGCTCCTGGTAGCCGCGAAGGTCGAGACGGGCGGAGCGGCCGGTGCGGAGGGCGGAGGTGCAGGCGAGGAGGAGAAGTACGACGACCGCACGCTGCCTGCCGAGGCCGGTCGCACGCAGCACGCAGCACGCAGCACGCAGCCTCCTCACCCCGCCACCCACCCTTCGTCCCGCGCCCAGATGGTCCCGTGCACCACGACGCCGGCCTGCACGCGCACGCAGGGGGCGCTGACCGTCGTCGGCCGGTCCACGGTGCCGACGCGCGCGCCGGCGCCGATGCGCACCTCGTGCTCGGCGATGACGGGCCCGCCGATGTGGCAGCGCGCGCCGATCACCAGGTCGCGCGGGGAGACCACGCTGCCGCGGACGCGCGCGTCGTCCTCCACCCAGACGCCGGCGCGCCCCTTCACGCTCCCGGTGATCTCGGCGCCCGCGCCCACGCGCAGCCGGCCCGTCGCCACCAGGTCGCCGGTGAAGGTGCTCCACTCGGGCACGATCAGGTCGCCCTGCACCAGCCAGCGCCCGCCCGACTCCTCCGCCCCGTGCGGCAGCTCGAAGGCGCGGCGAGTCGGGGGAGCGGCTAGAGCGGCCGCCGCCGGCACCAGCCGCGCCGCCGGGGCGATCCGGCTCGTCAGCGGCGGCGTCGGCGCGGGGGCGACCGCGGTGGCGACCGCGGTGGCGGCTGTGGTCGCGGGGGTCGGGCCGTGCAGCCGGTCGGCCTCGCGCTCGTCGGGGTCGCCGTACGACGCCTCGGCGTCGCCGATCGCGTAGTCGTCGAAGTGGGCGATGTCGAGCGCGGTGTCGTCCGGGATCGTGTCGGCGATCGAGCCGGAGACGAACTCGATCCGCGGCGCGTAGAGGCGCTCGAAGCGGCAGCCGGTGCCGAGGCTGATCATCTGCTCGGCCGACGCGCGCCCGTACAGGGTGCCGTCGCACTCGACGCGCGCGCTCCCCTCGGCGTGCAG
>DATFPD010000033.1:0-5683 GCA_035265005.1 Gemmatimonadaceae bacterium | reverse complement strand
GGACAGGATGTGAACAGGATGACGGCCGCTTGGGAGGCCTCCCGACGCACTGCATCCTGTTCATCCTGTCCATCCTGTCGCAGTTCATCCTGTCAAAGCCGTTGCCGTTGCCCTTGCCGTCCCCGGCCGTGACGCCTAGAGCCCTCGCCGGGTGGGTCTGCATCCCGGCGCGCCGGGGAGCCCGTCCGCTTGTCATCCCCGCGCGCGCCCGTCATTCCCGCGAACGCGGGAATCCAGACGACACTCCTGGATCCCCGCTTCCGCGGGGATGGCGGACCCTGGATCCCCGCGTTCGCGGGGATGACGGAGGGGGGCTGACGGGTAGGATGACGATGCTCCGCCGCGGCCCTCCGCGCGCTCCGCGCTGAACAGCCAGGCGGCAACTGCTCTAGTTGGCGCCGACGGCGTTAGGCGGTGTCGGCGCGGCCTCCTCGGCCGGCGGCGGCTCGTCGGCGCCCGCCGTCGACGGCGCTTCCTCCAGCAGCGCGTCCTCCACGAAGTAGCCCGCCGCCTCGCGCACCGCGGCGGCGACCGTGCGGCGCGTGTGGTCCTGCTGGCTGTCCAGCGCGCCGCGGTGGCGGCGGAAGCGGCGGCCGCTCTCGACGCAGAACAGCTCGCACAGCGCCAGCTCGCGCGCGCAGCGCTCGGCGCCGCGCTCGGCGATCAGCCGCTGCGTGCGGGAGATGGTGCAGCTCGTGGCGTACATCTCGATCGCCATGTTCGCCAGCCGCTCCAGCACCATCTGCCGCTCGATGATCTCCTTGCGGTGCGTGGTCACCATCCGCTCGGTGGCCAGCGCCAGCTCGCGCACGTGCTTCTCCAGGTACTCGCGGTGCCTCGCCAGGCGCGGGTGGAGCGCGGTGTCGACGCCGTCCATCGCGCCGATCGCGCGCGACACGCGCACCACCGCGTAGCCGCTCAGCATCCCCAGGTTGGCCAGCGGGCGGCGCAGCGCGTGCCCCACCTCCTTCAGGCGCTCGGCCGGCCCCTGGAGGCCGTTGAGGGCGATGAAGAGCCGCAGCACCTCGTTCGCGCCCTCGAAGATCCGGTTGATGCGCGCGTCGCGCAGCATGCGCTCGTACGGGAACGGCTTCACGAAGCCCCGCCCGCCCGCCACCTGCACCATCTCGTCCGACGCCTCCCAGATCATGTCGCTCGCGAACACCTTGGCGCACGCCGCCTCCAGCGCCACGTCGGCGTCGCCGCGGTCGACGAGCCAGGCGAGGTGGCCCAGCATGGCGTCGGCGGCGTAGGCCTTCGCGGCCAGGTCCGCCATCTTGCGCTGCGTGATCTCGAACGCGGCGATCGGCCGCTGGAACTGGACGCGCCCTTCGGCGAAGCGCGCCATCTCGCCGAGCACGTGCTTTGTCGCCCCGGCGCACCCGGCGGCCAGCGTCAGGCGCCCGCCGTTCAGCACGTTCACCGCGACCGCGAAGCCCTTCCCCACCTGGCCGAGCACGTGGTCGTTCGGCACGAACAGCTTCTCGTACTTGAGCTCCCCCTGCGTCGAGCCGCGGATCCCCATCTTCCGCACTGTGCCGACGACGCGGAACCCAGGCATGTCGGGGCGGATGAGGAACGCCGTCGGCCGCTGCGTCCGCTCCCCCTTCCGGTCGACCGGCGTCTGGCAGAAGGTGGCGATGACGCCCGCGCGGTGGCCGTTCCCGATCCACCACTTGTGCCCATTGAGCACCCACCCGGTGCCGTCCGCGCTCGGCTCGGCGCGGCTGACGATGTGCTGGGCGTCGGAGCCGGTCTCGGGCTCGGTGAGCGCGTACGCCGCCAGCATCTCCCCGCGCGCGAGCGGCGGCAGGTAGCGCGCCTTCTGCTCCTCCGTGCCGAACAGCACGATCGCCTTCGACCCCAGCCCGCAGTGCACCCCGACCAGCACGCCGAGCGAGGGGTCGATCGTGCTGAGCGCGGCGAAGACGCGCGCGTACGCCGTCGCCGAGAGCTCCAGCCCGCCGTACTGCTTCGGGATGGTGAGGGCGAGCATCCCCATCTCGGCGAACGCGCGGATCGACTCCTCCGAGACCTGCTCCTCTTCGTCGAAGCGCGCCGAGTCGATGACGCCCCTCCGCTGGAGCTCCCGCAGCCCGTCGATCAGCCGACGCACCACCCGCGCCTCGTCCGGATCGCGCCGCTCGAGCGGGGGCGGGTAGGGGAAGAGCAGGTGATCGTGGATCGCGCCCTCGAACAGGCCGCGGAGGTAGGAGGACTTGTGATCGGGCATGAAGCGGGATGCGATGCGGGATGGGGGGATGCGGGATGCGGGATGCGGCGCTGGGCTTCCCTGCGGCGGCCGGCGTGACTCTCTTAATCTGCTTCCAGGCCCGGCATCCCGCATCCCGCATCCCCCATCCCGTGACGCTCGACGACCTCGGCTGGACCCCCGACCGCGCGGCGGAGATGGCGCCGCACGAGGGGCGGGGATGGGTTCCGGCGCGCGTGGCGGCGGAGCATCGCGGCGCGTACGTGCTGTACTCGGCGGACGGGGAGCTGTGGGCGGAGCTCTCCGGGAAGTACCGCCACGAGGCGCGGCATCGCGCCGACCTTCCCGCGGTAGGGGACTGGGTCGCGGCCAGCGCGCGGCCGGCCGAGGGCGGGGCGACGATCCACGCCTTGCTGCCGCGGCGGAGCGCGTTCGCTCGCAAGGCGGCGGGGCGCGAGCTGGAGGCGCAGGTGGTCGCGGCGAACGTGGACGTGGTGTTCCTCGTGAGCGCGCTCGCCGGCGACCTGAGCCCGCGCCGGCTCGAGCGCTACCTGACGCTGGCGTGGGAGAGCGGCGCCTCGCCGGCGATCGTCCTGACGAAGGCCGACCTCTGCGCGGACGTGCCGGCCGCGCTGCGCGAGGTCGAGTCGGTGGCGCTCGGCGTGCCGGTGCACGCGGTGAGCACGGTGACCGGCGACGGACTGGAGGCGCTGCGCCAATACGTCGGCGCCGGGCGCACGGCGGCGCTGCTCGGCTCGTCAGGCGTGGGGAAGAGCACGCTGATCAACTGGCTGCTCGGCGAGGAGCGGCTGCGCACCGCCGCGGTGCGCGAGTCGGACGGCCGCGGGCGCCACACGACCACGCACCGCGAGCTGATCGCGCTGCCGGACGGCGGCGGGCTGGTGATCGACACGCCGGGGATGCGCGAGCTCCAGCTCTGGGAGGGCGACGACGACGCCGGCGGCCTGGGCGACGCGTTCGCCGACATCGAGCAGCTCGCCGCCGGCTGCCGCTTCGCGGACTGCGCGCACCAGTCCGAGCCGGCGTGCGCGGTGCTCGACGCGGTGGCGAGCGGGGCGCTGCCGGCGGAGCGGCTGGCGAGCTACCGGAAGCTGCTGCGCGAGCTGCGGCACCTGGACGCGAAGCTGGACGCGCGGGTGCGGTCGGAGGAGAACCGGAAGGTGCGCGCGCTGCACCGCACGATGTACGCGTGGCTGCGGGAGAACGGGCGGTCGTGAGGGCCGGGGCCGGTCCGGCGAAAATCCAGGGAATGTTTCCCGCGATAGGGAATATTTCCTGGCCCTCCATCGACGCCTCGCCCCGCAGACGGCCAGCCGCTCGTCCACACTTTGCAATGAAAAGTACTTGACGCACCGGTAAACTTTGCGTACCTTCCGCCGAGACACTTTCCGGAGCCCACTGCCATGCTCAAGAAGGCCATCGCCGCCATCTCCACCCTCGATGTCGCCCTCGGCGCGCTCCTCGCCGGCGCCTTCGTCGTCCAGTCGGCGCGCGGCGAGGGCCCCTTCTGGATCATGCTCCTCACCGGCCTCGCGCTCGTCGCCCAGGGCGGCTACACGCTCCTCTACGCTTGGGCTTGGCGCCCCTACCAGGCCCTCAGCCGCCCGATGACGCGCCTCCTCGCCGGCGGCCAGCTCGCCGCCCTCGCCGTCGGCAACGCCGCCTTCCTCCAGGGCGTGCTCTACAACCTCCACCCGCGCAACGGCGACCACGAGTTCCTCCCCATGACCGCCGGCGCGCTCATGGCCGCCCAGGCCGCCGCGGCGCTCGGCTACCTCTGGCTGCGCGAGCGGCGGGGGCACCTCGCCGCCTGACGTCGCATGACCGAATCGCCCGTCCCCCTGCCCGGCCGGAGCCGCCCGGCGCGGATCGCCATCGTCACGGCCGGACTCTCCGCCGCCGGCGCCCTCGTCGGCGGCGCCTGCGCCGCCGTGTCGCTCGGGCTCGTGCTCCTGTGCCTGCGCGTGGTCACGCCCCGGACCTCGCTCGAGGGCGCCGCCTTCGTCCTGGCGTTCGCGAGCCTGGTCGGCGCGGTCACCGGGGCGGTTGGCGCGCCCCTCATCGGATGGGGGCTCCTCCGCCGAGTCCCGCTCGGCCGAGCGATCGCCGGGACTGCGCTCGGGACGGTGGCCGGCGGCGCCGCCGGGTGGGCCGTCATGCCCGTCTTGGGCTCCGCGGCCGGCGCGCTGCTGGGCTTCGTCGCCGGCGCCGTGTACCTGCGCCTGCGGACGGACGCGGCCGGCCACGCCTAACGTGGTGGCGGCACCGCGCGCCCGGCGCATCGTCCTCGTCACCGCCGGCCTCATGGGCGTCGGTGCCGTCGCAGGCGCTCTCTGCGGCGCGGCGGCGGCGACGGTCGTGGGGGCGATCCACGGCTGGCGGAGCACGATAGTGTCCCTCGGCGAAACCATCGCCGTCGGCGCCATCTTCGGTGCGATGGTTGGCGCGATTGCCGCGCCCGTCATCTCGTGGGTGCTTCTGCGCCGCGTTCCGCTCGGCCGAGCCATCGCCGGCACGGCGGTCGGCACGGTCGCCGGCGCCGCGGCGGGCGAGCTGCTCGCGCCGCGCGGCCCTGACGCGATCCTCGGCGGGTTCGCCGGCTTCGTCCTCGCGGCGCTCTGCCTGCACGTCGCCGCCCGGCGGAAGCCCCTCGCCCCATGACATCGCGGCGCCTGGGTCCCCTGCGGTTCGCTCTCGCGGTGGCCCTACCGGTGTACCTGCCGGACCTGCTGTCGGCGTCAGGCGAGCCATACTCCACCGCCGCGGCGGGCGGGGCTGGAGTGAGCCTCCTGATGGTCGGCGCAGCGGCGCTCGTCAACTGCTTCCTCGTGCTCGCGCTCGCCCCGCGCCGCGGACTCGCCGTCCTCTGGACGCTGCTCCTTGGCGGATGGGTGCCCATGGCGTCGCACACCGACGTCTCGGTCTTCGGCGGCCGCCAGCTGGCTGGCGGCTTCGCCGGATGGAGCGCCGTTGGGCTCCCGCTCCTTCAGCTTACCGCGTTCCGCGAGCCGTCGTGGGTCGCGCGCCGAGCGCCGGCAACCACCGCGCTCGCGGCGACCGCAGCTTGGATCACTGTCGTTCCTCGCCGAAAGGTACGGCGAGCGATGGGACTATGACTGCAACTACGACGCGAGAGCGACCGAGCCGCTTTGCGTGGCGGTGGGCGTGCTCGGGTGGCTCGTCCTCGCTCCGCTGCCGGTGGTCGTGAGCGGATGGATGGTCTCGCGCGCGGCCGCGAGGCTCGACCGTTCGGACGGTGAATGATGCGCCGCGCGGCCCCTGTCGAGAGCCCGCTGATCCCGAGTCTGGGGCGATCGCGACTCCTGACGTTCGCCGCGACAGTCGCGGGGCTCGCGATCGACGCGGAGCTGATGGCGACCGCGCCCGGGCCGGCGTACAGCGTCCCCTGGCCATTGGGGCTCGCGTCGCTTGTCCTGGTCCCGCTCGCCG
>DATFPD010000032.1:0-4787 GCA_035265005.1 Gemmatimonadaceae bacterium | reverse complement strand
GCCGTGTTGGCGAGCACCAGCAGCGCGTCTCGCGCGGCGGTGCGTACGCCGAGCTCCAGGAACGAGCTCGCGATGTCCGCCAGCAGGCGGTCGCGCCCCGTCGGCTTCGTGGTGGCGCCGAGCGCCTCGTAGGCGAGCCGGATCGCGCGCTCGTACTCGCCGCGGGCGTGCGCGATCGTGGAGCGATCGTGGAGTGCCAGCGCGCCGACCTCCGGCAGTTGATTGGCGGTCGCGCGCTCGTAAGTCCGGCTCAGGATCTCCTCGGCGTGCGGGAGGTTGCCCCGGGCCTTCGCGATGTTCGCGGCGCCGAGCTGGGAGTACAGGATCTTCACCATGTCCCCCATCGACTCCGCGATCAGCCCCGCCCGCGTGTACGCCGCCGCCGCCACCTCCAGATCGCCCAGCATGCGCGAGCAGTACCCGATGCGCAGGTTGGCGTCGATCGCCACGTCCGCGTCCTCGTCCGGATGCACGTGCGCGACGATCGTGCGGAAGACGTCGCCCGCGAGGTGCCACTTGCCCGCAAAGTCGAGGGCGCGCCCATACGCCATGAGCCGCGGCGCGATCGGGGCGAGGGAGGGCACCGCCGCTCCCTCCATCGCGTCCAGGATGCCGATGAGGATCGAGCGCTCGGCGCTACCGGGGCTGACGCCGTTCACCGTCTCGCGCACGGCGCGCATCCCCCAGGAGTCCGACGCCGCGACGTGCGCGCCCTCCTCCAGCCACGCGTCGATCAGGCGCAGGACCACGAGACCGGCCGAGGTGGTTCGCCACGAGGGATCGCCCTCGTCCATCTGGGCGAGCGCCTCGAAGTACGGCAGGTGACGAATGGTTTGCTCGGAGTAGCTCACGGACTCCCCTGGCCCCGGATCGCGCCGCGTCGGTCGCGGCCTTCCGATCCGGCAAAAGGTTGCGAAGGTTCGACCATCGAACAAGGGCAGATTTCTGACAGACGGCGGGCAGAATTCTGACACGTGAGCGAGGCCAGACCCTAAGCCGAGGGACCGCGGGGGCTCAGGGGACCAAGAGAATTAAGGAGGAACGGCCCCGGGAAGTTCTCGCTTCCCGGGGCCGTTCCTCCTCGATCGCTCTGGTCCCTTCAGTGCTGCCCTATCTCTTTCCGTCAGCCACGTAGCGCCGGCCGGACTTGTCGAGCTGGTCGAGTGTTCGACCGAGCGCGTTCCCGAAGACGATCACCCGGTCGATGCTGTGGGCGTCGAACGTCGAGTCGTAGGGGCTCACGCTCGGACCGCCCGCCACCTCGAGCACCGCGTCGTACTTGTAGCTGATCACGCGGCCGCTCTTGGGGTCCTTCCACGAGCCGGCATAGGCCAGCGCCCGGTTCTTCGGCCACACGCCCTTCGGCAGGGCGAAGGTGCGCACCTTGTATCCCGGCACCGCGGAGTCGATCGCCATCTGCCCGCGCGCGATCTGCTCCTGCACCACCTCGTCCGAGTAGTGGCTCAGCGTGGCGTGCCACAGCGTGTGGTTGCACAGCTCGAAGCCCTGCTCCTTGAGGAACTGCACCTTCTTGAAGCGCCAGGCGTCCTGCTGCCCCTCGATCCCCTTGTTGCCGAAGAGCGAGCGGCCCGCCTCGGCGCCGGAGAGCATGCAGAACGTCGCCCGGTTGCTCCAGTCGGGGTGCGACTTCCTGAAGTCCATCCAGATGCCGAGCGCGCTCGTCGGGTCGATCTCGAGCTGGCCGTTCTTCTCCACGTAGCGGAACTGCGACGGCGACGCGTCGTCGAAGACGAACGCCACCGGCGACATCCCGGCCGGGAGGTCGATCTGCTTGTCGACGATCTGCGAGACGTTCACCGGGCGGTAGCCGCGCTCGTAGAGCAGCTCGAGGTCCTTGCGGAAGTTCTCGCGCGTGCGCTCGAACTGCGTGTCCTTGTCGCCGATGACGTGATACTCCACCACCGGGATGCGGCCCATCGTGTTCGGGGCGCGCGAGGTCGCGCCGTCGACGGCGCCGGCCGTTGCGGCGGGCGCCACCGAGCCGTTGGAGCGGGTCACCGTGGGCGTCGTGGCAGCCGGCGGGGTGTCACCGGTAGGGCGAACGACGGACGCGTGCGAGTCGGCACCCGCGCAGCCCGAGAGAGCCGCGGTGGCGAGGGTGCAGACCAGCGAGGTACTGCGAAGCATGTATGTCGAGATTGGGGACGAGAGCGGGGTAGGGTCTTCGCAAAAGAGACGAAGAATAGCGGCTCCCGTCACGCACCAGTACCCCTGGTGCCCCGCCTGGTTTCAGAGCCGGCGGCGGGAAACCTGCGCCGAGTCGGGGCGTACCAAGAGATAGGGCCCGAAAGCTGAATGGCCGATTACGGGATTCGGGGCTGTCCCGACTCTTTCACCCGCGCCGCATCCCTTTGCGCTTCGCACCCCGAGCCTTCTTTCGCGACTTCGCGCGGCGCCTGCGGGCCGAGCCCGGCGTGGCGCCGCGCGACTGGATGCGGCCGCGCTGGAAGTCCCTCACCGTCCTGACCCTCGCCGTCGCCTCTGTCGTGGCGTTCGACGTCTGGGTCGTGACCTGCGGCTTCCAGGGGTGCCCGACCCAGGTCGAGATCCGCACCTTCCGGCCGGCCGAGGGCGGTCGGATCCTGGACCGCGATGGGCGGCTCCTGGGTCGGATCACCCAGGTGCGGCGGGTGAACGTCCCGCTCTCCAAGGTGCCGGCGCACGTGCGGCAGGCATTCATCGCCGTCGAGGACCGCCGCTTCTACCAGCACAACGGCCTCGACTGGCGCGGCTTCGCCCGCGCGGTCGTGCGGAACGTCACCTCGCTCGGCGTGCGCGAGGGGTTCAGCACCATCACCATGCAGACGGTGCGGAACACCTTCGCGGCGCGCTACGCCGGCGAGCGCACGCTCCGGCGCAAGATGATGGAGCTGCGCGTCTCGCGGCTGCTGGAGCAGAGCCTGACGAAGGACCAGATCCTCGAGCTGTACCTGAACGTCATCTACCTCGGCAACGGCATGTACGGGGTCGAGGCGGCGAGCCGCGACCTGTTCGGCAAGAGCGTCGACAAGCTCACGCTGCCCGAGGCGGCGACGCTCGCCGCGCTGCCCAAGGGGCCGTCGCGCTACACCCCGCGCAAGGACGCGCGGCGCGCGACGCAGCGCCGCAACCTCGTGCTCGCGGTGATGGCGCGCGAGGGCTACCTCCCGCGCGACCGCGCGGCGGCGGCGGCCCGCCAGCCGATGCGCGTCTCGGCCACCGAGTGGCGCCCCACCAACCCCGACGACTCGTACGCCCTCGACCTGGTGCGGAGCCTGGTGGACTCGGTGCTCCAGGCGCGCGGGGTCGAGGAGGCGGACGCCCGCGTGTACACGACGCTCGACGGGAGCGCGCAGCGGGCGGCGACGCGCGCCGTGCGGCGCTACGCGGCGGCGATCCAGCGCGAGAGCGACCAGTGGTACGGGCGCGCCGGCCCGGCGGCCGAGGGGGCGATGGTCGCCGTGGACCCTCGCACCGGCGACGTGCGCGCGCTCGTCGGCGGGCGCAGCTACGAGCGCGGCGGCTTCAACCGCGCCGTGTCGGCGCGCCGGCAGCCCGGGTCCGCGTTCAAGCCGTTCGTCTACGCGGCCGCGCTCGCGGTGGGCTACACCCCCGCGTCGATGGTGGACGACGAGCCGGTGGAGGTGGAGCAGGGCGGGAACGTCTGGGCGCCGTCGAACTTCGGCGACGAGTACCGCGGGCGCGTCACGCTGCGCGACGCGCTCGTGCACTCGTCGAATGCGGCGACGGTGCGGGTGAGCCGCGCGGTCGGGGAGCCGCGCGTCATTGCCGTGGCGCAGCGCAACGGGATCTCCACGCCGCTGACGCCGGTCCCGGCGATCGCCCTCGGCGCCGAGGAGGTGACGCCGTGGGAGCTGGTGCTGGCGTACGCGCCGTTCGCCAACGGCGGCTACCGCGTGACGCCGCGCCTGGTGCGGCGGATCGAGTCGGCGGACGGCACGGTGCTCTGGTCGAGCGAGATCGGCGCGCGCGTGCCCGTCATGGACCCGCGCGACGTCTACCAGCTCACGTCGATGCTGCGCTCGGTGGTGGACCACGGCACCGGGCGCACGGTGCGCGACATGGGCGTGCAGGGCCCGGTGGCGGGCAAGACCGGGACGACGAACAACGGCGCCGACGTCTGGTTCGTGGGCTACACGCCGGCGGTGGTGGCCGGCTTCTGGTTCGGCTACGACACCCCGCGCGCCATCAGCGGCAACGCCGCCGGCGGCCGGCTGGCCGCGCCCGCCTGGGCGGAGTTCTTCAGCACCGGGTGGCGCGAGCGCTCGTCGGAGGGGGAGTGGGCCCCGCCCGCCGGCATGGTGATGCGCCTCATCGACGCCGAGACCGGCGAGCTGGCCACCGACTTCTGCCCGGTCACCCAGCGCGAGTGGTTCAAGCCCGGCACCGAGCCCACCTCCCCCTGCCGCGCCCACGAGAACGGCGGCGAGGACCCGTTCGGCGAGCCTAACGAAGCCTGGGCCGACCAGGTGAAGGAGAAGGTGGGGCGGGCGCTGAAGAAGGTGTTCCGGTTCTGACGCCGGCCACCTGACGGCGGCGTGTCACGGCGCCCGGAACTGTCCCAACCGCATGGGGTCGCGCCGGCACCCGCGGGTCGCGAGCGCCACGCCGGCCGCCTGCGTGAGCGGCGTGAGCGCCGCGATCGTGGCGATGTCCCCGGAGCGGACGGCGAGCAACGGCTCCCCGCGCTGGTAGTGCGGGCGCCGCTCGCGCGAGGACGCCATCCACAGCGCCGCGGGGAGCGTCCCGAGCGCCGCGCCGGTGAG
>DATFPD010000031.1:0-6033 GCA_035265005.1 Gemmatimonadaceae bacterium | reverse complement strand
TCCCCGCGGCCAGGCGCCGGGGCTGCGCGGAGACGACCCGCGTTGCCGGGAGCGGCGCCTGTCGGCCGTGCGGGCCCGACGACGAGACCCCCGAGAGCGTGGCGTGCAGCGAGCGCGACGACTGGCGGGCCGGCGGGTCGGTCAGCGACGAGCGGACGGCGCTCACGGCCGCGGCCATCTCGAGCGCGCTGCTGAAGCGGCTCGCCGGGTCCTTGGCCAGCGCCCGCTGGACGATCGCGTACAGCTCCGGCGGGAGCCCCGGGTTCATGCTCTTGAGCGCCGGCGGGTGCTCGCTCACGACCTTGTACAGCACCCCGTGCACGGTCGTGCTCTGGAAGGGGCGCGCGCCGCTCAGGATCTCGTAGAGCACCGTGCCGACCGAGAACAGGTCGGTCGCGGCCGTGATCTGCCCGCCGGTCACCTGCTCGGGCGCCATGTAGTCCGGCGTCCCCACGATCATCCCCGTCCGGGTGGCCCGCGACGAGGCGAGGTGGGCGATGCCGAAGTCCATGATCTTCGCCCGCCGGTCCTCGGTCAGCCGGATGTTGGCGGGCTTGATGTCCCGGTGGACGATGCCGCGCTTGTGCGCGTACGCGAGCCCGCTCAGGACGTCGGTGATGATGTCCAGCTTGGTCTGGAGCGGGAGCGGCTCGCGCACGTTGAGCACGTGCTCGAGGTCGTCCCCCTCGACGTACTCCATCGCGATGTAGAGGTGGCCCTCCACCTCCCCGAAGTCGTAGATCGTGATGACGTTCGGGTGCTGGAGCGAGCCGGCGGCCTGGGCCTCGCGCAGGAAGCGGGCGCGCAGCTCCTCCTCGCGCGCCAGGGCGTCGTTCATGACCTTGACGGCCACGGCGCGGTTCAGCACCGGGTCGACGGCGCGGTAGACGACGCCCATCGCTCCCTCGCCCACGAGCTCCAGGACGTGGTACTTGCCTACCTGCGTGATACCGCTGTCAGCCATGCGACCTGGAGTGAAAAACGGCGAGGGACGGGACGCTGCAATAATCGGCCCTGAGACCGTTTGGGGCAATAGATCGAGGGACGACTCTTCGACCGTGGGCGCGGGCCGGACGATGAACGTCTGATGTGCAGGCGGGACAACGCTCTTGCCACCAGATGCGTAGGAGCAGGCGAGTAGACGACCGGTGCACCCGCTTATGTTGGATGGCCCGTCCCACCTGACTTCCCGTTTAGGAGATCGCTTCGTATGCCGTTCGCTCCCCCCCGCGCCTCCGCGGTTGCCCGTGCGGCCCTGACCGCGCTCCTGTACGCCGCCGCCCTCGCCCCGCTCGCGACGACCGCGACGCCGGCGCGCGCGCAGTCGCCGGCGGCGGCCGCCGCCGCCCCGGGGCGCGAGACGGTGGACAGCGCCGCCGTCGCCCGGATCATGGACGAGGGCTTCAACCGCTCGCAGGTCATGGAGATCGCGAGCTACCTGACCGACGTATACGGCGCGCGGCTCACCGGTTCGCCGTCCATCCGGGCCGCCGCCGGCTACGCGACGAAGAAGCTCGGCGAGTGGGGGCTGGCGAACCCGCGTCTGGAGCCGTGGGGGCCGTTCGGGCGCGGGTGGGAGAACGTGAGCACGACGGCGAGCGTGATCGAGCCGTCGCGCTACCCGGTGCTCGCCTACGCCAGCGCGTGGACCCCCGGCACCGCGGGGCCGGTGACGGCGCCGATGGTGATGGCGGCGATGGACAGCGAGGCGGACTTCGCGAAGTACCGCGGGAAGCTCAAGGGGAAGATCGTCATGATCGCCGAGGCGCCAGAGGTGAAGGCGCTGTTCGAGCCGCTCGCCTCGCGCTACACCGAGCAGGAGCTGGAGGCGCTCGCCGGCCCCGAGACGCCGCGCGACAGCGCGCGCTCGGAGAGCACCCGGCGCCAGCGCGCCGCGCAGCGCGTCTTCGAGGAGAAGCGCCGCGACTTCCTGGCGGCCGAGGGCGCGGTCGCGGTGCTGCTCCCCAGCTCGCGCGGGAACGGCGGGACGGTCTTCGCCCAGGGCACCGGCGGCTCGCGCGACCGCAAGGCGCCGGCGAAGCTGCCGCACCTGACGCTGGCCGCCGAGCACTACGGCCGCATCGCGCGCACGCTCGAGATGGGGGTGCCGGTGCGGATGCAGCTCGACGTGCGCAACCGCTTCCTCGACGCCGACTCGATGTCCTACAACCTCGTCGCCGAGATCCCGGGCTCCGACCCGCGGCTCAAGGATGAAGTCGTGATGCTCGGCGCCCACTTCGACTCGTGGCACACGGGCACCGGCGCGACCGACAACGCCGCCGGCTCGGCCGTGATGTTGGAGGCGGTGCGCATCCTCCAGGCGGCGGGGCTCAAGCCGCGGCGCACGGTGCGGATCGCGCTCTGGACCGGCGAGGAGCAGGGGCTGCTCGGCTCGCGCGCCTACGTCCGGCAGCACTTCGCGGACACGGCGAGCGGGCAGACGAAGCCCGAGCACGCGCGGATGTCGGCCTACTTCAACGTGGACAATGGCACGGGGAAGATCCGCGGCGTCTACCAGCAGGGGAACGCCGCCGTCGGGCCGATCTTCCAGGCGTGGATGGCGCCCTTCCGCTCGCGCGGCATGACGACGCTGACGATGCGCAACACGACCGGCACCGACCACCTGTCCTTCGACCGCGTGGGGCTCCCCGGCTTCCAGTTCATCCAGGACGAGGTCGAGTACGGCACACGCACGCACCACTCGAACATGGACACCTTCGAGCGGCTCCAGGCGGACGACATGCGGCACAACGCGGTGGTGGTGGCGACGTTCGTCTACCTGGCGGCGATGCGCGACGAGATGCTGCCGAGGAAGGGGGCGAAGATCGCGGGGACAAATTAGACGGGCCCGGCTTCTGCGCTCGGTGAGCTGCGGGGGCCGTTGGAAGTCACTCCGCAGGGAGAGATCGGGATGAAGGGATGGAGGGATGGACTGAGGCTCGGGACGGCCCGGGCTGGTTCATCCCTCCATCCCTTCATCTCCATCTTCGCACTGCTCACTGCCGCCACTCTCCCCGCCCAGCGCCCCCCGACCGACGGCCACGCACGGATGTTCCCCCAGCGACTGGTCCCCCAGCGCCTGACGCTGGCGAACGGCAAGGCCGTGACGCTGGACGTGGCGGAGGGGTACGAGGTGACCGTGGCGGCGCGGGGGCTGCGGCGGCCGCGGTGGATGGCGGCGGTGCCTGACGACAGCGGGCGGGTGGTGCTGAGCGACCTGTACTCGCGCGCCGACAACCGGCGGGGCGCGGTGTACGTGCTGGAGCGGTTCGACGGCGGGCGCGGGCGGTTCGCGGCGGCGCGGCGCTACGTCGCGGGCCAGCGCAACCCGCAGGGGCTCGCCTTCGCGCCGCGCGCCGGGGGCGGGCAGTGGCTGTACGTGGCGCTCACCGACAGCCTGGTCCGCTACGCGTGGGCGGCGGGGGACACGGCGCCGCGCGCCGCGCCGGAGCTGGTGGCGACCTTCCCCGGCTACGGCCGCCCCGCCGAGGAGGGCGGGTGGCACCTCACGCGCACCGTGGTCGTGGGGCCTAACGGGCGGCTCTACGTCTCGGTCGGCAGCAGCTGCAACGTCTGCGTGGAGCGGGAGCCGGAGCGGGCGGCGGTGCTGGAGGTCGACCCGGCGACGAAGCGGCGGCGGGTGTACGCGCGCGGGCTGCGCAACGCGGTGGGGCTGGTGTGGGCCGGCGGGCGGCTGTACGCCACGAACATGGGCGTGGACCACCTGGGGAGCGACCAGCCGGCCGAGCCGCTGTACGAGGTGCGGGACGGCGCGCACTACGGCTGGCCGCTCTGCTACGAGCCCGGCGGCGGCGCCGCCGCGCGCCGCGACACGCTGATGGAGCCGCTGCTCTCGCCCCGGCCGTCGGTGGACTGCGCCCGCGTGCCCCGCCCGCTGGCCGCGTTCCCGGCCCACAGCGCCCCGCTCGGCGTCGAGTCCGACGGCGACCACTTCCTGGTGGCGCTGCACGGCTCGGCGTACCGCCGCCTCGGCCGCGGCTACGCCGTGGTGCGCGTCGCCCGCGACGGGAGCTGGGAGCCGCTCGTCGCGGGCTTCCTCCGCTCCGGCCGCGTCCAGGGCCGCCCGGCGGACGTGATGCGGTTCCGCGGCGGGTTCCTCGTCACAGATGACGTGGCGGGGGTCGTGTATTATGTGAGGAAGAAGGTGAAGTAGGTGCGAGTTGCGAGCTGCGAGTTGCGAGAGGGGCCCCGGGAGGCTCCTCGATGCCTGCCAGGTCCATCTCGCAGCTCGCAACTCGCAGCCGTTACGCTCATGGCCCGCCTCTCCCGCACCCACTTCCCGCCGTCCTTCTTCGACCTTCCGACCCGCACCGGGCGCGGGGTGCCGGGGGAGGTCGTGGAGCGGTGGGTGCGCAGCGACCGGAGCGCGGGGGCGGCGCGGGAGATTCTGGCGCCGACAGTGGTGCGGGGGACGGTCGTGGCGACGGACGCCGCGGGGCTGACGCGCCTGACGAGGCGGCGCGGGCTGGTGGAGATGCTGACGCTGCTCGACCGGCCGAAGGAGCTGGTGCACGCGTACGGCTGCGCGGCGGGGGGCGAGGGGGTGGGGGTGTGGGCGGCGGACAACACGCTCATGTTCTACCCCGAGCCGGCGGTGGGCGCCGCCGACGTCGCGCGGATGCTGCTGGCGCTGCGCGACCGGCTGGCCGCCGAGTGCGAGGTGGGGGTCGGCGCGGCGGCGCACCGCGGGGCGTTCTACCGGCTCGGCGACGCGCTACTGGGCCCGGACGCCGAGGCGGCGGATGAGGTGGCGGAGTCGGAGACCGAGGGGGGCGAGGTCGTGCTCACGGCCGCGTTCGTCGCCGCGTTGGGCGAGGGCGCGCCCCGGTTCGCGCTCGAGCCCCGCCCGCCCGGGGGGAGCGGCGTGCCGACCGTCCGCCTGGTGGACGGCCCCCGCCCCGCGCCGGGCGCGCTCGACGCCGCGAACGTCGCCTACCCCATCCCGTACTCGGCGGAGTTCCACGCCGAGATGCGCCGCTGCCGGGAGGCCGGCGGCGCGGCCCCCGAGGCGCTGGAGCGGCGCTTCGCCGCCGACCGGGCGGTGGTGCTGGTGGAGCGCGAGCGCGAGCAGGCGGCGCCGGCGGACACGGCCGAGGCGGTGCTGCTCGACGAGCTGGCGCTGACGGTCGCGATGCGCCGGGTGGGCGACGAGCTCCTGGCGCGGCTCGGCTACTCGTCAGGCGGGGAGACGGTGAAGACCGCCGGCCGGCTGGGCATCTACGTCTTCGCCGACTGCGACGCCGCGGTGGCGTTCGCGCGCCGCTTCCGCGCCGAGCTGGCCGAGCAGGGGATCGCCAGCCGCATCGGCATCGACGCCGGCCCGGTGCTGCTTTTCGACCTGGACGGCGACGGCACGCGCGACATCGCCGGCACGCCGGTGAACCTGGCCTCGAAGATGGCGCAGGACCGCGGCGCGATGGGCCGCATCTACCTGACCGCCGAGGCCCGCGCCCGCCTCCGCGCCCCCGACGCCGGCTGGCGGCCGGTACGGTTCGAGGTGTCGGGGATGGTGGTGGAGGGGTGGGAAGGGTAGGGCGATTCGCGAATCGCCCTACCCTGACGCCAGCGCCACGACGCCGAGCAGGATCGCGGCTGCCGCGAGGAGGCGCCGTCGCGCCTGGCCTTCGTTCAGTAGGCGGGCGCCCATCGCGGCGCCGAGGAGGATGCTGACCTCGCGCGCGGGGGCGACGTAGCTCACGGGGCTGAACTGGAGCGCCCAGAGGACGAGCAGGTAGGAGAGCGGGTTGAGGGCGCCGATCCAGAGCGCGTCACGGCGGCGGGTGCGCCAGAGGGCGCGCACCTCGTCCGGGCGGCGCGCCGCGACCGGGGCCAGGAGCACGACGCGGGCGGCGCTCGTCGCCCACTCCATCAGGACCGGCGAGATGCCGAGCGGGCCGACGGCGTGCTTGTCCCAGAGCGTGTAGGCGGCGATGAGCACGCCCGTGCCGAGGCCGAACCCGACCGCGCGGGCGGCGGTGGCGCCGCGCGCGGGCGCGGTGCCCTCAGTGCCTG
>DATFPD010000030.1:0-4832 GCA_035265005.1 Gemmatimonadaceae bacterium | reverse complement strand
GCCGCCGCCGCCGATTCCTCCCCGCCGCATGCTGCTTCTTGCTCTCCTCCTGCTCCGCGCAGGCGCAGCAGGGCGACGCGTACACCGCCTACCGCACCGGCAGCTACGACCGCGCGATCGAGCTCTATCGCAAGGGCGCCGAGGCGGCCGGGCCTAACGCCGCACGCGCGCGCCGCGGCCTGGTGCGGGCGCTGGCCGAGGTCGGGCGCTACGCCGAGGCCGAGGAGGCCGGGCGGGCGGGCGGGTCGGCCGAGACGCGGAACGCGCTGGGCGAGGTGCTGATGGCGCGCGGCCGGCTGGCGGCGGCCGAGAGCGCGTTCACCGCGGCCATCGCCGGCCGCGCGTCGGACTCGCTCGACGCGCGGCTGAACCTGGGGGTGCTGCGCTGGCGCCGCGGGCAGGTGGACGAGGCGCGGCGGCTGTTCGAGACGTTCATTCCCGTGTACAACAGCGGCGCCGCGCGGCTCACCTCCGAGGAGCTGGCTGCGGTCGCCGAAGCGTGCCGCTACCTGGGGCGCGACGACCCGCAGCTGTTCAAGGACGCGCTCCGCGCCTACGACCGCGCGATCGCCGCCGACTCCACGAACCTCGACGCGCGCGTCGCGCTCGGCGAGATGTTCCTGGAGAAGTACAACAGCCCGGACGCGCAGGAGTCGTTCGCCGCCGCGCTGCGCATCAACGCGAATCATCCGCGGGCGCTGCTCGGCTTCGCCAGGCGGCTCCGCTTCGACGGCGAAGGCGGCGCGGCCGAGGCGGCGCGGAAGGCGCTGGCGACCAACAAGGAGCTGGCCGAGGCCAGGACCTTCCTGGCCACGCTGCTGCTGGAGAGCGAGGACTACGAGGGCGCCGAGCGGGAGGCGCAGGGTGCGCTGGCCGGCGACCCGGCGTCGCTCGACGCGCTGACCGTGGTCGCCGCGTCGCGCTTCTTCCGCGGCGACCGGAAGGGCTACGACGAGGCGCGCGAGCGGGCGCTGGCGATCAACCCGCGCTACGCCGACCTGTACGCCACGCTCGCCGAGCTCTCGGCGCGCAACCGGTTCTACGGCGGGGCGGTGTCGTTCGCGAACCAGGCGGTGACGCTCGACCCCAAGCTCTGGCGCGCGTGGGCGCTGCTCGGCGCCAACCAGCTGCGCGTGGGCAAGGCCGACTCGGCGCGGCGGAGCCTGGAGACCGCGTTCGCCGGCGACCCGTACGACGTCTGGACGAAGAACACGCTCGACCTGCTGGACACGTTCAAGGACTACGCCGAGACGCGGAGCCCGCGCTTCCAAGTATTCGTGGACGGCAAGGAGTCGCCGCTGCTGGCGCCGTACGTGACCGCGCTGGCCGAGGAGGCGTACGACACCCTGGCGCGGCGCTACGGCTACCGGCCGGCGACGCCGGTGCGGCTCGAGCTGTACCGCAGCCACGCCGACTTCTCCGTGCGCACCACCGGCCTCGCCGGGCTCGGCGCGTTAGGCGTGGCGTTCGGGAACGTGCTGGCGATGGACTCGCCGTCGGCGCGGCCGAAGGGGGAGTTCAACTGGGGCTCGACGCTCTGGCACGAGCTCACCCACACGTTCACGCTCGGCGCGACGGACCACCGCGTGCCGCGCTGGGTGAGCGAGGGGCTGTCGGTGCTCGAGGAGCGGCGCGCGCGCGCGGGGTGGGGCGCCGGCGTCAGCCCGAGCTTCCTCGCGGCGTACAAGCAGGGGAAGCTGCTCCCGGTGAGCCGGCTCAACGACGGCTTCATGCACCCCGCGTACCCCGAGCAGATCATGCACGCCTACTACCAGGCATCGCTGGTCTGCGAGCTGATCGAGCGCGACTTCGGCGGCGAGCGCGCGATCCGCGACCTGCTCAAGGCGTACAAGGACGGCCTGCCGACCGACCAGGCGTTCCGCCGCGCGCTGAGCGTGAGCCTCACCGACTTCGACGCGCGCTTCGACGCCTGGCTGAAGCAGCGCTTCGCCGGCCCGCTGGCGGCGCTGCGGGGCGGCGCCGGCGCGGCCGGCGAGCGGGGGGGCGCCGTGCGGCTGGCCCCCGACCCCGGGAGCTTCCCGGCGCAGATGGCCGCCGCGCGCTCGCTGTACGACGAGGGGAAGCTCGACGACGCGGCGGCGCGGTTCGAGCAGGCGAAGCGGCTCTTCCCGGAGTACGGCGGCGACGACAGCCCGTACTGGTACCTGGCGCAGATCCGGAAGAAGCAGGGGAACCTGAAGGCCGCCGCCGACGAGCTGGCGCAGCAGACCGCGCGCAACGAGAGCCACTACGCCGCCTACGCCGAGCTCTCGGAGCTGCGCGAGCAGCTCGGCGACCCCGCCGGCGCCGCGGCCGCGCTCGAGGGCGCGCTGTACGTGTACCCGTACGACCCGGCGCTGCACGACCGCCTGGCGGCACTCTACGCGCGCGCGGGGAACCGCCGGAAGGTGGTCCGCGAGCGGCAGGCCGTGGTCGCGCTGGCGCCGGTGGACCGCGCCGAGGCACTCTACCAGCTCGCGCTCGCGCACTTCGAGGCCGGCGACGCCGCCCAGGCCCGCCGCGCCGTGCTCCAGGCGCTCGAGACCGCGCCCAACTTCGACAAGGCCCAGGAGCTGTTGCTCAAGCTCCAGCCGTCGGCGAGCAAGTGAGGAGTTTGAGATGAGCCGGAACCGCTTACCACGGATGAACACGCATGAGAGCACGGGTGAACACGGATCTCTCCGTGCGCCATCCATGGTTCCTCTCGCCCGAGCGCCAGGAGCGTCGGACGTCGCCGGGACGCATCCGCGTTCATCCGTGCTCTCATGCGTGTTCATCTGTGTCCTGTTGTTCGCCGCGCCGGCCCGCGCCCAGTTCCAGGACGAGGGCGACGACGGGCGGCCGCCGGGGCCGGGGCACGCGTTCCATCAGTGGGGCGACCCGAAGGACATCGTGAACGTGCCCTACGACGGGCGCTTCACCTTCGTGCGCATCCGCTTCGAGCCGCTCAGCACCGCCGGCCGCTTCGGGCGGCGCGACCTCAAGTGGGACCACGACGTCCCGCGCGCCGAGCGGAACTTCATGAAGATCCTGAACGAGATCAGCGGCATCCGGCCGTCGGTCGAGGGCGGAAACATCTTCAAGTTCGACGATCCGCAGCTCAGCAAGTTCCCGGTCGCCTACCTCTGCGAGGTCGGCTTCTGGACGATGACGGACCAGGAAGTGAGCGGGCTGCGGAACTACCTGCTCAAGGGCGGCTTCCTGATCGTGGACGACTTCGTCGGCCCGCACTGGATGAACTTCGAGGAGCAGCTGCACCGGGCGATCCCCGGCGCGCGCCTCGTGCGGCTGGATGTGACGCACCCGGTGTTCGACTCCTTCTTCCACATCAAGACGCTGGAGATGGAGCAGTACCCGTACGGCCAGCAGTACGAGCCGCAGTACTACGGCGTGTTCGAGGACAACGACCCGAAGAAGCGCCTGATGGTGGTGGTGAACTACAACAACGACCTCGGCGACTACATGGAGTGGTCCGACGCCGGCTTCCTGCCGATCCAGATCACCAACGAGGCGTACAAGATCGCGGTGAACTATGTCATCTACGGGATGACGCGGTGAGAAGAGCAGGGAAGGGGGATGGGGGATGGAGGATGCAATGCCTCGGGAGGCTCCTGCCGCCCGGTGTCGTTCATCCCCCGTCCCCCATCCCCCTTCCCTGCCTCGCGATATACTTGCTGCTCGCGATGCCGCTGCACGCGATGCCGCTGCACGCGCAGTGGCGCCAGCGCGCCCCGCAGCCCCACAACGTCGCCTACGACGGGCGCTTCACCTTCGCACGGATCCGGTACACGGAGCTGTACAGCGCCGGGTGGTCGTACGACTACCCGGAGATGGAGCGGAACTTCACGACGCTGCTGAGCGAGATCACGGCGCTCAAGCCGCACACGACGCGCAGCAACATCCTGACGTTCGACGACCCGGAGCTGCTCAAGTACCCGATCGCCTACGTCTCCGAGCCCGGCTACTGGATCCCGAGCGACTCCGAGGCGGCGGGGCTCAGGCGCTACGTCGAGAAGGGCGGCTTCGTCATCTTCGACGACTTCATGGGGCGGGAGTGGGAGAACTTCGAGACGCAGTTCCGGCGCGCGTTCCCGAACGCGCGCATCGTCCCGCTCGACCTCTCGCACCCGATCTTCGACTGCTTCTTTCGCATCAAGTCGCTCGACGTCCCCTACCCGGGGCGCCCCTACATCCGGGCGAAGTTCTTCGGCGTGCACGAGGGCAACGACCCCTCGAAGCGCCTCGCCGTCGTGATCAACTACGACACCGACCTCGGCGACTACATGGAGTGGACCGGCCGCGGCTGGTACCCCGTGGACCCGACGAACGAGGCGTACAAGCTGGCGGTAAATTACATCGTGTACGGGATGACGAGATGAGAAGGACGAGGGACGGGGGAAGGGGGACGGGGGATGACGGGCCCCGGGAGGCAATGGCGTCCCGGGAGCAGTCCGTCCCCCTTCCCCCTTCCCCCATCCCGCTTTTCGCACCTACCGGGAGACTGACATCGTGGAAGCCGTAACGACCGCGCCGGCGCCGACGACGCCGCCTGATGACATTGCCCTCGCCGAGCGACTGAAGCGCGGGCGCGACGACATCCTGAGCGAGCTGCGCAAGCTCATCATCGGGCAGGAGGCGGTGATCGAGCAGGTGCTGATCTCGCTGTTCTCCGGCGGGAACAGCCTCATCCTCGGCGTGCCGGGGCTGGCCAAGACGCTGCTGATCCACACGATCGCCCGCGTGCTCGACCTGCGCTTCTCGCGCATCCAGTTCACCCCCGATCTCATGCCGACCGACATCACCGGCACCGAGATCATCCAGGAGTCGCACGA
>DATFPD010000029.1:0-4857 GCA_035265005.1 Gemmatimonadaceae bacterium | reverse complement strand
GCAGAGGATGATCTCGTTCTCGTGGCGGCGCAGGAAGACGAGCACGCGCCGGTTGTTCGGGTCGAGGAACTCGAGCGAGCCGCGGCCGAACGCCTTGAACTCCTTCCGAACGGCGATGATGCGGCGCATCCAGCGCAGCAGCGACGTCGGCGTGCGCTCGGCCGCCTCGACGTTGATGCCGTGGTAGCCGTAGGGCGGGTCCACGATCAGCGGGCTGTAGAGCGCGGCGCTGTCGGCGTCGGAGAAGCCGGCGTTCTTGTCGTCGCTCCACTGCATCGGCGTGCGCACGCCGTTGCGGTCGCCGAGGTAGACGTTGTCGCCCATCCCCAGCTCGTCGCCGTAGTAGACGATCGGCGTCCCCGGCATCGACATGAGCAGCGCGTTCATCAGCTCGATCTGCCGCCGCCCGTTGTCCATCAGCGGCGCCAGCCGCCGCCGGATGCCGACGTTGATCCGCATCCGCGGGTCGCGCGCGTACTCGCGGTACATGTAGTCGCGCTCGTCGTCGGTCACCATCTCGAGCGTCAGCTCGTCGTGGTTGCGGAGGAAGATCGCCCACTGGCAGCTCTCCGGGATCGCCGGCGTGCGCCCCATGATCTCGACGATCGGCGTCCGGTCCTCCCTCCGCAGCGCCATGTACATGCGCGGCATGAGGGGGAAGTGGTACGCCATGTGGCACTCGTCGCCGTCGCCGAAGTACGGGCGCACGTCGGGGGGCCACTGGTTCGCCTCGGCCAGGAAGACGCGGTCCGGGAACTCGGCGTCGAGCGCCGCGCGCAGCTCCTTCAGCACGACGTGCGTCTCCGGGAGGTTCTCGCAGTTCGTCCCCTCGCGCTCGATCAGGTACGGGATCGCGTCCAGCCGCAGCCCGTCCACGCCCATGCGCAGCCAGAAGCGCATGACGTTCTTCACCGCCTCGCGCACCTTCGGGTTGTCGAAGTTGAGGTCGGGCTGGTGGCTGAAGAAGCGGTGCCAGTAGAACTGCTGCGCGTCCGGGTCCCACGCCCAGTTGGAGCGCTCGGTGTCGGTGAAGATGATGCGCGTCCCCGAGTACCTGTTCGGGTCGTCGCTCCACACGTAGAAGTCGCGCTCCGGCGACCCCTTGGGCGCCTTGCGCGCGCGCTGGAACCACGGGTGCTGGTCCGAGGTGTGGTTGATCACCAGCTCGGTGACCACGCGGATGCCCCGGTCGTGCGCCGCGTGCAGGAACGTCTTGAAGTCGTCGATCGTCCCGTAGGTCGGGTTGATCTCCTCGTACGAGGAGATGTCGTAGCCGTCGTCCTTGAGCGGCGACGGGTAGAACGGCAGCAGCCAGATCGAGTTGACGCCGAGCGACTGGATGTAGTCCAGCCGCGACGTCAGCCCGGGGAAGTCCCCGTAGCCGTCGCCGTTGCTGTCCATGAACGACTTGACGTGCGTCTGGTAGATGATCGCGTCCTTGTACCAGAGCGCGTCGGCGCCGCCCGCGGACTCGGCGACCGCGGGGACCGCCTCCCCGATCGGCGTCGGCGTGACCGGCGCGCTCACGGCCGCCCCCTCCGCGACCGGCCGCCGGGGCGGTGGATCCTGAACAGGTGGCCGGGCTGCCAGTTCGGGTCGAGGTGGACGTAGTTGCGCACGCCCCGCCAGGTGTAGCGCGCCCCGGTGAGCAGGTCCTCCACCACGTACGACTCGTCGGGGCTCATCCCCAGCGCGACGACGGGGACGTGCACCATCGTCGCTTCGGCGGTGAACGGGTTGAGGTTCACCACCACCAGCAGGTCGCTCTCGTCGGTCTCCACGCGCGGCGGATGCTTGCCATTCCCCGCCGGCGCCCCGCGGCTCTCCTCGCGCGCCGCGTCCTCCTCGGCGTGCGCGGCGTCCAGCGCCTCGGTGTCGGCGGCGGCCAGCGCCTCGGCCGTCGTCTTGGATTCCGCGTCGGGCAGCGCCGAAGGCGCCGCGGCCGGCGCCGACGTGTCGTCAGGCGCCGACTTGAGGTAGCAGAGGATGCGCGGGTTCTCGGTGGTGCAGAACGCCAGGTTGTCCGCGCGCTGGAGCGCCGCCTGCTGGCGGCGGACCCGGTTCAGCCGGCGGACGTCGTCGTTCAGGTTCCCCGGCGCGTCGAAGTCGCGCGGGCGGATCTCGTACTTCTCGGAGTTCAGGTACTCCTCGCTCCCCTCGCGCACCGGCACGTTCTCGCTCAGCTCGTAGCCGCTGTAGATGCCGTAGAGCGGGCTGAGCGTCGCCGCCAGCAGGAGGCGCAGCCGGAAGGCCGGCCGGCCGCCGTGCTGCAGGAACTCGTGCAGGATGTCCGGCGTGTTGGCGAACAGGTTCCCGCGGTGGTACTCCAGCCGCTCGGGCTGGCTGAACTCCATCATCCACTGCTGGAGCTCGAACGCGGTGTTCTTCCAGGTGAAGTACGTGTACGACTGCGTGAAGCCGAGCTTCGCCAGGTTGAGCAGCTTCTTCGGCTTCGTGAACGCTTCGGAGAGGAAGACGACGTCGGGGCCGACCTTCTTCACCTCGGCGATCACCCACTCCCAGAACGCGAACGGCTTGGTGTGCGGGTTGTCCACGCGGAAGGTGCGGACGCCGCGCTCCATCCAGAACAGGAAGACGTCGCGGCAGGCGTTCCACAGCGCCTCGCGGTCCTCCGTCCAGAAGTTGATCGGGTAGATGTCCTGGTACTTCTTCGGCGGGTTCTCGGCGTACATGATCGAGCCGTCCGGCCGGACGTGGAACCAGTCCGGGTGCTCCTTCACCCACGGATGGTCCGGGGCGCACTGGAGCGCGTAGTCGAGCGCGACCTCCAGCCCCAGCTCGTTCGCCCGCCGCACGAAGCGCTCGAAGTCCTCGACGGTGCCGAGGTCGGGGTGCACGGCGGTGTGCCCGCCCTCCTCGGCGCCGATCGCCCACGGGCTCCCGACGTCGTCGGGCTCCGGCGTGAGGGTGTTGTTCTTCCCCTTCCGGAAGGTGCGGCCGATCGGATGGATCGGCGGCAGATACACGACGTCGAACCCCAGCTCGGCGATGCGCGGGAGCATCTGCTCCGCGTCCGCGAACGTGCCGTGCCGCGTCGGGTCGTCGGTCGCCGAGCGCGGGAAGAGCTCGTACCACGCGGCGAAGGCCGCGCCCTCGCGGTCGACCGCGATCGACAGCTCGCCGCGCTCGTACGTCGTGAGGTCGCGCGGCGCGAGGTGCGTCTGCATGAACTCGGCGAGGTCGTCCGCGAGGGCGGAGCGGCCGCGCTCGTCGAGCGAGGCGGCGGTGTCGCGCAGCTCCTTCGCGCGCTTCTCCATCGCGGAGCGCAGCCGGCCGAACTTCGCGCGCCCCACCGCCGCGTCGATCATCTCGGCGCCCTCGAGCAGCTCGAGCGAGACGTCCACGCCGGCGTTGATCTTCTTCGCGAAACCCGAGCGCCAGGTGCGGAAGACGTCCGTCCACGCCTCGACGGTGAAGCTCCAGCGGCCGATGCGGTCCAGCGCGAAGGCGCCCGTCCAGCGGTCCGCGTTCGGGTCGTGGGTGAGCGGCGTGTAGCTCCAGCTCCTGTCGCCCGGCCCGCGGAACCGCACGCGCGCGGCGAGGAGGTCGTGCCCTTCCTTGAACACGTCCGCGCCGACGCGGCAGACGTCGCCGACGACGCGCTTCACGGCGTAGCGCCCCGCGTCCAGCTCGGGCGTGACGCACTCGATGACGATGTGCGCGAGCGCCGGCGGCGCCGATCCGCCCGCCGACGCCTCAGCGCGCGACTGCCGCTGTCTGGCCGGCGTCTTCGCTGCCGCGTTCGCTGCCACTTTCGGATTCACGGTGTTCGGTCGGTGGTTGGTGGGTCCCTCGCGCCCGACTCTGCACACGATTCCGCGCATCGAACGCACGGCCTCGTCGCCGAAACGGGCGGTCCGCCGGACCGCGGGCGGACTGCCGAAGCGAGCGTGACGGGGATGCCGCGGCGCGCAGCATTCGTCGGGCGGCGGCCGGCGTTGACGCGCAAGATCGGGGCCCGCGTCACACCAGGCGATTTAGTCCGTTCGCGGGCCGAAGTGCCGTGATTGGCCACGGATCGACACGGATGCACAGGGATCTCTACAGATCCGTGTGCATCCGTGTCGATCCGTGGCCGATCACGGCAGCTCAGTGGACTGCCCGGCGCTGCGGGAACGGGTTACTATCTGCTCCGTTCAGATGCCAGCGAGCTCACGCATCAACACTCATCCAAATCGACCGAGGACCGACACCATGCCGACTCGCAACGCGAGCGCCGTGTGGGAGGGAGGGCTGCAGAAGGGGAAAGGAAGCTTCAAGGGAGAGAGCGGCGCCATCGGCGGCACGTATTCGTTCGGGACGCGCTTCGGCTCCGAGAAGGGATCGAACCCCGAGGAACTGCTCGCCGCGGCCGAGGCGGCGTGCTTCAGCATGGCGCTGAGCGTCGGCCTGGAGCAGAACGGCACCCCACCCACGCGCGTCGAGACGCGCGCCGCCTGCACGGTCGAGAAGGTGGGCGAGGGCTTCAAGATCACGACGATGAAGCTCGACACGCGCGCCACCGTCCCGGGGATCGACGAGGCCAAGTTCCGCCAGATCGCCGAGAAGTCGAAGACGACCTGCCCCGTCTCCGTCGCCCTCGCCGGCGTGAAGATCGACCTGGACGCGAAGCTGGAATAAGGCGGTTCGCGGTTCGCGATTCGCGAAGGGCCCCGGGAAGCCACTACTGGCTTCCCGGGGCCCTTCGCGAATCACGAATCGCGAACCGCCTTTTACTCGTTCGCCTTCTTCGCCGTGGTCGAGTCCGATGGGGTCGAGGCGAGGACGGGGACGGCGTACCTGGCTTCGAGCTCCTTGAGGCGCGCCTCGAGCTCCAGGCGGCGGGCGCGAGTCGAC
>DATFPD010000028.1:0-6359 GCA_035265005.1 Gemmatimonadaceae bacterium | reverse complement strand
GGGAAGCCGTAGAAGAAGTGCCCCGGGTCGTACTCCCAGAGGTAGACCGGGCAGCGCTCGGGCGCGAACGCCGCGGCGCGGCCCGCCGCCGGCTCGAACCAGTACACCACCTGGCGCTCGACGGCCAGCGGGAGCGCGAAGCCCGCCGCCCCGCCGGGGTCCAGCAGCTCGCCGGCCCACGCCCCGGCCGCCAGCACGAGCCGCCCGGCGTCGTAGGCCCCGGCGTCCGTCGTTAGGTGAATGCCGCCCGCGCCGGCGCGCCAGCCCAGCGCCCGCTCCCCGGTGCGGAGTGTCGCGCCGTGCGCGCGCGCCAGCCGCAGCTGCGCCTCGATGCACCGCTCGGGGAGGAGGTACCCGGCGTTCGCCTCGACCAGCGCCACCTGCGCGTCCGGCACGCGGAACGTCGGGAAGCGCCGCCGCGCCTCGTCCGCCGGCAGCACCTCGTGCGGCAGCCCGTGCCGCGCGCAGCTCTCGCGCGCGCCCGCCACCAGCGCCCCGTCCGCCGCCCCGATCATCACCGCGCCGGTCTGCCGCAGCAGCGGCGCCCCGCCCGCGGCGGCCTCCAGCTCGCGCCACCGCGCCCAGGCGCGCTGCACCAGCGGCACGTACAGCGCCCCCTCGTGGTACGCCTGCCGGATGATCCGCGTCCGCCCGTGCGACGACCCCTGGGCGTGCGGCGGCTCGAAGCGGTCCACGCCGAGCACGCGGCACCCGCGCCGCGCCAGCTCGTACGCCGCGGCGCTCCCCGCGGCGCCGAGGCCGACGACGGCGACGTCGTAAGTCATGCGGGAAGATACGCCGGCGGTGGAACGGCAGGGATGGCGCGGATGACACCGCCGTCCCTGCCATCCCCGCCATCCCGTGCTACATTTTCCCTCCCCCGCCCTACCCGAACTCGTCGTGCCCCGCCGCAACCCGCCGTTCACGAAGTACGACGTGCTGCTCTCCCCCGCCGAGCGCCCGGTGATCGCCCACCGGGGCGCCTCGGCGTACGCGCCCGAGAACACGCTGGAGGCGTTCGAGCTGGCGCTCTCCATGGGCGCCGACGCGCTGGAGCTCGACGTGCGCGTGACCGCCGACGGCGTGCCCGTGGTCGTGCACGACGCCACGCTCGACCGCACGACCGACATGAGCGCGCCGGTGGCCGAGCGCGCCTTCGAGCAGCTCCGCCGCGCCGACGCCGGCGCGTGCTTCTCCACCGACGGCGTCGAGTTCCCGTGGCGCGGCCGCGGGGTGCGGGTGCCGGCGCTCGCCGAGGTGCTGGACGCGCTCCCGGACGTCCCGCTGCTGATCGAGGTCAAGGAGCCGCGCGGACAGGAGGAGGTGCGCCGCGTGCTCACCGACCAGCGGGCGATGGGGCGCTGCGTCGTGGCCGCCGAGCGCGTCGACTCGCTCCGCGTCTTCCGCGAGCCGCCCTGGGTGTGCGGCGCCACGCGCCCCGACATCGCGTCGCTCTACTTCGGCACGCTGATCGGCCTCCGCCGCCCGCCGCGCCGCACCTCCTACAGCCTGATCGCCGCGCCCGCGCGCTGGCTCGGGCTCCGCGTCCCGAACGCCCGCTTCAACCGCGCCGCGCGCCGCCTGAGCACCCCGGTCCACGTCTGGACGGTCGACGACCCGGCCGAGGCCCGCCGCCTCTGGCGCGACGGCGCGTCAGGCATGGTCACGAACCGGCCGGACGTGATGGTGAAAGCGAGGGGGTGACTGCTGCGTGCTGCGTGCTGCGTGTTACCTGCCTCGGGATGCCTCCCGGCAGGCCGTCAGCACGCAGCACGCAGCACGCAGCACGCCGTCTCATCTCTCGTACCCCACGATATTCTCCCACTCCGACGCGTCCGAGCGGGCGACGACGGCGACGACGGGCTCGGTGTCGCTGACGTTGAAGACCTCGTGCGGGACTCCGGGCTCGATGTAGATGAAGTCGCCGGCCTGGTTCTCGACGGTCTGGCGCAGGCCGTCGCCGTACTCGTGGCGCACGCGCCCCTGGAGGATGTAGAGCATCACCTCGAAGCCGACGTGGATGTGCGCGCGCGCCACGCCGCCGGGCGGGATCGTGGCGACGTTCATCGAGAGATGCTTCGCCCCCACGTTGCGCGCCGACATCCCCACCTTGTAGTGGATGCCGTTCCAGTCCCGGCACTCGCCGCTCCCGCGGATGACGGAGATGCCCGTCTCGCGCCCTTCCACCGGCGGGAGCGCGGACTCGGATGCGGCGGCGGTCGTCGTCGTCATGCGGGCCTCGGCTGGTTCACGGTTCGTCGGGCAGCGGCAGGAAGTACACCATGTTGCGGTCCACCGCGCCCGTCAACGGCAGCACCTTCGGCCTGATCCCGCCCCGGCCGTCGGCGTCGATGCCGAAGTCGTCGTCGTTCAGCACGGCCAGCGTCCGGTCGCCCTCGACGAGGAGACCCGACGGCCCGTCGGCCGGGTCGCTGACGTCGGTCGCCCCGGCGAGCTCCACGCGGTAGACGCGCTTGTGCGTCGCCGGGTCGGTGGGGTGCCCCCCGGCAGCTTGCGGTCGTGCTCGACCACGAGCGACCGCGGCGCGCATCGCCGCGCGCATCACTCCCTCCCCGCCCGCCGCCGCAGCTCCCGCTCGTCGCCGAGCGCGAACCGCCCCCGCGCGACCGGGCGGATGGCGCCGGCGGCGCGCAGCGCCCGCAGCCCGCGCACCACGACCTCGCGCACCGTCCCCAGCTCCTCCGCCACCTCGGCCTGCGTGCCGCCGAGCGTGAAGTCGCGGCCGCGCGCCGCGGCGGCGCGCTCCAGCAGGTGCGCGGCGAGGCGCGCCGTCGTGCGCTGCGCCGTGAGGTCGTCGAGGCGGTCGACGAGATGGCGCACGCGCGACGCGAGCCGGCGCAGCAGCGCCCACGCCAGCGCCGGCTCGGCGGCGATCGCCGCGCCGAGCGCGTCGCGCCCGAAGACGAGGCAGCGCGTGGGCGCGGCCGCCACCGCCGTCGCGGGGTAGCCGCCGCCGTCGAACAGCGGGACTTCGCCGAGCGTCCCGCCCGGCCCCTCCACGTGCACCACCCGGCCGCGCCCGCCGGCGCCGAGGCGCGTGACGCGCACGCGCCCCTCGACCACGACGAACAGCCCGCGCGACGGCGACCCGGCGGCGAAGATCGTCTCCCCCGCGGCGTAGCGCCGCTCGACGCCGCGCGCGGCGAGCTCGCGCCGCGCGGCGGGGGCGGCGTCTCGGAGGAGTGGATGGGTGTCGAGCAGGGCGGGATCGAGCACGGCGGAGGATGTGACTACGGTCCCTTCGTGCGGGCGCGGCGGTCGCCATCGTGATGCACTGATGCACGGACAATACGCCGGAGGACACGCACATGCCATCGCCCGGACCCGCCGCGCCACGCTTCGCCCTGCTCCTGCTGCTCGCCGCCTGCGGCGCGCCGCACGCCGGCGCGCACGACGCGACGCCGCACGACAGCTCCTTCGCCGCGCTGCAGGCGCGCGGCCGCACCGCGATGGGCGTCGACCAGTACACGTCCTCGCACCGCTTCGACCCGCTCCCCGACGGCGGGCGCATCGAGCTCCAGCGCGACGCGGACGACTCCGCCGGCGTGGAGCAGATCCGCGACCACCTGCGGCAGATCGCGCGCGCCTTCGCCGCCGGCGACTTCGCGACGCCGATGTTCGTCCACGCCACCGACAGCGTCCCGGGCACGGCGGTGATGGCGGCCAGGCGCGGCGCGATCAGCTACACCTTCGCCCCGCTCCCGCGCGGCGGCGAGGTGCGCATCCGCACGACGGACGCCGAAGCGCTGCGCGCGGTCCACGCGTTCCTGGCGTTTCAGCGCGGCGACCATCACGTGCACTGAGGCGACTGGTGACTCCGGCACGCCCCCTGCGGCTACGCGGCAGGTCGTCTCGCTCGACTACGCCCCGCGGGGGACCCATTACATGCGACTGCGCACCATCTCGACCGCCACGCTTCTGGCGCTGGCGCTGGCATCCACTTTCTCCTGCTCGCGCGCCGACGACCGTGCGCGCGCCGACAGCGGGGCGCCGGCGACGGCGGCGGCGGACACCGGCGAGTCGGCCGCCGCGAGCGCGGCCCCCGACAGCGGCCCGCCGCCGCGCCCGCCGGCCAAGGACGCCGACCAGGAGTTCCTCCGCCAGATGATCGACCACCACGAGGGGCTGGTCGCGATGGCCGACGACGCGATGGAGCGCGCGAGCGGCGCCGCCGCCAAGGCCGACGCGCGGCGCCTGCGCACGGCGCAGCGCCAGGAGCAGACGCGCATGGTCGCCTTCGTCGACACCATCTACGGCGAGCGCGTGCTGCCGACGATGATGCCCGCGCACCGCGCGATGACGGACTCCCTGCGCCACACCCCGCCCGAGTCGTACGACCGCGAGTTCTACCAGCTCACGATCGCCCACCACCGCGAGGGCGTGCGGATGATCGACCAGTTCCTCCCCCGCTTCACCCGCCCCGACGTGCGCCAGATGGCCCAGCAGATGAAGGCGCAGCAGCAGAAGGAGATCGGGGAGTTCGAGAAGAAGAAGAAGTAGGGCGAATCACGCATGGCGCATCGCCGTCAAGGCTTGTGCCCCGCGTGCGGGTCGGCCGGCCTGGGCTTGGCGGCGGGCTTCGGCGCTGGCTTCGACTGCCGGCGCGGCGCGGTCGACTTCGGCGTCGGCGCCTCGGCCGCCGCGGCGTCGCGCAGCAGCGCGCGCAGCTCCTCCTGCTCGGCGGCGGGCAGGTGCGAGAGTGCCTCCTCGATCGTGCGGCGGAGCGCCGTGTCGGACGCGACGCGCCGCCGGATCACCGGGTCGCGCAGCATGCGGAGCTGCGCCTCGAAGATCCGCGCGGTCGCGCTGTCCATCGTCGCCGCGGCGGGCGCGGAGTCGGGAGCGGGGGCGGGGGCGGCCGGGGGCATGGCGTGCTGGTGCTGCGCCATCGGCGCCGAGTCGGGCGCGGAGGCGGGCGTCTCGCTGTCGTCCATGCGGCCGTCGGCGTGCCGCATGACGGCGCCGCGCGCCACCGTGCCGGCGGGGAGCGGCGTGAGGAACCCCGTCGCCGGACCGCCCTGGTTCTCGATCCCCATCATCGCCGACATCTCGCGCCACTCGGACACCGTCATCGCGAACGACGTGTCGTCGCGGTAGCGCGCGGCGGCGAGCAGGATCTCCGCGCGCTTGCGCCCCCGCGGGACCGACGGGTTGGCCAGGATGTCGGAGACGACGTCGTGCATCGAGTGCAGGTTGTCGAAGACGATCGCCGCCTCCGGGTAGCGCCGCGCGAACTCCGGCGCCACCGCGGCCGTCATCGGCATCACGCGCGGCATGCGCGCGGGGGCGTCCTCGATCATCTGCCGGAAGCGCGCGACCGCGGCCAGCACGCCAGTCTGCTTCGCGTCGCGGTCCTCGGCGACGACGAGCGGCTCGTAGAGCCCGACCTGGAGCCAGTGGTACGCCCAGATCAGCCCGTTGAACTTCGGGTACTTCGTGCGGAACGCGAGCGAGTACGGCTGCTCCTGCATCAGCGCCATGCTCTTGGGCACCGCGCTGAAGGCGAGGTCCGGCCGCGACCGGTAGTAGGCCAGCAGCCGCGCCACCTCGGCGTCGCGCCGCGCCGGCGTCAGGCGCTCGTCGGCCAGCACGTCGTAAAGCTGCCGGTGGAGCACGTGCGCCCACTCGAACATCTCCACCGCCTCCGGCACCAGCTTCGCGTACTCCACCTCGATCGCCCGCTCCTCCAGCGGCAGCCGCGGCGGGCGCACCAGGAGCCGCTTGGTGATGAAGTCGAACTCCCGCCCCTCGAGCCGCGACGCCGGCGCGTCGGGGCGCGTGTAGAGCAGCTCGTACAGGATGGCGTGGCCGTAGTCGAAGGCGTTGAACAGGCGGTCGGCGGCGGCGTAGCCGTTCCGGAACGCCCAGTTGTGCTGCGCCGGCAGGTAGAACTGCTCGTACGGCCCGCGCCAGTCCTGCGCCCCGGCGGCGGCCGGCGAGCCTAACGTGAGCAGCGCGATGGCCAGGGCCGCCGGCGCGAGCGTCGGGCGCGAACGCATGCGGGCGGTCATCTCCGCGCCCCCCGCGCCCCGACGAGCGGGCGCAGCGCGAACTCGTACGACGCGCCGAAGGTCAGGGACCACGACTTCCCGTTGCCGCGGAAGTGGCTCCCGACTCCGGCGTCGACCACCGTCCGCGGCGTGAGCTGGTAGCGCACGCCCCCCTCGGCCGTCCAGTCGGTGGGCGCGCCGCCGTACGGCGTCCAGTCGGCGAAGACGTCCGCCGCGAGCAGCATCGAGCGCAGCGGGAGCGCGCGGTCGGCGCCCAGCCCCACCGTCCATCGCCGGTAGCCCGGCAGAAACCGGCGCGACGTCTGCTGCTGCAGCTCGGTCACGGAG
>DATFPD010000027.1:0-5180 GCA_035265005.1 Gemmatimonadaceae bacterium | reverse complement strand
TCTCGAGCACACTCGCGAATGACATGGTAGATCGTGGCCGTCTAACGCCCCAGTTGAGCTGCAAGCGCCCATCTCCCCAAGCGTGTACCACCCACCCTACATCGAACTCGCCAAGCGAGAAACCCTGATGCTTGGAGCGCTTGGCAGCTTCAACGCCACGTTAGACCGCTGGCGCCGACGTCCCGAGATACGCGCGCACCTTCGCCACCACCGCCGTCGGCGTTGGATACGAGTAGCCCGGCGTGTCGACCACCTCCGCGCCGTCGACGACCACGCGTAACTCGCCCAGCGCTCCTCGCTGACGGTGGACCTCGAGGGTCGGATCGCCGCCCAACTGTGCCGCCACCCGGGCGGCAATGAAAGCCTTTCCGGGTCAGACCGGGCAGTAGTGAATCTCGACGCGGTGCATCGAAGTCCTCCTGCAGATGGTGAGCGATCCATGATATCCGTTGCGGTCTAACGCCCACCCCTTTCAAGGTGACCGTCGGGGGCGCTGCTTTTGCTTTTCTTCAGCGAGGAGGCGGGCCGTGGCGACGGTGCGTTTGACTTCATGGAGCGGCACGTAGCCTTTCGGTCGCTTGGGCGTCGCCGGCTTGGGATGCTTGCGGAAGGCGGGGAGCCGGGCGTGGCCGGCCAGCGTGCGGAGCGTGCGCGCCAGCGCCGCCGGCTCCTGCCGGTCGTAGCGCGCCCAGACGGCGGCGGCCACCGCGATGAGGAGCCCGCGGTACGCCTCGCGCACCTCGTGGGCGACGTAGTACGTCGAGATCGGCACCGGCGCGACGGCGGAGGCCTCGGCTCGGGCCGCCGCCTCCGCGGCGAGCGCCGCCTCGACGGTGGCGAGCACGTTGTAGGCGACCACCGCGACGGCGAAGGCCAGCAGCGCGGCCCGCGGCTGCCCCAGCGTTGCCACCTCGCTGGCCAGCGCCGCCTCGAGCCGCTGGAACATCCCCTCGATCGACCACCGGCGGCGGTACAACTCGGCGGCGCGGCGGGCCGAGACGCGGCGCGGCAGGGTGGTCAGGAGCCGCAGCACCGTGTCGCCGTCCTCGGTCGGCGCGTCCAGCGTCAGCTCGATGCGGCGCAGAGGGAGTACGCGCCCTCCCCCGCTGTCGCCCCCGCTGTCGCCGTTGGGCAGCACCACCTCGACGGCTTGCTCGGCGAGGGTGCCCGTCGCGCACCGGCCGACGCGCCGCCACGGGCCGACGGCCACCGGCGCCGGCGTTCGCCCGTGCTCGCGCACCAGCACCGCCGCGCCGCGGGCGACCAGCGCGCCGAGGAACGCGCGGGTGGCGAAGTTGCGGTCGGCGATCCACAACTCATTCGGGCCCGCCGCCGCGGCGACCGCGGGCATGAGGCCGCGCTCCCCCGCGTGCGCGTCCTCGCCCGGGACCAGGTCGACGACCAGGTCGGTCGCCGGGTCGTAGACGACGAGCGACAGCCCGGGCAGCGCCGCCGCCCGCACCGCGCGCAGCGGCCCCACGCGGTGCTCCGTCGCCGGCAGGTGGTTGCCGTCGACGACCCGCAGCCGGTAGCCGGCCAGCGCGGGCCGATCGTCGGTCGGCGGGGCGAGCCGCGTGACGACCCGCGTCAGGCGCGCGCCACTGCCGCGGACCAGCGCGCGGAGCACGGCGGGCTCGGCGTGGTTCACCTTCTCGTACAGCGCCGCGAGCGAGACGCCGAGCGCGCCGCCGGCGATCGCCTGCTGCGCCGCCGCGTGCAGCGAGGGCCGCAGCCCGAGGGCGACGAGGCTCATGAGGTCGACCACCGTGGAGAACAGCAGCTCGCGCGTGTACTGGCGCTCGCGGTGCGCCTCGAAGACGCCGTCGACCCACTCGGCGCTGATCGCCCGCTGGAGGGCCAGCCGCGCCATCACCGCCACGGGACACTGCGCCACGAACCGCGCCAGCACCGCATCCAATGCCATCGCCGTGCCCCCGTTGGAGATACCCTCGGAGCATGGCTCAACAACTCACACCTTGAAAGGGGTGCGTCTTAGACCGCAACGGTTCACCCTGTCAGTCGAGAGGTGTGCGTGGAGGAGTACGCCGTGGTGTACCGCGGCCGCGTGATCGGCCACGCCGCGCTCGGGCCGCCGCTGCCGCTCGTCGGCAGCCGCAGCGGCGACTTCCGCCCCACCGGCGCGTTCGCCACGGTTGAGCCGGAGTTGCGCCCCTATGGCCTCGACGCCCCCGGCGTCGACGAGCCGCAGCCCCCGCCGAGCGACCGGGCGCTCGCGCTGCGGGACGCCGGCGGGCGGCTGGCGCCGGTGGCCGACGTGCGGCTCATGTGGCCTGGCGGCTTCCTGCGGCTGCCCGGGTTCCGGATCAGCGCGTCGGCGCCCCCCACGGCCCGGAGCGGGGAGCAGATCGCTGCGCTAGGCGAGGTGTTCGTGGAACTGGAGCGCGTCTATCCCCGGGCGCCGTCCGCCGACCTGACGCTGTTCAGTGGGCACCTGATCGCCACGGGGGCGGGGGGCGCGCGCTCGGCGCTCGCGGCCCTCCGGGCGCTGCCGGGCGGCGCCGGGCGGGAGGCCGCCGCGCGCGCGATCGGCTGCGAGCCGGACGACGCGACCCCAAGCGCTGGGCGCGGACCGGCGTAGGTCGTCATCGCGCCCGGGCGCCGTCCAACGTGGCGTCGAAGCCGACGAGCGCTCGAAGCATTGGGGGTTCTCACCTGGATGGCTCGAGGAAGGCTGGGTGGTGCACGCCTGGTGGGCCGAGCGCTCGCAGCTCAACTGGGGCGTTAGGCGACAACAGCCTTCTGTGGCTGGCAGGCGGTCGCCCGCCGAGGTGGTAGCGCATGGAGATGACCGTCTCGGACGCTGGCTGGCTCCCGTTCCTGCCCCTCCTCGTCGGGCTCGCCTACGCTGCGGCCGCCGGCGCCTTGGCGGGTCGGCTCTCGCGCCGGGCGCTCTGGGCCCTGTGGGGCGCCGCCGCCCTGGCGGCCGTCGCCGTCGCCTTCGTCGCGCTGCGGCCGCCCGACGGCGCGCTGGCCGGAGTGCCCCCCGAAGCTCGCGCGTTCATGCGCCGCGACCTCGGGCTGATGGCGGCGCGGCTCGCCGGCCTGGCAGTGGCCGCGCCGGCCGCGCTGGCGACCTGGGCCGTGCTCCGCGCCGCGGGCCGGCCCCGGCCCGTGGGCGCCGCGGCGCGGGTCGTGCTCGGCGTGCTGGTGTTCGCCGTCGGCGCGGCCGCGGGGCTCGTCGGGGCCTGGCTGGCGACGTAGGCGACGCCCGCGGGACGGCGGCCCGGCCGGCCCCGGCCCGCGGGCGTCGCCTAACGTTGCGTTGATGCTGACGAGCGCTCGCAGCTCAGCTGGGGCGCTGGACGGCAACACTGTTCGCGTGGGGGTGGGTCGTGTGCAGCTCGGTCGCGTCGCGCTTGGTTGGTCCTCCGCTGCTCCTGGCTGCGCGCGTGCGGGTCGCTGGCCCGCGCGCGGGATGAACGAGCCGCGGAGGAGCGCGCGAGGCGTGGCCGAGGTCGGGGCGAGGCGTCCATCGGCACTGCGCGCGGGCGGCCGACGGGTCGTGCTCCGCACCGTCGCGCTCGCCCTCGCGCTCGCCGCCGGCGCCGCCAGCCTCATTTCCTATGACACGCTGCTCGTGCCCGCCTGGCGCCTGCGCGTGGTCGACACGGCTGGCGAGCCGCTGACGGGCGTCAGGGTCGTCCAGCACGCGCAGCATTACTCGCTCGAGTCCGGGGGGCGCAGGCTCGAGGCGCGGAGTGACCGCCACGGGCTCGTGTCCTTTCCTGAGCGCCGCGTCCGCGCGAGCCTCCTGAGCCGGATCGTGGGCCCCCTCCGCGCTCTAGGCGCGGGGGGCGTCCACGCGTCGGTGGGCAAGAGTGTCTCCGTGATGGCCTCCACCCCGGAGGGGTTGATGGGGTGGATGTTCTTCGCGTCCTCGGCCCGCGCGAGGAATTACGACCGACTCGTCATGCAGCCCCTGCCGGCCCTCGCGGACAGCGCGCTCGCGCCGGGCGCGGTCCTGCGGCAGCGGTTCGACTGATGGCGACCCCGCGCTTGCCGCCCGAGACCGGGGCTTCCGCGGCCGCCGGCGCGCGCGCGCGCCGGCCTCCGGCGTGGCTGGCGCCATCACGACCCAGCGAGGCCTGTCGTGGCTGGAGGGCTGGATCGCTTGCAGCTTAACTTTGGCGTTAGGTGGCGACGGGTCTCTCAAGAGGGACGGACATGGCTGACCAGCATCTCGAGGCATGGGCCAGTCTGGTGAGCGCGGCTGAGCGACTGCTGCGCGACCACGATCCCGCCCGCAGGGCGGGCCGGCGCAGCCTCCAGCTCCTCGTCCGCGAGCCCTTCGCCCCCTGGGTCGCGTGGGAGCTCTACCGGCTCGGCGCCGTCCCGGAGCCGCGCTACCTGCTGCTCCGGCGCGTCTGGCGGCGCGACGTCGACATCGACAGGGTCCGCACGCCGGTCGAGTGGCTGCGCCACCGGCACGCCCTCGCCCCGACGGTGGAGGTGCGCGAGGTCGCCACACTCGGGGCTGCCGCCGCCGCGGCGCTGCTCGCCCCGTTCGCGGCGGTCTCGGGCGTGCCCCTTGACCACGGTCCGGACGAGAGGCTGTACTTGGACGGCGTGGGCTACGAGCTGGCGATGGAGCCCGGGACGTACTCGGCGCTGCGCCTGGAGTGGCACGAGGCGCCGCCGGCGGGGTGGGCCCGGCTGGCCGAGGAGTTCCACCGGGCGCTCGCCGCGGCGGAGGCCATCGCGGCGGCGGCGAGCACCACGGGAGAGGCCCGCGAGGCCGCCACCTAACGTGGCGTCGAAGCTGACGAGCGCTCAAGCATCAGGTTGCTCGGCTGGCAGGTTCGGGGTAGGCCGGGTGGTACACGCTTGGTGAGACAAGCGCTCGCAGCTCAGGGTAGTGGGTCAGTTGCCGTTGCCGTCATACCGGCCCACCACCCAGCTCAGCTGGGGCGTTAGGCCCCTGGGCGCACACGGCCTCCCCGCGCGGACCCGCGGCGGCAACGGCGTGCCGTTCGCGGCCATCGCGCTCGCGCGGCTCTCCGCGCTCGCGGGCCGCCCGGCTCCCCTTGCTTATCTACAACAAGGGCCGCATACTCTCTTGTAGATAACCAAGGCGATCATGACCAGACCCACCGACCTCGTCCAGGGGACGCTCGACCTCCTGATCATGCGCACGATCGCCACGGAGAGGCTCCACGGGT
>DATFPD010000026.1:0-2078 GCA_035265005.1 Gemmatimonadaceae bacterium | reverse complement strand
GTGAGAAACCAGCGCTTCCGGATCAGTTGCATGGTCGCGGGTCCGGCCAGGGGATGGGGAGGACAACCAGGTCGTACTCGACGCGTCGGTGCGCCGGAACAGCTTGGCGGTGTGCGGCGCGGGCGATGCAGGCGGTGCCCGGGCACAACAAGGATAGACACAGGATCGGGCGGAACCGCAACTGAGACAACACCAAGTAGCCGAAGCGTTGCATTGGCGGGGCGGGCGGGGGGGAGCCGGGGATGGCCCGCTACTGAGATGCCGGCCGTGGCGCGCGTGCTTGCGCCGGAATGACAAGGCGGGTGCCCGCGCGTCATATTCCCGCCCCATGGCTACCCTGCACGCCGTGCCTACCGTGCGTAACTCCGCCGCCCGCCTCGCCGTCACGCTCGCGCTCGCCGCCGCGGTCGCGGTCGCTACGCTGTCGGCGCAGCAGCCCGCCCCGGCCGCCGCCGCCGATGTCCCGCCCGGCCTCGACGCCTACGTCGAGCGCACCCTCCGCGAGCTGGAGGTCCCGGGCGCCTCGATCGCGATCGTCAAGGACGGCCACGTCGTGCTGGCCCGGGGCTACGGCGTGCGCGAACTGGGCAGGCCCGAGCGCGTGGACGAGAACACGCTCTTCCAGATCGCGTCCAACACCAAGGCCATGACCGCGGGCGCGATCGCCATCCTCGTGAGCGAGGGGAAGCTGCGCTGGGATGACCGGGTGGTGGACCTCCTCCCCTGGTTCCGGCTCGGGGGCGACCCGTACGTGACCTACGAGATGACGGTGCGCGACCTGCTGACGCACCGCAGCGGCCTCGGCCTGGGCGCCGGCGACCTGCTCTGGCTGCACTCCACGCTCGGTCGGGAGGAGATCGTCCGCCGCCTCAAGGCGATCGCGCCGACGGCCAGCTTCCGCAGCCGCTACGCCTACGACAACGTCCTGTTCATCGCCGCCGGCGAGCTGGTGGGGGCGGCGGCGGGCGGCGAGCGCTGGGACGACTTCGTGCGCCGGCGGATCTTCGAGCCGTTAGGTATGGCCGCCACCCAGACCAGCGTCACGCGCTTCCGCCCGGGCGACAACGTCGCCGCGCCGCACGGGCGCGTGGGCGGGCGGATGCGGGTGGTCCCGCTGGACACGGTGGACAACCTGGGCGGCGGCGGCGCCGTCAACTCGAGCGCCGCCGACATGGCGAAGTGGGTGCGCCTCCAGCTCGACTCCGGCCGCCTGGACGGCGCCCGGCGCCTCTGGCGTCCCGCCGAGACCCGGCAGATGTGGGCGGCCCACGTCCCGCAGAACATCGGCGAGCCGGCGCCCCCGCTGCCGGCGGTCGCGCGCCCGAACTTCGCCGCCTACGCCCTCGGCTGGTCGGTGCGCGACTACCGCGGGCGCAAGCTCGTCACCCACAGCGGCGGGCTCTCCGGCATGCTGTCGCGGGTGATGCTCGCGCCTGACGAGCGGCTCGGCGTCGTGGTGCTCACCAACGGCGAGGCGCCGGCGTACGAGGCGCTCACCTACTGGATCCTCGACCACTACCTGGGCGCCCCGGCGCCCCGCCCCGACTGGACCGCCGCCCAGGCCGCGGTCGCCGCCCGCGTCCGCTCCACCGACGCCGCGTACGAGGACTCCATCGCCCGCGCGCGCAACCGCGCCGCCGGCCCGTCGCTCCCGCTCGCCCGCTACGCCGGCCGCTACGCCGACCCCTGGTACGGCGACGTGACGCTCGCCGAGGAGCAGGGGCATCTGGTGCTCCGCTGGAGCCACTCGCCGGCGCTGACCGCGGACCTGGAGCACTGGCAGTACGACACCTTCCGCGCCCGTATGCGCGTGGGAAGCGTGCCCGACGCGTTCGTGACCTTCGCGCTCGACGCCCGCGGCGCCGTGGACCGCATGACGATGGTGCCCGTGCTGCCGTCGACCGACTTCAGCTTCAACTACCAGGACCTGGAGCTCCGGCCGGTCCGATGAACTGCGGCATCGGCGTCAGCCGCTCGGCGCGCGCGACCGTCGACGAGATCTCGGCCGGGGATGATCTGTGAACTGCGAATTCAACCACCGAGGGCACAGAGGACACAGAGGGAGCGCACCGAGGCCG
>DATFPD010000025.1:0-9391 GCA_035265005.1 Gemmatimonadaceae bacterium | reverse complement strand
CCGGAGCACCCCCCCCGACTCCGGCGTACGACGCCGTCTGACTCCTCCCAACGAAGGTCCCCGCATGATCCCTCGTTCGAACAGGCTCGCCGCCGGCTTGCTGCTCGCGACCGGCGCCTTGGGCTGCGCGCGCCGCGCGGCCCCGCCGTCGACCAGCCCCGCGCCGTCCGGCGCCACCGCGACGGCCGAGAAGCAGCGCCCGCAGTCGCCCGCCGGCGCTCAGCCGGCCGCCGCCGGCGGCGCCCCGGCCATGTCTCCCGCCGGCGCAGCCGCCGCCGGGGCCCGCGCCCCGCTCCGCAGCTTCGCCGAGCTGACCAAGGACGCCCGGGCGCAGACCGGCCTCTTCGACACCTACGAGAAGGACGGCCGCGTCTACCTCGTGGTGCCGCGCGAGCGGCTCGGGAAGGACTTCCTCTTCGCCGCCCAGATCTCCCAGGGCATCGGCGCCCGAGGCCTGCAGGGCGGCACGATGCTCAACATCTTCGAGGGCGCGCTGGTCGCCTTCCAGAGGCAGGGCGACAAGCTCTACCTCGTGCAGCGGCAGCCGCACTACCGCGCCACGCCGGGCTCGCCCACCGCGGACGCGGTGAAGCTCACCTTCGGCGAGTCCATCCTTCAGTCGGCCGCCATCGCCTCCTACCGCGCCACCGACTCGGCGGCGGTAGTGGACGTGACCGACTGGATGCTCGACGACCTGGCCGACGTCGGCTCGATCGTGCGCTTCGCCGTCTCGCCGCGCCCCGGCGTCCCCGGCCGCGCGGTGCTCGACAAGAGCCGCAGCTACGTGGAAGGGGTGAAGGTCTTCCCCAAGAACATGAACGTGCGGGTCAAGCTCACCTTCCAGCCCGGTGAGCCGGTGTTCATCCCGCAGGTCGCCGACAGCCGGTACGTCCCGCTCGGCCTGTTTTACACCTTCGCCGAGCTCCCCGAGGAGCCGATGAAGCCGCGGCTGGGGGACGACCGGATGGGCTACTTCATGACGGTCCACAAGAACTTCTCGAACGACGACCAGACGTTCTTCGTGCGCTACGTGAACCGGTGGCGGCTGGAGTGCGCCGCGCCGGCCGGCGCGGACGGGCTGTGCGAGCCGAAGCAGCCGATCGTCTACTACATCGACCGCAACGTGCCGGTGGAGTACCGCCCCGGGCTCATGGCCGGCGTGAACAACTGGCAGCGGGCGTTCGAGAAGGCGGGCTTCAAGCACGCGATCCGCGCCGAGATGCTCCCGGAGGGCGCCGACGCCGAGGACATCCGGTACCACACGCTGCGGTGGAACACGTCGGACCAGCCGGACTACAGCGCCATCGGCCCGTCGGTCGTCGACCCGCGCACGGGCGAGATCCTGGACGCCGACATCCTGTTCGAGGCGCAGATGATCCGCGGCTTCCGCTCGGCCTGGCGGACGAACGTGAACGCCGGGACGGCGGTCGAGTCGCTCTGGTCGGGGCTCGAGGTGGGCGGGGGCGGCGAGGCCCCGCGCCTGGGCGCCGAGCACGCGCTGTTCGCGGACGGCGTCGCCTCGCAGGGCGCGCTGCTCCGCGCGACGCTGGCCGCCGAGGGGAAGATCGGGCCTAACGAGCCGGTGCCGATGGAGTACGTGAACCAGGCGCTGGTCTGGGTCGCGTCGCACGAGGTCGGCCACACGCTCGGCCTGACGCACAACTTCCGGTCGTCGGCCGACACGCCGCTCGACCGGCTGAACGACGAGGCCTGGGCGCGCGAGCGCGGCATCTTCAGCTCGATGATGGAGTACCCGTCGGTGAACATCGCGCCGAAGGGGCAGAAGCAGGGCTACTACTACAACCCCGGCGTCGGCTCCTCCGACCTGTGGGTGATCGGCTACGGCTACACGCCGGACGACGCGCGGGCGGCCTCGCTCGCCCGCGAGGCGGCGCTCGCCGGCCACGCCTACGGGAACGACCTCGACGCCAGCGGCCCGGGCGCGCTCGACCCGACCGTCAGCATCTTCGACCTCGGCGCCGAGCCGCTGGCCTGGGGGCGGCAGCGCGCCGCGCACATCCGCGCGCTCTGGCCCACGCTCCCCACGCGCGCGCTCGACGACAACTCGCGCTACGGCCAGCTCACCGACGCCTTCCAGTCGCTGCTCAACGAGTACGTGCGCGCGGTCGGCGCGGGGGTGAAGTACATCGGCGGGCAGTACACCGCCCGCGACCACGTGGGCGACCAGAACGGCCGCGCGCCGTTCGCGTCGGTGCCGAAGGCGAAGCAGCTCGAGGCGCTCGGCTTCCTCAAGGAGGCGGCGTTCGGCGAGGACGCGTTCGTCGTCCCGCAGGAGGTGCTGGCCAAGTTCGGCACCAACAACTGGGTGCACTGGGGCGAGACGATCACCTACAACGGCCGCCTCGACTACCCGCTGCACGAGCAGGTGCTCGGCGCCCAGCGGGCGATGCTGAACCGCGTCATGCACCCGTTCGTCTTCGCCCGCATCCGCGACGCCGAGATGAAGTTCGGCACGAAGGAGGTGCTGACGATCCCCGAGCTGATGCAGGAGCTGACCGAGTCCATCTGGGCCGAGGCGTACACGGGCCCGGCGCGCAACGTCCGCGCGATGCGCCGCGACCTCCAGCGCCTGTACCTGGACAACATGTCGACGATGGTGATCGACTCCCCGGACCGCCTCCCGGCCGACGCCCGCAGCGTCGCCCGGATGCAGCTGACGACCCTCAAGCGGAAGCTCGACGGCCGCGTGAGCGCCGGCGGCCTCGACGCCTACACCCGCGCGCACTTCGCCGAGTCCTCGGCGCGGATCGCCAAGGTGCTGGAGGCGCAGCTGGGAGAGAAGTAGAAGGGCGATTCGCGGTTCGCGATTCGTGATTCGCGACGGGCCCCGGGATGCCAGTAGAGGCTTCCCGGGGCCCGTCGCGAATCGCGTCTCTCTCATTCGCTTCTCGAGCCCACCAGCGCCGCCACCGGCGAGGTGAGCTGGGCGAGCAGCTTGAAGACGCCGTCGGCGAGGCCGAGGAGCTGGCGCAGGGCCTCGCCCTCCTCGGCGGTGAGGGCGCGGCCGCCGGCGCCGCGGACCTCCGGGTGCTGCGGGTCGCCGGTGATCGTGGCGAAGACGCGGCCGTTCACGAGCACCCTGGCGTCGACCGTGCGGGAATCGCTGGTGACCGCGTACACGATCGTCGCGTCGCCGGTGTGCACGGTGAGGTCCACCTTCGCCGAGGCCTCGGCGCCGAAGGCCGCGGAGGCGCCCTGCACGTGGCCGCTGGCGCTGAAGCCGCGCGCCGGAACGGCGAACTCGAACGTGACGTCGAGCGTGCCGCCGGTCGCGGTGGCGCGGCCCTGCACGCCGATCTCGAAGTTCAGCCGCGTCGTGCCGTCCGTGGCGAAGCCCTCGACCGAGAGCGTCCCCGACCCGTCGGAGCCGTCGGCGGCGAAGGCGTAGTCCAGATAGGTCGTCCCGCCGGAGACGACGAGCAGCCGGAGCGAAATCCCGGACGTCGTCGACGGACCGCGGTCGATGAGGTCGGCGTACCCGATCTCGGCGGTGGTCACCGGCTCGTGCGTGATCGGGTTCACGGCGTAGAGCACGAACCGAACGCCGTCGGCCGGCGCGCCGGCACGCCCGGGAGCCACGACGTAGCCGTGGGTCGCGGGATCGTACACGAGCGTTCGGCCGAGCGCCGACGGCGGCAGCACCGCGGTCCCGGCCGCGCTCAGCACGCTGGCGCTCAGCCCCGCGGCGACGCGACGTGCGTCGGCCGCCGACGGGTCCGCGGCGGTGGAAAGCAGCTCGCGCGCGCCGGCGGTGGCCGCGGACGGGGCGGCTCCGAGACCGAACTGTCCGCTCAGCATCACGAAGCTCTCCAGCACCGGGGCGGCCAGCGCGCCTTGCAGCGCCGAGACGTCGGACCGCACCCGGGCGGCGTCGAACGTCGGTGCGGCTTCGTCCAGCGGCGCGGCGACGCGGTCGCCCCCGCACGCGGCCAGCACCACGAGCGCGGCGAGCGCCGCACTCGCCGCGATGGCCGGCGTCGCGCGCCGGGGTCGAGCTGCCTGACGAGTCATGTCGATTCTCCTGTCGAAGGTGTGGGGGCGGGCGCCGCGGCGCCGCCGGTCAGCGCAGCGTCCTGAGCGTGGCCTGCTGCTCGGGCGTGAGCGTGTTCTTGATCCGAATGAGCAGCGTCATCTGCGCGCGCTTGACCTCGCGCTCGACCGCCAGCGCGCGGTCCACCTGCGCCAGCACCGCCGCCTCGTCCACCGCGGGGCGCTCCAGCAGCTCGAGGAGCTTCTGCGCCTCGGCCTGCATGCGCCACTGCAGATCCACGAGCCTGTGCTGCGTCTGCTGAATCGCTTCCGTGATGGCCTCGCGCTGCTCGGGCCTGAGCCCGATGCGCTGCTGCTGCTGCATGACCAGCTCGGGCGGGAAGAGCTGCTTCTCGATCGCCTTGTCCTGACCCTCCTGCGCGCGCACCGCCGGCGCGGCGGCCAGCGCGAGCACGAGCGTGATCGCGAAGGCGCACGTTCGATTCGTCACGAAGTCCTCCCCTGGTCGCGAACGGTGTCCGGCGTCGGGCGTCGCCCGCGCCGCGTGTCGGTGCGCAGCATCTCCCAGCCCTCGGCGCCGCCGAAGCTCGGCACCGTGCGCAGCAGCTCGCCGCCGGAGGTGCGGAGCAGGAAGTCGGTGGGCGCCTCCCACCGTACGCTGCCCATGACGGCCGGGCCGAGCGGCGGCGATGCGACGGCGGAGTCGTGCCCTCGATCGAGCGTCGCCCACGTCACCGCCACGGCCGCTGCCGCCGACGCGGCGGCGAGCGTCAGTGCGCGGAGCCGGCGCGGCCGCGCGCGAACGGCTCTGGTGCGCACGGCGCCGTACGACGGGGCCCGGGCCCGCTCCGAGGCGCGGAGGCGCGCGAACGAGTCGCGCAGGTCGCGATCCTTGTCGTCGTCGCTCACGAGTCTCCCTCCGTCCCGAGTAGGGTGCGCAGCCGGCTCTTGCCGCGCTCGTAGTGGACCCGCGCGCTCCCGATCGAGATGGCGAGCACGCCCGCCGCCTCGCGGATCGAGAGCTCCTGGTAGAACACGAGATGCAGCACTTCCCGCTGGCGGCGCGGCAGCACGGCGAGCGCGCTCCGCAGTCGCTCGTTCGACTCCTCGCGGCCGAGCGCCGCGGCCGCATCGGGCGCCGGATCGACCGGCTCCCCTGCCCCGTCGAGCGCTACGCGCATCGGCCAGAGCCGGCGCAGCATCCGCCGGCGCCGGTGCTCGGCGGCCGTTCGGCGGATGACGGCGAAGAGCCACGTCCGGAAGCTGGACCGCCCGTCGAAGGCGGCCCGCCCGTCCAGCACCTTGAGATAGCTGCTCTGCAGCACGTCGTCCGCCTCGCTCCGGTCCCACCCGCAACATCCCAGCGCCCACCCGTGGCAGTCGGCGTGATGTCGCTCGAGTTCGGCCTCCAGCTCCTGTCGCGCCAGCCCCAAGCGAACACCCCGACCTCTGGTGAATGGTTCGCTGATTGGTGTCGCGGGCGGTGCGGTCATATGACACACTACGACCGGGAGCGCTAAGAGGGTGCTGTTGCAGTGGTGGGCCCTTGATTCATCAAGGGCCCACCATGCTCGGACTCTCTGTGCCCTGCTCTCTGCTATCCGATTCTTGCATCGGGCCGCCCTGGAGGCAGGATTGTGTGTCCCACCAACCATCGCCCGTGTGCATTACTCGTACGAACGCCTGCACAAGCTCATCGCGCAGCAGCACCGCGAGTCCCGAAATGTCTCCGCGGGGACAGGGCTGGTGGTCCGAAGGGGGCGATCTGGCCGGATTGCGCGCGGTCATCGACAGGGTGTCGCAGGGCGCCACACGGATCGGAGTCGACGCCGGCTTTCACGACGGAACGATCCTGCACGTCGGCGAGCTGCGCCGGAACGGATTCCGCGTGGATCCGCGCGAGTCCGCGTGTAACGGCTGATGACGGTCGCGATTCCGCACGCCTCGGGGCGCCCCTCGGTCGTGCTCCACGAGCTGGCGCGCGAGCACCATCACGACGAGCCGGCGGGGACCGGGCGGCTGTCGATCAAGTGCATCCTGTCCGGGGAGGCGCGCTACGCCGTTGGGCGCGCGCGCTACGTCGTTCGGCCGGGCGCGTTCCTCGTGCTCAATGCCGGGAGCCCGTACCTGGTGGACATCCGGTCGCGCGCCGAGCGGGTGGAGTCGCTCTGCGTGTTCTTCGGCGACGACATGGCGGCGGACGTGCTGCGGACGCTCGTCACGCCGGCCGACCGGCTGCTCGACCGGCCGGAGCCGGGCGCGCTAGGCGGGCAGTCGCCGCGGTTCTTCGAGCGGCTGCACGCGTTCGACTGGTCGGTGGCGCCGGCGGTGCTGGCGCTGCGTGCCGCCGCCTCGCGCGGCGCGGACCGCTCGGACGCGGCGGCGCTCGCCGAGGGGCTGCCGCTGCTGCTCGGGCGGCTGGTCGGCGCGCACCGCCTGACGGTTCGCGACGCCGAGCGCCTTCCCGCCGCGCGCCCGGCCACGCGGCTGGAGCTCTACCGCCGCGCCTGCGTGGCGCGCGATTACCTGGACGCCTCGCTCGCCGCCGGCGCGCCGCTCGCCGAGCTGGCGCGGGCCGCCGCGCTCTCCCCGTACCACCTGCTGCGCGTCTTCCGCCACGCGTTCGGCGAGACGCCGCACCAGTACCTCACCCGCCGCCGCCTCGAGCGCGCCGCCGAGCTGCTCGCGCGCCCCGACGCGTCGGTGACGCGGGCCTGCATGGAGGTGGGATTCGAGAGCGTGGGGAGCTTCAGCGCGCTGTTCAAGCGGCGATACCGAGTTTCGCCGTCGGACTGGCGACGCGGCGCGACGACGGTCGGATGACGGGCCGTTCGCCGTGGGGGCGACGCCGGCGTCGCCCCCGCCGCATCACGGTCCGCCGTTGCCCTTGCCTGATCCGCCGTGCCTCACCCCCTTCATCCCATCGTGACGGCGGAGGCGGGGAACGGCGGACATGGCGATGTGGGAACGGCTGCGGCGGGGGCGACGCCGGCGTCGCCCCTACTCGGGATGCATCCTGGCGGCGTGCACGCGGGGGACTGCGATCTTACTTCGTCGTCACCAGCCCCACCGCCACGTCCCCCACGATCTGCATCGACTTCGCCGAGACCTTGTCCACGGTGTCGGTCGGGCGGTGGTGGTGGGGGAAGTCGAAGTCGATCACGTCGATCACGCGGAGCCCTTTGCGCTGGAGCGGGATGTGGTCGTCGTCGATCGTGTGGCGGGCCTGCTGCACGAAGAAGCGCGAGTAGCCCAGGTCCTCGGCCTCCTGCCAGACGCGGGCGACCACCTCGGGCGCGAACGCCACCGAGTTCCCCTCGTGGTAGATCTGGAGGTCGCGGTCGCCGATCATGTCCCAGACCACGCCGAAGAGCGGGCGGTAGTCGGTCGAAGGGAGGTGGTCGGCGAAGTAGCGCGAGCCGATGAAGACATCCTTCCCCTTCGTGAAGTCGCCATAGTCCTCGCCGTCCACGAGCAGCAGGTCGACGCCATAGGTGGGGGGCGTGCGCTTCAGCGCGTCGGCGACGCCGATCAGGAGCGCCACGCCCGAGGCGCCGTCGTTCGCGCCCGGTACCGGCAGCTTGTTCTCCGGCGGCGGCGCCTGATCCGAGATCGGGCGCGTGTCCCAGTGCGCCACGTACAGCACGCGCTCGGCGGCGTCCGGGCGGAAGCGCGCGAGGACGTTCCGCATCGGCAGCGCCTTGCCGTCGGCCGTCGTGTGCGTCCAGCTCTGCACGATCACCGTGTCCGCGCGCGAGCGCAGCTGCTCGACGATCCAGTCCCCGGTGCGCCGGTGCGCCTCGCTCCCCGGGATGCGGTTGCCGAACGCCATCTGCGCCCGCACCCACGCCATCGCGCTGTCCCCGCTGAAGGCGGTGAGGGGCTTGGAGCCGTCGTTCCCCGTCGCCGCGGCTCCGGCGCTGGCGTGCTCGCCGTTGCAGGCGCTTGCGAGGATCGAGGTCAGGAAGACGCCGCGCGCGAGGCGACCCAGTCCGCGGCGGCGGGCAGCGGGATGGGGGAAGGGGGATGGGGGATGAGCTGCTTCCGCTGACAGCTGACAGCCTGCCCTGACCCCGAGCGCAGCAAGGGGGAAGGGTCCATCCCCCATCCCCCATCCCCCATCCCGCTGCCCGCGCCTCGACAGCGCCTCCGGGCGCACCGCGACCTTCCGCCTCACCGCAGCTCTCCGGCGAAGAACTGCAGCTGCAGCACCGCCGAGAAGACCATCTGCGACGTCCGCTGGTTGCGCTGGTAGTCCACGTTCTTGATGCGCGAGAACACGAGGCTCGCGGTGAGGTTCTCGGACATCTGGGTGTCGGCGTTGAAGTTGAGGGAACGCCGGCCGTAGTTGGCGAGCGTGGACTGGGTGCTGGTGCCGCTCGCGGACCCGCGCACGAAGTTCTCCGTGCGCGAGCGCGAGTAGCTGACGCGCGCGTTCAGCTGGTCGCTCAGGTTCCACTCCTTCGGCAGCGCGAACGGGCGCGCCATGTCGAGCGAGTACTCCTCGGAGCTGCCGGTGTTGATGGTGCCCGGCTGGCGCCCCTCGCTCGTGCTGCGCTTGAAGCCGGCGGCGGTCGACAGGTTTCCGGCGAAGGCCCACGTCACGGACGCCGTCACCGGCAGGCTGCGCGTGCGGTCCTCGCGCTCCTGGTCCGGCCCGCCGGCCACCCCGGCCTGCCGCGTGCTCGAGCGCGAGCTGTTGTAGCCGAGCTGCGTGCCCACGCTCGCCACCACCGGCTGGAGGAGACGCGGCGGGATGAGGTTCCAGCGCAGGCTCAGGTTCGGCAGGCTCGTGCTTCGACCCTCGGTGGGCTGGTGCGTGTTGTCCGGCAGGCGCTGGAAGCCGCGGTCGAGCGTCCGCTGGAAGCGCGAGGCGAGCGCCACGCCGAAGGGGAGCGACAGCCCGCCGCTCAGCGTCCGGTCGGTGCGGAGGCTGGCCGAGCTCGCGAGGCGCCCGCCCACGCGGCGGAAGTCGTCGATCCCGCCGAGCGCGAGCTGGTAGTCGAGCCCGGGGGTGAAGGGCGCGCCGTCGAAGCTCGAGTTCAGGTTGCGGGTCCAGGTGAGGTCGAACGGCTGGAAGGTCCGCGTCAGGCGCCGCATCCAGCTGGAGTCCCCGGTGTAGGCGACGATGGCGCGCGAGACGTCGATCGCCGTCCCGGCGGTCACCGTCTGCGAGTTGCCGAGCCGCCGCGGCAGGCGGAAGGCGCCGGTCGAGTCCCCGGTGCGGAGGAGCGAGCGCGTGTTCGGGTCGCGCACCATCGTGTACGTCGCGTTCAGGTCCAGCCGCGGCCGCATCCACACCGCCAGCGTCGGCTGCACGTTGATCGCCGCGTTCATCGAGCGCTCGCGCTCCAGCCCCACGTCCATCCCCAGGAAGCGG
>DATFPD010000024.1:0-3694 GCA_035265005.1 Gemmatimonadaceae bacterium | reverse complement strand
GCGTCGCTCATGGTCCGCAGCGTCGCCGCCCTGCGCACTGCCGACCCGCGGCTGGACATCGCGCACCTCCTGACGATGCGCGTGAGCCTGCGGGGCGAGCACTACGGCACCGCCCAGGAGCGCTCGCGCTACGCGGCGCAGGCGCTCGAGCGGCTGCGGGGCGTGCCGGGCGTGGTCGGCGCGGCTGCGGTCAGCCAGTTCCCGCTCGCCGACGCGCCCCTCGTCGAGGTCACCACGCCGCGCTCCACGCCCGACGCGCCGGGCGGGCCGCACCGCGTCAACGTGCGCGACGTCGGGGCGGGCTTCTTCCGCACCATGCGCATCCCGCTGCAGCAGGGGCGCGAGCTCACCGAGCAGGAGGTCGCCGCCGGCGCGTCGGTCGCGGTCGTGAGCCGGTCCTTCGTCGAGCACGAATTGCCCGGCCAGGAGCCGGTGGGCGCCCGGTTCCGCGTCGCAGGCGACAGCACGGCCCCCTGGATCACGGTCGTGGGCGTCGCCGCCGACGTGGCGGAGCGGCACGGGGACCAGAAGCCGAAGGCGCAGCTCTACCTGCCGTACGGCGCCGGCGCGCCGGTGGAGTTGGGGCTCGTCGTGCGGACGCAGGGGGACCCGCACCAGGTGGCGGGCGTGGCCCACGACGTCGTGCAGTCGATCGACCGCGCCACCTCGGTGTTCGGCGTGCAGACGTTCATCGAGCAGCGCGCGTCGCGCGACTGGCTGACGGTCTTCTTCGGGAAGGCGTTCGGCACCTTCGCGACGATCGCGCTCGTCCTCGCCTCGGTGGGGCTCTACGGCATTCTGGCCTACTTCGTCGGCCAGCGCCGGCACGAGATCGGGGTGCGCATGGCGCTCGGCGCCCGCGCCGCGGACGTGCGACGGCTCGTCGTCAGGCAGGGGCTCGCGGTCGGGGCCACGGGCGTGGCGATCGGGCTCGTGGGCGCCTTCGGCCTGACTGGGGTGCTGCGCGCCGTGGTCGCGTCGTCGGTGAGCGCCGTCGATCCGGTCGGCTTCGTCGGCATCCCGCTCGCGCTCCTGGCGGTCGTACTGCTCGCCAGCTACGTCCCGGCGCGCCGGGCGTCGGCGGTGGATCCGATGGTGTCGATGCGCCAGGAGTAGCGGCTCTCGGCTCTCGGCTCTCGGCGGTGCTGGTTCGCGGGAGTGTCATCCCGCAGGAGCGCCGCAGGCGCGAGTGTCGGGATCTATCGTCCCTTCCGCGTGGCCGGCCCCGGCGCGGGGAGAGTAGATCCCGACACTCGCACCGCCTGCGGCGGTGCTCCTGCGGGATGACACCATGGTGACCTAGCCTTACGCCCAACCCTGTGACACGGCACGCGCGTGGGGGGTCAGCATGACGTGGCGGGAGCCAGTCGTCCGCCAGGCTTGGTGCGCCCGACCTCTGACGCGACCCCGACGATGATAGTCTCGAGACTGACGGTAGTGGTCGTACTCCTCACCGTGGCCTCCACGCTCACGGCGAGCGCCCAGCCTCAGCCGGCGCCTGCTGGCGACTCTGCGCTTCGCGCCGCACTCGCACAACATCGCGCCACGCTCTCCGTCGATTCGGCGGGGCGCATCGGCGGGGCGGGCGGGGCGATGCTCGTGGACGCGGGGCGCCAGGCGCGGTTCTTCCTCGTGGGCGAGGAGCACGGGGTGGCCGAGAACCCCCGGCTCGTGGGGGCGCTCTTCCGTGCGCTCGGGCCGGCGGGGTACCGGCACCTCGCCATCGAGACCGGCGACGCGGTGGCCGCGGAGCTCAACCGGCGGGCGCTCGGCGCCGACCCGGCGGGCGCCATCACCGGCTTCGTGACCGAGTACTACCCGGGCGTGCCCTTCTACAACCTCCGCGAGGAGGCGCACCTGCTGGCCGGAGCCGTGGCGGCGGCCGGCCGTCGCCCCGACGTGCTGTGGGGGCTGGACTACGACGTCATGGCGGACCGCTACGCGCTCCGCCGGCTCCGCACCATCGCGCCTAACGCCTCGGCGCGGGCGGCGGCGGACCGGGCGATCGCCGTGGGCGACTCGATGCTCGATGCCGCGCTCGCGGCTGGAAACCCGGCGACCGTGTTCGCGTTCGCGGGCTCCGCTCCCTTGGTGACCGAGCTGCGCCGCGCCTACGCGCCGGCATCCGGGTCGGAGGCCGAGCGCATTCTCGACAACGTCGACGAGACGCTGCGCATCAACCGCCTCTGGGTGGAGGGGCACGGCTACGAGTCCAACGTCGCGCGCTCCTCGTATCTCAAGCGCCAGTTCATGCGCAAATACCAGGCTGCGCGGGCAGCCTCGCGCGCCTCGCGCGCCGCCGAGGCGCGCGAGGCGCGCGAGGCTCCGCGCGTGATGCTCAAGTTCGGCGCGAGCCACATGATCCGCGGCCGCACCTTCGCGAACAGCTACGACATCGGCTCGCTGGCCGCCGAGCTGGCGGAGGCCGAGGGGGCGTCGGCGTTCGGCGTCATGGTGATCGGCGGGCGGGAGAGCCGGCACGCGCAGTTCGACCCCCGCACCTTCGGCTACTCCCCCGCGCCCGGCGAGTACGCGGAGCAGGCGTGGGCGAAGCCATTCTACGACTCGGCGGACGCCGCGCAGTGGACGGTGTTCGACCTCCGGCGGCTCCGGCCGTTGCTCTCGGACGGCCGCCTGGGCCAGCTCCCGGCGCGCACCACGCAGGTGATCTACGGCTTCGACGCGCTCGTGATCCTCACCCGGAGCCACCCGAGCCAGCCGCTGGTGTCCGAGCGGCCGCGGAAGTGACGCAAGCTTTGGCGCTGCCCGGCGTTCGGCCATCTCCCGCCGGCTAGTCGCGTTAGGCTTCCCGGCGGAGCCGGAGCGCCACGGCAGAGTCTAGCGGGCGCGAGCGTAGAACGGCGGACCCATATTTGCACGTATTCTCCGGTCCTGACCGAGAGGCCGCGCCGTCCAGGGATCGGGCGGCGCACGTCTCACCAGACCACGGCCGATGGCTTTCGGTCAGCGACCGTGGATGAGCATCAAGGCAACGCAGCACCGGAGGTTCAGATGGCTTACTCAGCACTCTCCCAATACCAGAACGCGCGCTTCCCGGAAGGCATGGCCGACGTGCGCGGGTTCGAGGTTCGGACGCGTGACGACGACGAGAAAGTGGGCAAGGTGGACGACATCATAGCCGCGGCCGACGGTCGGCTGCGCTACCTCGACATCGACCTTGGCGGGATCTTCAACCCACGCCACGTCGTCCTGCCGATCGGGGCGGCGACGGTCGACCGGCAGCGCGACATCGTGTGGATCTCGGGGATGACGAAGGAGCAGATCAAGGCGCTGCCCGACTACACCGGCGACGTGAGCGCGATCACGAACGACTACGAGTCGCGGGTGCGCGGCGTGTACGCCGGCAAAACGGCGGACCGCGACCTCTACGACCAGGGCCGGTTCTACGCGGACCGTGGGGGAGCGGCCGCGCGCGAGGCGCGCCTGATCCTGTCCGAGGAGGAGCTCTCGATCGGCAAGCGGCAGGTGCAGGCGGGTGAGGTGGGGCTCCGCAAGACGGTGGAGACCGAGCACGTACGCGAGACCGTGCCCGTGACGCGCGAGGAAGTGACCGTCGAGCGCCGGCCGCTGTCGGCCGACAGCGCGCGCGGCGCGGACATCGGAGAGGACGAGATCCGCGTGCCGCTCATGGCCGAGGAAGTGGTGGCCGAGAAGCGCGTCGTCCCGAAGGAGG
>DATFPD010000023.1:0-7834 GCA_035265005.1 Gemmatimonadaceae bacterium | reverse complement strand
CGGCGCCACCACCCAGTCGTCCTGCGTCTGGAAGGGACTCGTGGTCGCGGCCACGGTGATCCGCGTGGGCGCGTTCTCCGACGGGCGCGGCCGCCCGCCCGGGAACGTGACGTTCATCTGCGCCATCTGGATGAACGCGACGGTGTCCGTCTTCTTCCGGGCCCGATCGTAGCGGGTGACGGGCGCCGAGTCGGCGCGCGACGGCTGCCCGTCCGGGCCGATGATGAGGTTGGACGCGAGGAAGTAGAGCCGCCCCTGGCGGTCCACGCCCTTCGGGCGGCCACCGATCCCCCGGAAGGTGCCGCCGCCCGGCCGGCCCACGGCGTCCTGCACCAGCGAGAAGGTGCCCGCCGGCTTCCCCTTCGGGTCCACGATCAGGAATCGCTGATTCAGCGGGTCGTAGATGAGCGTCGTGTCGCCGGGGACCGCGAGCAGTGCCATCGGCATCGCGAACTCGTTCGGGCCGCTCCCCTCGCGCCCGATCTGCGTCATCTCGCCGGACCCGAAGTCGACGAGGCGAACGACCTTCTCGCGCGAGTCGCTGACGATCACCCGCCCGTCCCCGAGCTCGCGGATCCCGTTGATCTGGGTGAACGACTCCTCGAACTCGACGTCGGGCTTGGTCAGCGCCCGCACTGCCGGCTTGCCGGCGCCGTTCTGGGCGCTCAGCGCCGCAGGAAGGACCGCGCTCGCGCACACGGAAGCTCGCAGCGCGTACAGTGGAAGACGGCTCAGTCGCATGGGCACCATCGCGGGTGGGGGGCGTCCGCCAGCGCGCACCGCGCACGCGAGGTGGCGGCGGCCAGTAGCGGATAGCCGGCGTTTGGAAGTGTGAAGCGGAAGTCTGGGGGTCAGTCGAGCGTACGGCTGGGATGCCGCTGCCGCGGCCGAGAGGTCTGGCGGCGCGATCGCCGGCAGTGTGGCGTCCCCTTGCCCGATCTTGGTCCCAGGAGTGGGAATAATGGTTTCCAATTTCGAACACCGACACGCCCACTTTCGGGAACCATTCGAGGGTGTTAGGGTTATTCAGAGCACGACGCGAAACGCTGTTGTGAGGTGTTCCGCCCACTGTCCAACCCGAAACTTGAGGAGGTGATCCATTGTCTACTGACCACACTTCGGCAAGGATCGCCGGGAGCCGCTAAGGCTCCAGAGCTTTACGCCGACCGACGCACCTTGCCGATCGGTCTGTAAAATGAGGGGTTCATCGTGGGGGCCACGATGAACCCCTCGTTCTTTTTCCCAATGCTCCTCTATCGAACCCGGGTCTCCCCGAAGACGCCCCGCGACGGCAAGCTCGAGGTCTCCCCGCGCGCGGCCGAGCAGCTGGCGGCGATGCCGGCGCCGCTCGCGATCGTGGTGAACGGCGAGCGCGGCACGGCCAGCGTCACGACCATGGAGTGCACCTGCCGCAAGGGCGAGGGGGGCGACCGGCACGTGCACAGCTTCCTCCAGAGCGAGCTGCTCAAGCGGCTGCCCGTCGAGAGCGAGGTCACCGTGGAGCGCGCCGGCGGCGGCGACGCGGTGCTCGTGTCGTCGGCGTGGCGCGCGCGGAGCGACTGACGAGTGGCCGACCCGCTCGCCCGCGCGCGGGCGTCGCTGGAGGGGCTCTCGGTCGGCGACGCCTTCGGCGAGCGCTTCTTCGTCCACCCGGAGCTGGTCGAGCGGCTGATCGCCGAGCGCAGCGTGCCGCGCGCGCCCTGGCGCTTCACCGACGACACGATGATGGCGCTCTCGATCGTGCACGTGCTGGCGCGGCACGGCCGGATCGACCAGGACGCGCTCGCCGCGCACTTCGCCGAGCGCTACGAGGCCGACCGCGGCTACGGGCCGGCGATGCACGCGCTGCTCGCCCGCGTCCGCGACGGCGAGCCCTGGCGCGACGCCGCCGGCAGCCTGTTCGGCGGCGCGGGCTCCTTCGGCAACGGCGCGGCGATGCGCGTCGCTCCGGTCGGCGCCTACTTCGCGGACGATCCGGCGGCCGCCGCCCGCGAAGGCGCGAGCTCCGCGGTCACCACGCACGCGCACCCCGAGGCGGTGGCGGGCGCGGCAGCGGTGGCCGCGGCGGCGGCGCTCGCGGCGCGGGCTCGGAACCGGGACGAGGCGCCGCCGGCCGCGGCGGAGCTGATCGAGCGCGTCCTCCCGCTCGTGCCCGAGAGCGAGGTGCGCGCGACGCTCGGCGAGGCGCTGGCGCTCGGCTTCGACGCCAGCCCTGTGGAAGCCGCGCGCACGCTCGGCAGCGGGGCGCGCGTCTCGGCGCAGGACACGGTCCCCTTCGCCCTCTGGTGCGCCGCCCGCCACCTGGGCGACTTCGAGGAGGCCATGTGGCAGACGGTGAGCGGCCTGGGGGACCGGGACACCACCTGCGCGATCGCGGGCGGGATCGTCGCATCGTACGTTGGCGTTGATGGCATTCCGGCCGCGTGGCGCCAGGCGCGCGAGCCGCTGCCGTCCTGGGTGTGATTCCGTTGCCGAGACGCTTTGAAGAAATCGACCACAGAGGCACAGAGACGCAGAGGAGGGGCACGCCGTAGAGGAGCCCCCTACCAGGATGCTTTGTCGAATTGAACCACCGAGGACACCGAGGGCACAGAGGGAGCGCCACTACAAAGAGCAGGCAGGTATCCTTTGACTCGGCATCCCGGACTCGGCGCGCTCCCTCTGCGTCCTCCGCGTCCTCTGCGGTTCAATCGTTCTTCAGCAGATCCGACCGGCCGGGGGCTCCTCTCCCGTGTGCCCTTCCTCTGTGTCTCTGTGCCTCTGTGGTCGATTTTCAAAGCGCGTCCCGGCCTGGAAGCAGAAGCCGTTCTGGTGCAACAGGAGTTATCGTCAGTCCAATGTCCACGCCATTAGCGCCCGAAGTGACTCGTCCGCGTCCGCCGTGGGAGGACTCCGCGCAGCTCGCCGAGAAGCCGGCGGGCGGGGCGGAGTACGGCTACGTGGACCAGCAGGGCGGGCACGGCTGCACGCGCGAGGAGCTGGTCGCGTTCGCGGCCGGGGACGCCCAGCTGCTCGCGGTGTGGACGCCGGACAGCCCGAACCTCTCGATGCCGGAAGAGGTGCCCTTCCTCTACGAGGCAATGAAGCGGCGCATCACCGCGTCGGCGAAGCGGAAGCTGAGCATCACGCTGGCGCTCTTCGCCGCGGGGATGCTCTATCTGGGGTGGCGCGGCCACTGGGGGCGCCCGGACTCGTGGCCGTTCCTCCTCACCGGCATCGCCGGCATCGCGGCGACGTGGAGCGCGGTGGGGCTCGCATCGGCGCGCCGGCTGACGGCGGAGCGGATGGCCGACAAGGGGACGGACCACCGGCACGGCATCTGGCTCTCCCGACAGAGGTACGACACGACGAAGTGGATCTCGTGGTGTCTCATCGCCGTCTTCGCGATCCAGTACATCAGTGGGCTGGACCACTCGATGGACGCGGCCGGGCTGATCAAGAGCATGGTGCGGCTCGGGCAGCCCTGGCGGTTGCTCACCGGCCCGATGCTGCACCACGACCCCCTGCACTTCATGATGAACTTCGGCGCGCTGATCGCCTTCGGGCGCATGACCGAGGTGCACGCGGGCCGGCCGTACGTGCCGCTCGTCTTCATCGTCTCGGCGCTCGGCGGCTCCGTGACGAGCACCCTGCTGACGTCGAACGCGTCGGTCGGGGCGTCGGGCGGGCTGATGGGCTTCGTCGGATTTCTGGCGGTGCTGGCGTGGCGGCGGCGGCCGTTCCTGCCGCCGGGGTTCCTCCGCACCGTGATGTTCGATCTCGCCGGGGTGGTGATCATCGGCGTGATCGGCTACGCCTTCATCGACAACGCGGCGCACCTGGGCGGCTTCCTCACCGGCGCCGGGCTCGGCGCGCTGCTGGTCCCGCGCGTCGTGGCCGGAGACGCGCTCTCCCCGACGCCGTGGAGCCTGGCGCCGGGCCCGGGGGTACGACTGGCGGGCAACATCGCCCTCGCGGCGACTGTCGGCGCGTCGCTGATGGCCGTGGCGGCCATGAACGGACTGTGGCAGTAAGCTTGCGAAAATCTTCGCGGATTCCGGACCCGGGATTCGCCTTCAGGAGCAACGAACCGTGTCAGACAAAGTGTCCAAGACTGATGCCGAGTGGCGTCAGCAGTTGAGCCCGGAGGAGTTCCAGGTCACCCGGAAGAAGGGGACCGAGCGCGCCTTCACGGGGAAGTACTGGAGCTCGAAGGACCAGGGCGTCTATCGCTGCGTGTGCTGCGGGAACGAGCTGTTTCGCTCGGACACCAAGTTCGACTCCGGCACCGGCTGGCCGAGCTTCACCGAGCCCGCCGCCACCGAGGCGGTGAGCACCGAGACGGACCAGAGCTTCTTCATGCGGCGCACCGAGGTGCTGTGCAGCAAGTGCGACGCGCACCTCGGGCACGTGTTCGACGACGGCCCGGCGCCGACGGGGCTGCGCTACTGCATCAACTCGGCGGCGCTGAAGCTGGAGAAGGAAGAGTAAGAAGGCTTCGCAACACGAATTCTCGCACGCATGCCGAAACCCACTCCGAAGTCCCGCCTCTTCTGGCCGATCCTCTCGATCCTGTTCTTCACCGACTGCGGCACGAAGCAGCTGGCGGAGGAGCATCTGTCAGCGACCTACGCGCCGTACGACGTCGTGGGGGACGTGGTGCGCTTCTCGCTGGCGTACAACCCGGGGGCGGCGTTCGGGATCTCGCCCTTCGGGCCGCTGTCGCGCTGGGCGCTCGTCGCCATCACGCTCGGGATCATGCTGCTCCTGGCGCGGCTCTACCGTGAGACGCGGCCGCACGAGGTGCGGCAGACGATGGCGCTTGCGCTCATCTTCGGCGGCGCGATCGGCAACCTGATCGACCGCGTGCGCTCGCCGCAGGGCGTGGTGGACTTCATCGACGTCGGCGTCGGCGCCTACCGCTGGTGGACCTTCAACGTCGCCGACGTCGGCATCACGATGGGCGCGCTGCTGCTCGCATGGGCGCTCTGGACGCGCGAGCAGGAAGACGACGAGCCACAGAAAGCGGCGGTGGCGGAAGCGTAGGCGGATACGCGATTCGCGATTCGCGGTTCGCGATCCGCGATCCGCGATCCGCGAACCGCGAATCCGCCCTATCTCGCCAGCTTCCGGTACGCCACAATCGCCAGCACTGCCGGGGCGGCGGCGAGCGCGAGACCGATCACTCCCGACGACACGAACTCGCCGCTGCCGGAGCGCAGCAGGTGGATCGCCACCGGGAGCATGAAACCGACGGCGAGGGCGACGGCCGCGGCCAGGACGCCCTGGCGCCATCCCGTCCAGGCAACGAGCGCGAAGCCGGCACCGAGCGCCAGCGCAGTGAGGATCGAGGCCCTGTTCTCTCCCACCGCTCCCAGCGCCAGGAGCCCGGGGAGCGCCACCGCGGCGGCGAGCGGCAGTCGCCACTGCCGCGGCAGCGCGACGAGATAGAGCAGGACAGTGCCCGCGGCCGCGCCGAGCGCCCACATCATCAGGAGCCGGATGACCGGGAACGAGTAGTCGAAGACGCTGCTGACGCCCGTCTCGTAGACGTCCCAGCCGAGGCGCGCCTCGGCCCACTGGCCGAGCAGGGGCAGGGTGGCGAAGATGACGCCCGCCGGAATCCCCCAGGCGGCCGCCGTCACGACTTCGGGCACGAACGGCCGGCCCCGCGACAGCTCGCGGAGACCCGCATACGTCTGCGGGCGATGCTGGTGCGTGAGCGACTCGGCGACGGCCAGCGCCATCATGAAGCAGCCCATCCCGAGCGCGAGGGCGATGCCGTTGCCGAGCATCTCGCCAAACACGGCGCCGTCGCGGACGGCCGTGCTCTCGCCAGCGCCGCCGCGCGAGAGCGTCCGCACCAGGACCAGCACCAGCTGCGGCGCCAGGACGAGCGTGAGCGCCAGCGTGGTGCGCTGGGCCATCGACCACTGGAGCGTGTCGCTCCGCTGGCGGCCGATGGCCAGAGCGATGGCGTAGAGCGCGAGGGCGAGGATCAGCAGGGCGACCAGGCGGGTGACCACGCCCGTGGAGCCGCTCGCGAACTCGCGCGTGTACGACGCGGGCACGTCGAGGCGCTGGCGGTAGCTCGTCAGGCGGCTCCCGGCCACCGTGGTGACGAGCTGCGCGGTGGCGGTGTCGGCTCCGCGCCACGGCAGCGCGACGCCCGCGCGCCGCCAGCGGAGGACGTGGTCGGTGCGCGCGCCGTGGCGCACGGTCGAGTCCGAGATCAGCGACAGGCTCTCCGGCGACCAGCCGAGCGCGGCGAGCTCGCGGAGCGCGAGCGCGCGCGCGGCGGGGGAGTCGAGGGAGTCGGCCCGCGTGCTGTCGGCCGGCGGGGCGACGAACGTCGTGATCCGGTTGTCCGGCCCGACGTGCACCACCCACCGCTGGTCGCGCGCCGGGTCGCGCAGCGCGACGTGCCACGCCCACACGGGGAGCTCGGTCCGCGCGCGCCGCTCCGCCGTCTCGAGCCCCAGCGTCCGCTGGAGGAAGCCGTACGAGGACGCGTCGGTCTCGAACGTCTGCGCGACCTTGCCGGCGTTCGGAACTCCGCGCGCCGCCAGGAACGAGCGCGCGGCGAAGAGCGCCTCCGAGCGGTTGGCCGCCAGCTCGATCGCCGGCCTCGGCGGGTCCCGCCAGAGCAGCATGACGAGGACGACGAGCGCGGCCGGGGCGGCGAGCACGATCGGCGAGCGCCACGACGGGAGCGCGGCCCGGAGCTGCACGACGCGCTGGGCGAGGGGCTCCTCGCGGCGGGGCTGCGGCCCCAAGATGGCGAGCGTCGGCGCCGCGGGGGCGGTGGCCGCCGCGACGGCCGCCGCGAATGCCTCCATGGAGGGGAAGCGGTCGTCGGGACGCTTGGCGAGCGCGCGGGCCAGGACGTCGGCGAGCGGCTCGGGCACCGAGGGCTCGACCTCGCTCGCGCGCGCCGCCGGCTGCGTGACCAGCTTGAAGATCAGCGTCTGGATCGAGTCGGCGTCGAAGGCGGGCTTCCCGGTGAGCATGCGGAAGCCGACCATCGCCAGCGAGTACTGGTCGGAGCGGTGGTCGAGGTCGCGCTCGCCGGTGGCCTGCTCGGGGCTCATGTACTGCGGCGTCCCGACCAGCGTCCCGGTGCCGGTGAGCCCGCGCTCCGCGTTAGGCTCGGCGGTCTTGGCGATGCCGAAGTCCATGACGAGGGTCCGGCGGTCCGGCCCCTCGAGCATGATGTTCTCGGGCTTGACGTCGCGGTGGACGATCCCGTGGCGGTGCGCGGCGCCGAGCGCGCCGGCGGCCTCGCGGAGGATGCGCGCCGCCTCGTCGACCGGGAGCTTGCCGCCGCGCTCCAGCACCGCGGCCAGGCTCTCCCCCTCGATGCGGGGCATGACGAAGTACGCGACGCCCTCGCCCTCGCCTACGGTGTAGATGGGGATGACGTTCGGGTGGCGCAGCTTCGCCACCGCCTCGGCCTCGCGCTGGAAGCGCTGGAGGAGGGTGTCGGAGACGACGAGGTCCGGCCGCAGCGTCTTGACCGCCAGCTCGCGCTTCAGCCGCTTGTCGAAGCCGACGTAGACCTCGGCGAACCCGCCGCGGCCGAGCAGGTCGCGCAGCTCGATGGTGGAGCCGAGGGCCGCCTGCAGGCGGCGGCGGTGGGCGGCGTCCTCGGCCGGCGAGGGGGGCGCGGCGCCGGGGCCGACGGTCTCACCCGAGTGGGTGATCTCGACCGGGGTGGCGGCGCCGCACTTGTAGCAGAACTGCGCTCCCTCGGGGAGCGGGGTGGCGCAGGCGGCGCAGTGGCTGCCGCTGCCTGCCGACGGGGCGGACGGGGAGGCGGGGGGCACGCTCGAAGCTTAACGCTCTCCGGCTTTGA
>DATFPD010000022.1:0-4865 GCA_035265005.1 Gemmatimonadaceae bacterium | reverse complement strand
TGACGAGCGCGCGCGCTGTCGCGGCGTACCGCGCGCAGCGAGTCGAGCTGCGCCGCGCGGCGCCGCGCGGCGATCGTGCTGTCGCGCAGCGCCGCCGGCCCGAGCGGTCGCGGCCGGGCGCGCAGGTCCCAGTACACGCGGTGCAGCCCGGTGCCACCCGGCGCGCGCATGACGCGCACGGTGTCGCCCGCGACGTTGGTGACCACGACGACGGCGGAGTCGCGCCGCTCCCCCGAGGCGAGCCGGTAGTAGATCGGCACGCCGCTCGGCACGGGCTCGGCGCGGAAGAAGCGCTGCCCGGTCGCCGCGGCCGTGGGCGGCGTCGGCACGGCGTCGTACGCCGGCCGCACGGCGAACAGGTGCGCCGGCTTCCGCATCACGCTGTCCACCATCTCCTCGAGCGCCGCGACGTCCACGATCCAGATCGAGCGCCCGTGGGTGGCCGCGATCAGCTCGCGGTCGCGCGGGTGGACCTTGAGGTCGTGCACCGGGACCGTCGGCAGCCCGGTCATGAACCGCTGCCAGCTCGCGCCGCGGTCGAGCGACACGTACGCACCCACGTCGGTCCCCGCGTACAGCAGGTTGGGGTTGTACGGGTCCTCGCGCACGACGTGCACGAAGTCGGCGCCGCCGACTGGGAGATTGCTCGCGATCGAGCGGAAGCTCTTCCCCATATCGGTGGAGACGTACACGTACGGCGTGAAGTCGTTCGTGCGGTGCCCGTCGAGCGCCACGTAGACGGCGGCCGTGTCGTAGCGGGAGGGCTCGACGCGGCTCACGTACGTCCTCGGCGGCGCGCCCGGCAGCCGCCCGGTGAGGCTCGTCCACGTCCCGCCGTCGGTGGTGGAGAGCCAGAGGTTGCCGTCGTCGGTGCCGACCCAGAGGATCCCCGGCCGGATCGGCGACTCGGCGACGGTCGTGATCGTGCCGTACGTCTCGGCACCGGTGGCGTCGCGCGTGATGCCGCCGGTCGTGGTCGTGCTGACGCGGATCTTCGTCGTGTCGCGCGTCGACAGGTCGGGCGAGATCGGGAAGAAGTGGTCGCCGCGGTCGGTGGACTTGAGCAGCCGGTTCCCGCCGGCGTACACCGTCCGGGCGTTGTGCTCCGAGAGGAAGAACGGCGTGTTCCAGTTGAAGCGCATGTCGCGCTGTGCGGAGTCTGCGGAGGCGCGAGCGCGGATCTCGGCGAGCCGCCTGGTGAGCGCCGGCGTTTCGGACTGCGTCGTGTCGCCCCGCGCGACCACCAGCGAGTCCTCGAACTGCTGCCGCCCCGTGCGCCAGCCGCCCGAGCGGATCGGCGTCCGCCGCCCGGTCGAGAGGTCGAGCCGCGAGATGATGCCGCCCTGCGACTCGCTGTAGATGACGCTCGGGTCGTCAGGGTCCTGCGCGGTGTAGAATCCGTCGCCGCCGCCGACGCGGAACCAGTCGGCGTTGGTGATGGCCCCCTCGGCGAGGCGGCTCGGGCCGCACCAGCTCCCGTTGTCCTGGAGCCCGCCACAGACGCGGTAGGGGCGCTGCGTGTCGTAGCTCACCGTGTAGAACTGGCCCAGCGCCATTGTGCTCAGGAAGTCGTAGCTCCCGCCGCGGTCCCAGGTAAGGGACACGCCGCCGTCGCTGCCGACGATGAAGTGCTCGGGGTCGTTAGGGTCGATCCACAGCGCGTGGTGGTCGCCGTGCACCCCCAGCGCGCCGCTGCGCCACGTCCGGCCGGCGTCGTCCGAGAAGCGGAACTGCGTGGCGAGCCAGTACACGCGGTTCTCGTCCCGCGGGTCGACGCGGATCTGCGAGTAGTAGAACGGGCGGTTGTTGTCGCGGTTCATCCGCTCCCACGTCTGCCCGCCATCCGCCGAGCGGAAGAGCCCGCTCTGGAGCCGCTGCCGCCGGGCGGTGTCGGCGCGCTCGCCTCGCACGGCGCGGTTGCCGTTGCGCGAGACGAGCGACTCCGGGTTCGGATTCGAGTCCGCCTCGATGAGCGCGTAGACCACCCGCGGGTTGCTCGGCGCCACCGCGAGCCCCACCCGCCCGAACGTCGTGGTCGGGAGGCCGTTGCCCCTGAGCTGCGTCCACGTCCGCCCGGCGTCGGTCGTCTTCCAGATGCCGCTCCCCGGACCGCCGCTCCTGAGGTAGTACGGCCCGCGCTCGCGCTCCCAGCTCGCCGCGTAGAGCGTGTTGCGGTCGCTCGGGTCCATGACGAGGTCGACGAAGCCGGCGCGGTCGCTGACGAACTTCACGAGCTGCCACGTCCCGCCGCCGTCGGTCGTCTTGTACAGCCCGCGCTCCCGGTTCGGCCCCCAGGCGTGGCCGAGCGCGGCGACGTACGCCACGTCAGGGTCCTGCGGGTCGACCACGATGCGGCCGACGTGCTGGGTCTCCGCGAGCCCGACGACGCGCCAGCTGCGCCCGCCGTCGGCGCTCTTGTAGACGCCGCCGCCGGGTGAGATCGAGTTGCGCGAGTCCTCCTCGCCGGTGCCCGCGTAGATGATGTCGGGGTTCGACGGCGCGACGGCGATGTCGCCCATCGAGATCACGCGCTCGCGCTGGAAGACGGGGAAGAAGAACGTCCCGTTGTTGACCGTCTTCCAGATCCCGCCGGCGGCGGCGGCCACGTAGAACGTCTTGCTGCCGGCAACGCCCTCGACGTCGGTGATGCGGCCGCCCATGTTCGCGGGGCCGATGCTCCGCCATCGGAACATCGATAGCGTCGCGGAGTCGAGTGGCGCGGTGGGCTGAGCACGGGCGGCGGCCGGCGCGGCGCCAAGTGTGGCGGCGGCGTGCGCGGCGAGGAGTGAGGCCAGAACTGGGCGGCGTCTCATGGCTGGTCCCCTGGTGTGTGCGGGTCGCCTACTTTGCCCCTCGCACCGAGGGCGCGCAACCCGACATGGGGACCTGCGTCTCGCCGCCCGGCGGCTTCAGGGTATCCCGAACCGGTTCATGCACTCCGGAGTCGACATGTCCGGCGCGAGCGCCAGCACCCTCACGCCAGCCCCGAGCGCGACGTCGAGTGCGGTGTAAAACTCCTGGTAACTCCCAGCCTCGCCACCCGCTCGAACGAACAGAATCTTGTCGGGGCGCTGGCTGTAGATCGCCTCGAGGCGTTCGCCCAACTGGTCGCCGGCAACTCGTTCGCCATTCACGAAGTAGTTTCGGCCGCCGTCAATGCGCAGAACGATGGTGCTCCAGCTTCCGTACGGCCCCGCCTCGATGACCGCCGGGATGGGCCCGCAGTTCACCAACTGCACGTCGATCGTATAACGCGGCGGGACGTAGACGGTCAGAAGCGCGAGCGCGAGCGCCGCCAGGATGGCGAACACCGGCACCACCTGCGTCGCGAGCTGATACGCCAGCCCGTTCCGCTCGCGCGCCGCCTCCTCCCCCGGCACGTAGTCGCGCATCTTGTATTCGGTCATCGCCCGGCCCTCCCGACGTTCTTGGGGACGGCGCCAATGACCTTTACGCCGGCGCCGCGCGCCACGTCCATCGCCCAGATCACCTCCTGGTACGTCACCGCCGAGTCGCCCTTCACGAACAGGACCTTCGTCGGGCGGCCGGCGTAGGTCTCGCGCAGCCGCGCCGCGAGCGCGCCCCTGGGTACCTCGGCCCGGTTGAGCGCGAAGCGGCCGCCGGTCAGCACCTCGAGCACGATCTGCGGGTCGGTGTTGCTCCCGGTGCACCCCGCGCACGGCGGGTCCGGGAGCTGGACGTCCAGCGCCTTGCGCTGCTGTATGGCGAGCATGAAGACGATCAGCAGCACCAGCAGCACGTCGATCATCGGCGTGACGTTGATGTCGTTCGTCAGCCCCGCGGGTTCGCCGCCCGCCCTCGCGCCGGCGCTCACGGGCGCCTCCCGGCCGGCGGCGTCGACGGCGGCAGCTCCTCGGTGATCATCGCCGTGACGCGCACGCCGCTCCGCGCCGCCGCGTCGAGGGCGTCGCGCACCAGCCCGTAGTCCAGGGTGCGGTGCGCCTTCACGTAGAGCACGCGGTCGACCATGCGGTCGCGGTAGAGCGCCTCCAGCCGGCGGCCGAGCGTGTCGCGGGCGATCGGCCGGCGGTCGAGGAACAGTTCCCCGTGCGTGTCGATGCCGAGCACGTGGTCGGGCTCGTCCTCCGGATGCGCGCGGAGGTGCTCGCCCCGCGGCGGCTCGGCGCGGAAGCCGTCCTCCACCGCCGGCACGACGAGCATGAAGATGATCAGGAGCACGAGCATGACGTCGATCATTGGCGTCACGTTAGGCTGGGCGGCGGGGGCGCCCGGGGCGCCGCCGGCGGCGGTCATGGCCATGGGCGCCTCGGCTACCGGTCGGTGACCGCGAACGTGAACGGCATCTGCACCAGCTGCGGGACCTTCCGGTCGCCCACCTGTGCGGGGAGGAAGCGCATCCGCGGCAGGTTCAGGCGCACGGCGTCTGAGAAGAGCTCGTGGTCGGAGCGGAGGACGCGGATGCTCCGCAGGTCCACGCGCCCCAGCGTGTCCACGACGAACTGGGCGAGCACCGTCCCGCCGATGCTGGCCTGGCGGAGCATCTCGGGGTAGCGCGGGATCGGGTTGTCGCCGACCGAGACCACCGCCTTGTCCACCATGTGGGCGTCGTACACGCCGTCCGTGGCCACGGCGGCCACGCCCGCGCCGCCGCCGGCCGCGCCGACGAGGGAGCCGCCGGGGCGGAAGCCCTGGTTGAGCGCGTCGATGGCGGCCTGGTCGATCGCCTCCCCGGCCGGCGGAATGGTGCTCGGGATCTCGGAGACGGTGAGGTTGGGAAGCGTCGGGAGCGTCGGCACGACGGGTCCGGGCGCCGAGGGGCCGGCCGTCGCCGGCTCCGGCCGGCGTACCGGCTCGGCGGGCGTCGCCTGGTAAATGATCTCCTT
>DATFPD010000021.1:0-3748 GCA_035265005.1 Gemmatimonadaceae bacterium | reverse complement strand
GCGTGCAGCCACCGGAGGACGACGCTCCCCGGGCCCAGGTAGACGTCCTTCTCCCCCAGCAGCCCGCGGTAGACGTTCGCCGGCCCGCCCTGGAAGTCCTGCCCGGCGTAGAGCTCGAGCATGAAGGTGAGCCCGCCGATGATGTCGAGCGGCGTGTTCGCCAGCACCAGCTTCCGCACCGTCCCCTCGTGCCGCTCGCGGTACGTCAGCATCGGCGCACGCAGCGAGTTGAGGAAGACGAACGGCGTGCCGTCGGGGAGCGCGCCCACCGTCGACGCGCCGGCGCCCGGCGGCGTGGTGGCCAGCTCCGGGAGCTTCGCGACGACGTAGCTTCGGAAGCCGCGCGCGAAGTGCCGGATGTCGCGGTCGTACTCCCGCACGACCTTGAGCGGCACCGCGTCCGTCCCGCGCCGCAGCTCCAGCACCGCCGGGAGGAACGGGAGGACGAAGAGGAGCGCGGCGAGTAGCAGGAGCAGCGCGAAGTACATCTCGCCCGTCGCGCTCTAAGACGTTGCGAGGTGCGAGGTGCGAGTTGCGAGAACGACCTCGGGAAGCAGTGGCTTCCCGAGGCCCTTCTCGCAACTCGCACCTCGCACCTCGCAACGCGTCATCTAGTGCCCATTCCCATTTCCGTTCCCGTTCCGGAAGCGCTGCGTCTTGTGCCAGACGAGGCCGCGGCGGCCGAAGGGCCAGAGGGTGCGGGGGAGGATCGCGCGGGAGACCGAGAGCAGGCTGACGAGGAAGCCGAAGCTGAGGAACGGGAGGAGGCGGATGCGGCCGTGGGTGCCGTCGAGGCGGGCGGCGGTGGCGACCTGGAAGAACGCGGCGTAGTTGCCGAGCGTGCTGTAGCCCGCGAGCGCGAGGATGGCGACGACGCCGTGCAGCGGGCTGGCGCCGGCGTAGAGCAGGCCGAGCGCGAGCGCCCATCCCAGGATCAGCAGCGGCGCCATGGCGAAGACGCCGAGCAGCAGCAGCCCGTCGAGCTGCTGGGCGCGGGTGACGCGGCCGCGGTTGCGGAGGAGCGGCACGGCATAACGCCACATCACGCCGTTGTGCCCGCGCGCCCACCGCTGGATCTGCCGCTGCCTGACGCGCCAGAGCTCGGGCACCTCCTCGTAGCACTCGGAGCGGTTCTGGTAGACCGTCTGCCAGCCGCCCAGGAGCAGCCGGTAGGTCAGCTCGGTGTCCTCGGTCAGCGTGTCATCGCGCCAGCCGCCGACGCTCTCCAGGGCCCGGCGCCGCACGCCGCCCACCGTGCCGCCGAACTGCGGCACCAGCTGCATGTTCATCCGCGCCTGCTGGTCCACCTGGTAGCCGCCGGCGCGCTCGAGGTCGAGGAGGCGGGTGAGCAGGTTGATGCCGACGTTGACCGGGACGACGCGCCCCATCGTCGCCCCCACCTCGGGGTCGAAGAAGGGGGCCACGAGCTGCTTCACGAGCCCCGTCCCCGGGATGTAGTCGGCGTCGAAGACGAGCAGGATCTCGCCCGGCACCTGCCCGGTGGCGTCCTTGAGCGCGGCCGCCTTCCCCGCCTTCCCCGAGTCGCGGTAGAACGGGCGGATGCGCTCCGGGTGGCGCGCCGCCAGCTCGGCGACCAGCTCGCGGGTGCGGTCGGTGGAGCGGTCGTCCACCGGCACGATGACCATGCGGTCGTGCGGGTAGTCGGCCTCCAGCAGCGCCTCGATGGCGTGGGCGATCACCGCCTCCTCGTTATGCGCCGGGATCAGCACGGCCACGGTCGGCCAGTCCGCGGTCTGCACGTCGAGGTAGGGGTGGCGCTGGGAGGCGAACAGCCGGTTCACGGTGAACCAGTAGTGCCGCACCGTGTACACGCACACCAGGACGACGACGGCGGCGAGGCCGACCGTCATCAGCAGGATGGCGAACCGGGCGAGGAAGTGCAGGACCATCGCCATCAGTCCACCTCGGCCGACGGCGGCCGGCGGCGCGAGCGCTGCACGACCCAGCGGAGCATTGGCGTGCTGCGGCGCGGGACCCCGGGCGGCACCGGCGGCGCGCCCGGCGGGGCGTACTCCGGCTCGCCGACCTCGAGCCAGCTCATCCCCCAGGCGTAGAGCGCCACCAGCATCATCACTTCCAGCAGCATGCCGAAGAGCACGAAGAGCAGCGGCAGGAAGAGCAGCGACAGGCGCTGGAGCACGTACGCCTGGAGCAGGCACTGGAGCGGCAGGAACACGCTCAGGTGCAGCATCGTCGCCGCGGTGAGCGCGGCCTTCTTCCGCAGCCCGAAGTCGAAGATGTAGTAGGTGAGTCCGTACACGACCGGCACCAGCGCGATCACGCCGATCCCGCCCCAGAGCAGCGTCTGCACGTAGGCCGGCAGCTCGTACGGCAGCCCGCGCGGCCGAAGCGCCATGTAGATCAGCGCGCTCGCCTGGAGCGCGCCCGACGCGCGCAGCAGGTACGCGAGCGGCGTGGCGCGCTCGGGGAGGAAGAGCGACGCGGCCAGCGCGACCACCGTCACGACGGCCGTGACCCACCAGACCATCGTCGTCGGCGCCGGGGGCGCCACGGCGGCTAGCGTGGGCAGGTCGAAGTCGGGGAGCGGGCCGGCGCCGTAGTGCGTCGCCGCCACCCCGCCCGGGATGCCGAGCGCCTCGCCCCCGAGCGCGAACAGGAAGCGCCAGCCGCGCGAGACCCACGGCAGCAGAAGCAGCCACCCGAGCACGAACGCCGCCGCCAGCGCCGCCGCCTCCACTCGCGCGCGCCGCTCGACGCGGATGCGCTTCAGCGCGCGGTGCTGCGAGATGATTCCGCCCGCGGCCCCGCGCCGGCGCAGCGCGGCCACGTGCGGCGGCAGCGCGGGGGCGGCGGGAGCCGCGGGCGCGGAGGGCGAGCGCGGTACGTCGGGAACGCGGAGGGGTGCTGCCACGGGAAAACGGGGGCTCTGCTGAGGGACTCTCTCGTTATAGCACGGGACGCGTGGCCGTGCCAGCCACCAGACCGAGAGACCACGGGATGACGCGACGGCGGGACGACCGGCATCGTACGCAATCGTACGCGCCGCCGTCCCGTCATCCCGATCTCGGCGCCGAGACGTGGCCCGCTCGCGCGCACGACGCACATCCGTCGATGGACCGGGGATTACAGCTCCCTGAGCAGCGCCTCCACGATCCGCTCCGCCGCCCGCCCGTCCCCGAACGGGTTGCCGGCGCTGCTCATCGCCGCGTACTCGTCCTCGTCCACCAGGAGCCGGGTCACCTCGGCCACGATGCGCTCCTCGCTCGTGCCGACGAGCTTCCCCGCCCCGCACTCCACCACCTCCGGGCGCTCGGTGACCTCGCGGAGGATGAGCACCGGCTTGTGCATCGACGGCGCCTCCTCCTGGATCCCGCCGGAGTCGGAGAGGATGAGGTAGCAGCGGCCCATCAGGCGCAGCAGGTCGCCGTACGAGACCGGCTCCACCAGATGCACGCGCGCGACGTCGCCCAGCTCCTGGCGGACGACGCGGTCCACGTTCGGGTTCAGGTGCACCGGGAAGATCACGCGCACGTCGCGGAAGCGCCTGACGAGGGTGCGGAGTGCGCCGCAAATGGCGTAGAGCCGCGGGCCGTGGTTCTCGCGGCGGTGCGCGGTGACGAGCAGCGTCCGCGCGTCCCCGCGCCCGTCCGCGCCGTCGAGCGCGGCCTCGAGGGCGGCGTCGAGCCGGGGGTCCTCGAACGCGCCGTCGTGCGGCGTGGCGCGCAGCGCGTCCACCACGGTGTTGCCGGTGACGAAGACCCGGTGG
>DATFPD010000020.1:0-22753 GCA_035265005.1 Gemmatimonadaceae bacterium | reverse complement strand
GCGAACCGTCCCTCCCGCGAACTGTCCCGCCATGCGCCGTGCCCTTCCCGCCCTCGCCCTCGCCCTCGCCGCGGCGTGCCGCGCCCCGGCGCCGCCGCCGGCTGCCGCCGCGCCCTCGCTCGCGATCACGAACGTGACCGTCGTCGACGCCGACCACGGCACGCTGGCGTCGGGTCGCACGGTGGTCGTCGCCGGCAACCGAATCGTGGCGGTCGGCCCGCCGTCGCGGACGCCCGTGCCGGCCGGCGTGCGCACGCTCGACGGCGGCGGGAAGTTCCTCATCCCCGGCCTCTGGGACATGCACGTCCACGCCGTGTGGCCCAGGATCGCCGAGGCCTTCATGCCGCTCTTCGTCGCCAACGGCGTCACGGGCGTGCGCGAGATGTTCGGCACCACCGCGCTGGTCGACAGCGCGCGCGCGGCGGTGCGGGCGGGGCGCTACGCCGGCCCGCGCGTCGTCGGCGCCGGCAACCTGGTGGACGGCTCGCCGCCCGTCTGGCCGAACTCGGTCCTCGCGCGCACGCCTGACGAGGGCCGCCGCGTGGTGGACTCGCTGAGGGCGGCGGGCGCGGATTTCATCAAGGTGTACAGCCGCCTGCGGCGCGACGTCTACTTCGCCATCGCCGACGAGGCGCGGAAGCGGGGGATCCCCTTCGCCGGCCACGTCCCGCAGCGCGTGACCGTGGCCGAGGCGTCGGACGCCGGCCAGCGGACGATGGAGCACCTCTACGGGATGGGCGCGGGCTGCTCGGCGCAGGAGGCGCAGTGGCTGCGCGAGGTGGAGGCCGCCGTGGCGTCGCCGCGGGCGTGGGACTCGGTCGTCGCCCTCGGCCGGACGCGCGCGCACGAGGTGGTGGCGGCGTACGACGAGGCGAAGTGCCGCGCGCTGCTCCAGCGGCTGGCCCGCAACGGGAGCTGGCAGGTGCCGACGCTCACCGTGCTGCGGAACGTGGCGAGCCTGGACGACACGACGTACGCCCTCGACCCGCGCCTCGCCTACCTGCCACGCCGGTTCGGGGCGATGTGGAACCCGAAGAACGACTTCCGCACCCGCATGCTGACGCCGGAGGACTACGCGCGCCGCCGGGTGACGCTGCGCGCGAGCTTCGCCGTGGTGGGCGCGATGCAGCGCGCGGGCGTTCCGCTTCTCGCCGGCACCGACGCGCTCAACCCCTACGTCTTCCCCGGCTTCAGCCTGCACGACGAGCTGGCGCTGCTGGTGGAGGCCGGCCTCACTCCCGCCCAGGCGCTCCGCGCCGCCACCTACGCGCCGGCGCAGTTCCTCGGCGCCACGGACTCGCTAGGCACGGTCGCGCCGGGCAAGCTCGCCGACCTGGTCCTGCTCGACGCCGACCCGCTCGCCGCGGTCCGCAACACCACCCGCATCGCCGCCGTCGTCGCCAACGGCCGCCTCTACGACCGAGCCGCGCTCGACTCGCTGCTGGCGGCGGCGAAAGGCAAGTGAGAGTAGAGCGATTCGCGAATCGCGATCCGCCTACTGTCTGTACGCCTCGACCCGTCTGGCGTCCCGCTTCGCCGGCCCCGCGTACGGCTGCTTCATGAGCGCCTCGATCTCGTCGATCTCGCGCGGGGCGCGGGAGATCCACTCGACGCCGGACTCGGTGGCGAGGTAGTCGTCCTCGATGCGGATGCCGATGTTGCGGTACTTCTCGACCGCGGGGCGGATGCGTGCGACGAGCGCCTGGTTGCGCTCGGTCTTCGGGAGGATGTCGAGGAGGTTCGCGCGCACGTAGATCCCCGGCTCGATCGTGAACGCGCTCCCGGGCTGGATGAGCTGCGTGAAGTAGAACTGATCCGGGTCGTGCACCTCGAGGCCGATCCCGTGGCCGAGGCCGTGCATGTAGTAGAGCGAGACCTGCGAGCAGCTCCGCGTTCCGCCCTCGCCGCCGCGCCCGGCCGCGCAGTCGTAGGTGGCGCCGGGGGACTCGATCAGGCCGAGCCGCGCCAGGCCGCGGGCGATCGTCGCCTCGGCGGCGTCGCTCACGCGCTGCCAGGGCACGCCGAGCCTCGCCTCCTTCTCGGCCGCCGCCTGCGCCTCGCGCACGATCTGGTAGATCTCGCGCTGCTCGGGCGAGAAGGTGCCGCTGACCGGCACCGTGCGCGTGACGTCCGCCGCGTAGCCCTTGTACGAGGCCCCGATGTCCATGACCACCACGTCGCCCGCCTGCATGAAGCGGTCGTCGCGGTTGTAGTGCAGCACGGTGGAGTTCGGGCCGCTGCCGACGATCGTCGAGAACGACGGGCGGTCGGCGCCGTTGCGGCGGAAGGTGTACTCGATCAGCCCCTGCACCTCGAACTCGTTCATCCCGGGCTCGATCAGCGTCATCGCCTCGCGCTGCGCGTCGGCGGTCACTTCCACCGCCCTGCGAATGAGCGCCTGCTCGGCCGGGGACTTCTTGCCGCGCAGCTCGCCGACCACGTCCGCCACCGGGCGGATCTGGAGGTCGGCGTGCGCGCGGCGCAGTCCGAGCACGAGCGCCGCGTCGCGGCTCACTGGCTGGGTGGCTGCCTCACGCGGTGCGTCGACCAGGTCGCGCGGCACGTCGCCGAGGACGTAGAGCGTCCGGTTCGCGCCCCCGAGCAGCGAGTCGAGCGCCGGCCGCAGCTCCCGCAGCAGCCGCGCCGGGACGCCGGACTGCTTCGTCGCGCTGTCGACGCCCAGCCGCAGCCCGGTCCACACCTCCTGCGCCGGGTTCTTCGGCTGCACGAACAGCGTGGTGCCGGTGACCTTGCCGCCCTGCTTCACCATCACCAGCGCCGCGTTCGGCTCCGCCACGCCGGTCAGGTACATGAACGGCGACGACTGGTAGAAGGTCAGGTAGTCCTCCTCCGGCTCGGCGGCGCCGAGGGCGAGGAAGACCCCGTCGCCCAGCTTCGCGGCCAGCGCCTCGCGGCGGGCGGCGTACTCGTCGCGGGCGATCTGGGCGCGCGCGGGCGCCGAAGGAAGGGCGCCGAGCGCGAGCGTCAGGGCGAGGGCGAGCGGAACGCGGCGGGACACGATGATGCGCCTCCGGTGGCGGTGTGCGTACGCCCGAATTCTACACCGCCACCCCTCGAACGGGCCAAAGGCCGTGGGACGAAGCCCGCCCTGGACGGGACGCGCGGCGGCTACCGGGACGCGCTCCCGCACCTCATCGCCTGCGCACCGCCCGATGCGCCGCTCCCCTCGAGCAGCCGCCACCGGACCGTCGCGCTCACCATCACGCTCATCGAGCCCGGCTCGATCGGCGTCGGGACATCGGCCGGGGCGGCGGCGGCGCGGCTCATCGCCATGTCGGCCATCGGCCGCGGGCCGCCGTACATCTCCTGGCTCGACACCTCGAGCGCCTGGCCGAGCAGGCCGCCGGCGGCGAGCGCCATCGCGGCGCCGTCCTCGCACGCCTTGTTGATCGCGTTGGTGAGCGCCTGACGACGCGCCTGGTCGTAGGTCGAGGACCAGAAGTTGACGCCCTGGATGTTGTTCGCGCCGGCGGAGAGCGACGCGTCGATCGCCGGGCCGACCTGGTCGATCTTGCGCAGCTCGGCGCGCACCATGTTGCGGGCGACGTAGCCGGCGATGCGCGGCGGCTTCCCGGGGGTCCGCTGGCTGTAATCGTACTCGGGGTTGACGCTGTACCCCATCGTCGAGAGCTGGTCGTTGCCGAGCGCGAGCTTCGTGCGCAGCGCGGCGAGCACGGCGGTCTGTACGCGGGCGTTCTCCGCGGCGGCGGCGGCCGCCGTGGCGCCTCGCGTCTCGACCGCCACCGTCACGCTGGCGCGGTCGGGCGTGACCTGCACCTCGCCCTGGGCCTGTGTGATGACCTGCGGCGGCGGCTGCATCGGCATCATGGGCTGCTGCGCGCGGAGCGTGGCGGCCCCGGCGAGCGTGGCGGCGGCGAGTGCTGAGAACGTGGAAAGACGCATGGTCGAATCTCCGGATGTTGGACGGTCGGACGTTCGGGCCTACATCAGGTGAGACGTCGTCGCAGGGGGAAGTTACACACGTTGGGGGGATGCGGGATGCGGGATGCGGGACGGCGGGACGGCGGGACGGCGGGATGGGGGATGGGGGATGGGGGATGCACACGGGACGGTTCATGATCGGGATGCCGGAGGGGCGACGCGCGCGTCGCCCCTCCCACGTCCCGGCCGGGTGGCCCGCGTCGCGCCGCCCGACCCTCCCCCGCGCGTCCCGCGTCCCGCGTCCCGCGTCCCGCGTCCCGCGATGTAAGATTCTCCCGCCCGTCGGCATCTCTCTGTCGAGCCCCCATGCGACTCCTCGTGCCGACACCCTCCGATGACCAGACCCTGCCCGACGCGGCGGTCGTGGCGCGCGCCAGAGCCGGCGCGCCCGACGCGCTGTCGCGGCTCTTCGAGCGGTACGGCGAGATGACGTACCGCGTCGCGTACCGGCTCACCGCCTCGGCGGCCGACGCCGAGGACGTCCTCCAGGATGTGTTCGTGGGGCTCCCCGAGGCGCTGCGCGGGTTCGAGGGGCGCGGCAGCCTGGAGGGGTGGCTCAAGCGCGTGGTCGTGCGCACCGCGCTCATGCGGCTCCGCGGCGAGCGGCGCCGGCGCGAGGTTCGGCTGGGCGACGCGGGAGGCGACGACGCGGGGCGCGGCGGCCCCGAGCCGGCCGCGCCCCGCCGCGACGACCCCTCGCGCGTGCTCGACGAGATGGCGATCGGCGACGCGCTGGCGGCGCTGCCGCAGCCGCTGCGCGAGGTGTTCGTGCTGCGCGAGGTCGAGGGGTACTCGCATGACGAGATCGGCGCGCTGCTCGGCATCCGGCGCGGGACGTCCGAGGTGCGGCTCTTCCGCGCGCGTCAGGCGCTGCGGGAGATGCTCCGGGGGTCGCTGTGATGCGCGCGATCGGACGCTTCGGCGTCGGCTTCCGCCGCCACCCGGACGCGCGGCGGCTCGACGCGTACGTCGACGGTCGGCTGCCCGAGGGGGAACGAGCGCGGATCGCCGAGCACCTGACGCGATGCGACGTCTGCCGGCGCGCCGTGGCGGAGCTGCGCCGGGTCGGCGAGCTCGCCCGCGCGCATCAGGCCACGGTCCCCGCACTGCCGCCGGCCGCGCTGGAGCGAGTGCTGGCCCGGCGCGCCGCGGGAGAGCGCTGCATCCTGCCGACCGCCGACGCCGAGCTGGTAGTGGTGGTGCGTGAGCGCGGGCCCCGCGCTGGCGGGCGTACGCTGCTGGTGGCGTCGGCCGCCGCGGCGGCGGCGGCGATCGCGATCACGACCGGCCTCCCGCAGTGGATGCAGTCGCACCTCGCCGACACGCGGGGTGCGCGAATCAATGGCATGTCGAGCTCAGCCGCCGTGGCGTGTCCGCCCGGCATGGAGACTGATTCCGTGAGAAGCGCCCTGATCGAACGACTCGGCACGATCGCGCTCCCCGTGATTCTGACGGGATGCGCGAAGGACTCCGTCGCGCCCGCGCCGCGCATCACGTCGCTCGACGGCGGGCGCGTTGCCCCGGTGGCGCTCCACTTCCGCACGCACATGGTGACGGACAGCGCGCACACCAGCGCGTACGGCGAGAGCGAGCTGGCCGTCTCGCGCGGCAGCTTCGAGGGGCGTGACGTGTGGGTCGTCTCCAGCAGCCGCGTGAACGTCGTGACGCGCTGGCGGAGCGGCCCGGACACGCTGTACCTCGACCCCGCCACGCTGGTCGCGCGCCGCACCGTGGCGAACTGGGGCGGCGGGCGGTTCGAGGCGACGTTCGACGGGGACCTCCTGCGCGTCGCCGGAATGCGGCCGGGGCCGGCGGGGCATCCGCAGCCGATCTTCCGAAGCTACCGCCTCGACCAGCGCATCCGGTCGCTCGCCGGCCCCACGCAGCTCGACCTGGCGCTCCAGGCGATCCCGCTCGCCCCCAACTGGAGCGGCAGCTTCCCGATCGCGTCGGCCGAGCTGCCGATGTGGTTCATGCGCGGCGCCGACAAGTCGGTTCGCACGCCGCCGACGGCGACGCTGCGCGTGGTGGGCGAGGAGCGCGTCACCGTACCGGCCGGCTCGTTCGACTGCTGGAAGGTGCAGATGCTGACCAACGACCGCATCTCCTACCGCCGCGTGCAGTCGAGCAACACGCTCTGGGTGGCCAAGTCGAGCGGCTGGATCGTCAGGCGCGCGGTGACCGAGGTCCGGCTGCTCGACGACGGGTCGGAAAACGGGACGGTGGACTTCGTGACGGAGCTGCTGTCGGCGCGCGCGGGGGGGTAGGGGAGGGGCGCGCCTCGCCTCGACCGGCGACGAACAACGACGGCGACGGCAACGGCATCTGGACAGGATGAACACAGGATGGTGAACAGGATAGGGGCCGCTCTGGAGGTGTCCCGACGCCCTTCATCCTGTTCACCATCCTGTTCATCCTGTCAAAGGGCAGTTCCCGTTGCCGTCGCTTCAAAGTGACGCACTACCCTCCGCGACGGTCGTGGGTCAGTTTGAGGCAACGGCAACAGCAAGGGCAACTGCACTTGGACAGGATGCACAGGAGGGTGAACAGGATGAGGACCGCTCGGGAGGCCTCCCGGGGCCCGTCATCCTGTTCACCCTCCTGTGCATCCTGTCAAAATGCCGTTGCTGTTGCAGTTGTCGTTGCCGTTGCCGTCGCGGCGGCTGCCCTCGAACTGACCCACTACTTCCGCGACCGCCGACTGCCGTTCCTCCGCCGGCCCGCACTATCTTCCCACGATGCCCCCGCAGCGACCCGCCTCGCTCGACCAGTACGTCGACGTCGAGACCCCCGAGCAGATCGTCTTCTCGTACACCGTGGCCGGCGTCGGCTCGCGGGCGGCGGCGGCGATCGTGGACTTCCTGATCAGCGTCGGGCTGTTCTTCGCCCTGGTGCTGCTCCTGTCCGGGGTCGCGAGCGTGCTCGGGACGAAGTCGATCTTCGACGAGAGCGCGCGGTGGCTGATCGCGGTGCTCGTCATCGGCCAGTTCCTGATCCTGTTCGGCTACTACGTGCTGTGGGAGGCGCTGGCCGACGGGCAGACGCCGGGGAAGCGCCGGCTGGGGCTGCGCGTGGTGCAGGACGGCGGCTACTCCATCTCCTTCGCCGCCTCGGCGGCGCGGAACCTCGTCCGCATCGTCGACATGCAGCCCGGCATCTCGTACGGCGTCGGGATCGTCAGCGTCGCGCTGTCGAAGAGCGGCAAGCGGCTCGGCGACGTCGTGGCCGGCACGATGGTGGTGCAGGAGCGCGTGCGGCACGTCGCCCCCGCCGCGCCCGCGCCGCAGGCGACCGCGGGTGGGACCGCGGCCGCCGCCCCCGTCGCCGCGCGGCTCACCGACGACGAGTTCGCACTGCTCGAGCGGTTCGTCGCCCGTCGTCAGGCGCTCGACCCGGTCCGGCGCCACGCGCTGGCCTCGCAGCTCGCCGATCGGCTGCGCCCGCACGCGCCCGACCTGCCCGGGTCGACCGACGTCGCCGCGCTGCTGCACCTGCACGAGCTGGAGCGGCAGGTGCGCGCGCGGGGCGTGGCGGCGCGCAGCGACACCGGCGCGCAGCGCGAGCAGCACGCGATCGTCGCCCAGGGGCGCGAGCGGTGGGCGCGCTTCGCCACGGTGCTCGCCGACGCGCAGCGCCGCGGCCTGCGCGCGATGCGCGAGGAGGAGGTGGGCGACTTCGTGGCGCAGTACCGCGAGCTCACCACCGACCTCGCGCGGCTGCGCACCGCCGCCCGCGGCCGCGAGATCGACGCCCTGTTCTATCTGAGCCGGCTGGTGGCGGGCGGGCACAACCTCTTCTACCGCCGCCGCGAGCTGCCGCTGCGCTCGGCGTGGCGGTTCGTCACGGTCGACGTGCCGCGCGAGGTGCGCCGCTCGTGGCGGCCGGTCGGCCTCGCGGCGCTGCTGCTCTTCGGCCCCGCACTGGCGACCGGCGTCATCATCATGCGCGATCCGAGCGTCGCCACGGCGCTGCTCCCCGCCGAGATGATCGAGCGCGCCGAGACGGCCCGGGCGCGCGAGCGGCGCGGCGAGCGGTTCCTGCCGCAGCAACTGGCGCGCGAGCAGGGGCCCGTGCTCGCCAGCCGGATCATGACGAACAACGTGCAGGTGACGATCGCCGCCTTCGCGTTCGGCATCACCGCCGGCATCGGCACCGTGCTCGCGCTCGTGTTCAACGGGATCTCGATGGGCGCCGCGACCGGCTACTTCATGGCGCGCGGCGTCGGCCACCTGATCTGGGGCTTCGTCGCCGCCCACGGCGTGCTGGAGCTCGTCGCCATCTGCATCGCCGGCGGCGGCGGCCTCCTCCTGGCCGCCGCGATCCTCCTCCCCGGCGCGCTCACCCGGCGCGAGGCGCTCGTCGTCCGCGGCCGCCGCGCCATCCGCCTCCTCACCTGCTCGACGATCCTGCTCGTCATCGCCGGCCTGATCGAGGGCAACATCTCCCCGTCGCCGTGGCCGAACGAGGCGAAGTACTTCGTGAGCCTGGTGACGGCGCTGTTCCTCGTACTCTACCTGACGAGAGGCCGGGGGCGGGTGGAGGAGATGGTGGAGGAGAACGCGTACCGGTAAAGGCTGATTCCGGATTCGCGAATCCGGAATCGGTTCTTGACGCCCGCCCGCTCTCCCCTCATCATGTGTGGGAAGCGCCCCCCTTCACTTCGCGCGTGGAGGTCCCCGCATGTCCCCTGCCGGCCGGTTCCGGCGACTCTTCCGACTGCCCTGGCGGTCGGCGCGGCGCATCCGCGAGGACGTGGACGAGGAGCTGGGCTTCCATCTCGACATGCGCGTCGAGGAGCTCGTCGCCGGCGGCCTGACGCGGGAGGCGGCGCGCGGGGCGGCGCGGCGGCAGTTCGGGGACCTGGAATACACGCGTGCCTACTGCCGCGACCAGGACGCGCGCGGCGAGTCGGCGCGGCGGCGCCTGGAGACGCTGGACGAGCTGTGGTTCGACCTGCGCTACGCCGCGCGCGTGCTGCGCCGCAGCCCGGGCTTCGCCGCCGTCGCCGTCCTGACGCTTGCCCTCGGCGTGGGAGCGACCACCGCCATCTTCAGCGCCGTGCACGCGGTGCTCCTGCGCCCGCTCCCGTACCCGGACGCCGGCCGCGTCGTGATGCTGTGGGCGCGCAACGCCCGCACCGGCGACCGGGACGAGGCCGCGCCCGCCGACTACCTCGACTGGAGGGCCGCCGGAGGCCGCGCGTTCGCGGGCGTCGCGGCGCTGCAGCCGTACGGGCACGACTACACGCCGGCCGGCGGCGAGCCCGAGACCCTGCGCTCGTCGCTCGTCGGCGAGGATTTCTTCCGCGTGATGGGCGTCGGCGCGCTGGTCGGCCGCGCGCTCCTCCCCGAAGATTTCGCTGGCCCCGCCGGCGCGCGCGTGGTCGTCATCTCGCACCAGCTCTGGCGGAGCCGCTTCGGCGCCGACCCGGCGGTGGTGGGGCGCACGGTCACGCTCGACCGGCGGCCCTACACCGTCGTCGGCGTGATGCCGCCGGAGTTCCCGTTCCCGGCCGACCGCCAGCTCTGGGCGCCGATGGTGCTCGACGAGCGCGAGGCGCGCGTCCGCGGCGGCGGCTACATCCCGGTGGTGGCCCGGCTGCGCCCCGGCGTCGCGCTGGCGCAGGCCCAGCGGGAGGCGGACGAGATCGCTGCGCGCCTGGCGCGAGACTACCCGCGCACCAACGCGCAGCGGGCCATCGAGCTGCAGCCGCTGCCGGACTACCTCACCGGCCAGGTGCGCCCCGCGCTGCTCGTGCTGCTGGGCGCGGTGGGGATGGTGCTACTGATCGCCTGCGCGAACGTCGCCAACCTCCTGCTCGCCCGCGGGTCGCAGCGCCGGCACGAGCTGGCGGTGCGCGGCGCGCTCGGCGCGAGCCGAGGGCGACTCGTCAGGCAGCTGGCCGCGGAGAGTGCGCTGCTGGCGGCGCTCGGCGGCGCCGCCGGGACGCTCGTCGCCGTCTGGGGCGCGCGCGCCATCACAGCGCTCGCGCCGGCCGACGTCCCGCGCATCGAGACGGTGACCGTGGACGCTTCGGTGCTGGCGTTCGCCGCGGCCGTCACGCTGCTGACCGCGCTGCTCTTCGGCCTCGCGCCCGCCGTGCAGGCGGCCGGCGTCGCGCTGAGCGGCTCGCTCGCCGCGGGCTCGCGCGCGGTGCACGGCGGCGCGCCCCGGCGCGGCGGGCTGCGCGGCGCGCTCATCGCCGCCGAGGTGGCGCTGGCGATGGTGCTCGGCGTCGGGGCGGGGCTGCTCCTGCGCAGCTTCTGGAGCCTCCTGCGCGTGGACCCCGGCTTCGTCGCGGAGAACCGCTTGACGGTGCAGCTCTTCGTCTGGGACGGCCGGTCGAAGCCGGAGGAGCGCGTCGCGTTCATCGCGGACGTGCTCGGGCGCGTCGCCGCGCTGCCCGGCGTGCGCTCGGCGGGGGCGGTGTCGGCGCTCCCGTTCGGCGAGAGCCGCATCGGCATAACCACCGGCTTCACCATCCCCGGCCGCCCGGTGCCCCCGCCCGAGGAGGTCCCGCGCGCGGACTACAGCGTCGCGACGCCCGGCTACTTCGACGCCATGGGCATCCCGCTCCGCCGCGGCCGGCTGTTCGCGCCGGCGGACGGCCCGCGAGCGCCGAGCGTCGTCCTGGTCAACGAGACCTTCGCCCGCCGTCACTTTCCGAACGATGACCCGGTGGGGCAGCGCGTCACGCTGCGCTACGCGGGCAACACGGCGTCGTCGGAGATCGTGGGCGTCGTCGGCGACGTCAGGCAGGTGGGGCTCGACCAGGCGCAGCGCCCCGAGGTGTACGTGGCGCACGCGCAGAGCGGCTTCGGCTCGATGACGCTCGTCGTCCGCACGTCGGCCGACCCCGCGGCGCTGCTGGGTGCGGTGAAGGCGCAGGTCTACGCCGCCGACCCGCAGCAGCCGATCTGGACCTCGGCGACGCTCGACCAGCTCGTGGACCGCTCGCTCGCCGGCCGTCGCTTCAGCGTCGTGCTCATCGGCGCCTTCTCGGCGCTCGCGCTCCTGCTGGCCGCGGTGGGGATCTACGGGCTGGTGAGCTTCACCACCGCCCAGCGCACCCGCGAGCTCGGGCTCCGCATGGCGCTCGGCGCCCGCGCGAGCGACATCCTCGCCGCGACGATGAAGGACGCCCTCGCGCTCACCGGCATCGGCGTCGCCGCCGGCCTCGCCGGCGCCTGGTCGCTGACGCGCGTCCTCGGCGGGATGCTCTACGGCATCGCCCCCACCGACCCCGCCACCTTCGTCGCCCTGGCCGCGCTCGTGGCCTGCATCGCCGCGCTCGCGTCGTACCTGCCCGCGCGGCGCGCGACGCGGCTGGACCCCGTGGCTGCGCTGAGGAATGATTGACGGAGGGGTCCCTTCGCTGCGCTCAGGGCAGCCCCGTCCCTACAATGCGGACTTCGCCTTGATCTCCAGGTACCGATTCACCACCGCCGCCGTCATCGCGTGCGGGGAGACGTCGACCACGCTCACGCCCGCCTGACGCATCTTGCGCAGCGCCTCGTCGCGCGCCGAGAGCAGCTCCTCGGCGGCGGCGCTCTCGAAGAGCGGGGCGGAGGCCGTGTGGGCGGCGGGGGAGGCGGCGGCGACCAGGGCGTCGTTGCGCAGGGCGACGACGAGCGGGAGGTGGCGCACCGCGCCGCGCGTCGTGTGCGCGATAACCGCCTGCGACGCCCGCACGTCGATCACGTCGGTGAACAGGACGATCAGCGAGCGCTTGCGGTGGCGCTCGGCGAGCGTGCGGAAGGCGGCCGCGTAGTCGGGTTCGGCCATTGTCGCCGCGGCGGGGACCAGCGCGTCGCGCATTCGTTGGAGCGCGGCGCGTCCGCGCGCCGGCGGGACGAAGGCGCGGACCTCGTCGTCGAACAGCAGCAGCCCCACCTGGTCGCCCGAGTGCACGGCCACGTCGGCCAGCACCAGCGCCGCCGAGAGCGCGTACTCGAAGCGCGGCAGCGGGCCGGAGAACTGCGTCATCAGCCGCCCCGCGTCGACCGCGATCAGGATCGTCTGCCCCTGCTCGACCGTGAACTCGCGCGTGACCAGCTTGCGGCGGCGCGCGGTCGCCTTCCAGTCGATGTGCCGCGGGTCGTCGCCCACCGCGTACTCGCGCAGGTTGGCGAAGCTCGTCCCCTCGCCGCGCCGCCGGATGCTGCGGATGCCCGCGTCGCGCAGCCGGTGCTGGAGCGCCAGCAGCCGGTAGCGCCGCACGCCGGCCATCGACGGCGCGACCAGCACCGCGTCGCCCGGCTCGAAGCGCAGCGACCGCCTGACGAGACCCAGCGGCCCGCCCGCGCGCACCACCACCGGGCCCAGCGGGTGCGAGCCGCGCTCCCGGCCGGCGATCCGGAACGGGACCGACGCGTCGCCGCCGGCGGCGAGCCGCACCGGCATCCCGCGCAGCGCAGCCTCGGCGGCCGCTCCGCCGTCCCGCGGCAGCAGCACCGGCACGGTCGGCGCGAGCCCCGCCGGCCCCGCGGCCGCGACCTCCCCCTCGGTCTCCCCCTCAGGCGCCACCGGCGGCTCGCCGCCCGCGCCCTCGCCCTCGTCGGTCGACGCGAAGCGGCGCTCGACGCCGCGCGGCATGGCGTCGTAGAGCTCGAGCCGCGCGGCCCGCGGCCACTCCGAGTGCAGCTCGTAGCGCGCCTCCGCCCACTCCCCGATCCCCACCGTCGGCGGCATCTCGCGCCTGACGCTCAGCTGCTCCCGCCCCGGGATGAGCAGCGCCTCGGCGATCGCGACGACGTACAGCGCCGCCGTCACCCCGAGCGCCACGTACAGCCCCGCCCGATCCCCCGACAGCAGCCACACCGGCGCGAGCAGCGCCACCACCAGCGCCAGCCGCCGCGTCGGCACGAAGCGCTTCCAGATCGCGAGGCCGATCGGCCCGGCGATCAGGAGCAGGAGGGCGAGCGCGAGGAGGACGGCAGCCAATTGCGAGGTGCGAGGTGCGAGGTGCGAGGTGCGAGGTGCGAGAGGTAGTGCCTCGGGCGCACTCTGGCGCGCGGTATTCACGACCGCCGTGAGCCACCTAACCTTACTTCACGCTCGGCGGGAATCATCGTGAGGAGCAGGTTGCGAACCTGCGCGAGCAGCGGCTGCACCTCTTGGGCGAATGGTCCCTTCAGGTCGTGGCGAAGAAGGAAGCCCCAGGTCATACTCTCGAGTGCGGAGCCGAGCCCGTACTCGTAGAAACGCACACGATCCGGCCCACTGCCTCTGCTGTACCCCTCGCAGATGTTAGCGGGGATCGATCCGAGAGAACGAAAGAGCTGGCCGGCAGCGGATCGGGCGAACGGTTCACGGGACAATCGCCGCAGCTCCGGCGTTCCCATGTCGGCAACGAGAAGGGCGATCCTGTAGACCTGCATGCGCCACAGTGCGCTCCGCACGATCTCTGCTGGCACCGTGGCCTCCCAGTCGGAATCGTTCACGTCGCCTCCAGTGTGGGTGAGGCCAGAAGAGTACGTGTCACAGCGCCCATAGCGTCACCATTCGGTTGCGCCGCGTACCGATCTATCTCTGGTTCCTCTCGCACCTCGCACCTCGCAACCATGTCACTGCGGCGCCGGAACCCGCGACAGCACTGCCTGCAGCACGTCGTCCGCGCTCCGGCCCTCGACCTCCAGCTCCGGCGCCACCACGACGCGATGGCGCAGCACCGCGACCGCGAAGTCCTTGACGTCGTCAGGCGTCGCGAAGTCGCGGCCGTTGAGCAGCGCCGCGGCGCGCGCCGTCCGGAACAGCGCCACCGACGCGCGCGGGGAGCCGCCGAGGGTCAGCGCCGTCTCGTCGCGCGTGGCGCGCACGATCGCCGCGATGTACTCGCGCACCTCCGGCGCCACCCGCACCGAGTCCACCGCCGAGCGCAGCGCGCGGCACCCCTCGGCGTCGAGCACCGGTGCCGTGGCCACGCTCTCGGCGCGCTCGGCGTCGAAGCCCTCCGAGTAGCGCGTCAGCATCTCCAGCTCGGCCGCCAGGGCGGGGTAGGGGACCTTGATCTTGAGCAGGAAGCGGTCGAGCTGCGCCTCGGGGAGCGGGTACGTCCCCTCGTACTCCACCGGGTTCTGCGTCGCGTACACGGTGAACAGCGGCCCGAGCGGGCGCGGCGTGCCGTCCACCGTCACCTGGCGCTCGGCCATCGCCTCCAGCAGCGCAGCCTGCGTCTTCGCCGGCGCGCGGTTGATCTCGTCGCCCAGCAGGAGGTCGGTGAAGATCGGGCCGGGGTGGAAGTCGAAGCTGCGCGTGGTGTCGCGCAGGATGCTCACGCCGGTGATGTCCGACGGCATGAGGTCCGGCGTGAACTGGATGCGCCCGAACCGCGCGCCCAGCGCGCCGCCGAGCACGCGCACGAGCAGCGTCTTCGCGGTCCCCGGCACACCCTCCAGCAGCGCGTGCCCCCGCGCGAGAAAGGCGACGAGCGCCTCGTCGATGACCTGCTCCTGCCCCACGACGCGCGACGCGACCGCCGCGCGCACGCGCCCGAGGGTGTCGGCGATTTCGGAGAGAGAGAGCACTTGGCGTGGGTGGGTGTGGAGAGCGGTAAGCTAATCCGGGACGGGGGATGGGGGACGGGGGAAGAACCCTGACCCCTTGCTGCGCTCGGGGTCAGGGTTCATCCCCCGTCCCCATCCCCGTCCCGGCAGTTCCTCACCCCGCGATCGCTCGCTCGATCTCCGCCACCGCGCGCCCCACCTGCACGAACTCCTCCCGCGACACCGGTTGGTCGAGGGCGCGGGCGACGTGCGCCACCTCGGCGGCGATCGCCGGGTGGCGCGTCGCCAGCGTGCGCAGGAGCTCGGCGTCGCTGTCGCGGCCGCGTCCCAGGAGGTGGCGGTGGCGGCGGCGCAGCCCGCGCACCAGGCGGCGCGTGGCGATGCGCGTGGCGCCGATCTGCTCGTACGCGCGGGCCAGCGCCCCCACGTGCTCGAGCGGGGAGCGCCGCTCGGCGCGGGCGCGGGGGTGCGGCGCGATCGGCCGCGCGCCCGCGGCGGCCAGCAGGATCAGCGACGCCACGATCGCCTGCAGCAGCGCGCGCCCCGGCGCCGTGCCGGCGACCGAGCGGCCGACCGCGCGCGGCAGCTCCGACCCCCGGCCGACGCCCTGATGGAACTCGTCGAACACGAACGGCCGCGCGCGGTCGGGCGACAGGTACTCCGCCATCCGCACCGCCGCGACGGCCGCGTTCCACTTGCAGACGCGCAGCACGTCGTTGCGCAGCCAGTCCGGGTCGGCGACCGCCACGATCCGGCCGCGCCCATACGGGAGCCCGGCCGCGGCCGCCCGGACCTCGACGCGGCGTCCGCGGGCGCCGCGCCCGGAGCGTCCCGCGCTCGGAAGGGTGTCGGCCGCGCTCTCGGCGAGCGCGTCGTCATCGTCGTCGCTCCCGCCGGCGGGTCTGCCGCCGGCGCTGTCCCGCACCACGCGCCTCACGGGGATGAAGGTGACCGTGTCCGCCGGCAGCGGCGCCGTCGCCTCCAGGTACCAGGACATGACGCGCCCGTCGGGCCAGTTGATCCCGCGCGGCGCGTTGTCGGCGGCGAGGCACCCCGAGGTCTCGGCGCGCGTGGGATACGAGCGCGCCGAGTGGGTGGCGCGGCGCAGCGGGAGCGAGTCCGAGAGCGGCGAGCCCCGGCCGGCCACCATCAGCAGGCCGGCGCCGCCCCGCACCGCCTCCAGCAGCGCGTGGGTCTCGGCGGCCGTCAGGTCGTTCGGCGGGTCGAGGACGACGTAGACCGCGGCGGTGTCCAGGCCGGCGCGGAAGCCCTCCGCCCGCCGCGCGGTCCGCCACCCCAGCCGGCCGAGCAGCTCGTAGAGCCCGCGGGCGCCGTACGGCGTCGCCGACTCCGTCGTCAGGCGGATGTCGCCGGTGGCGGTGGTCTCGGGGGTGAACAGCACCGTGAGCACCAGCACCACCGCGAGCAGCGGGAAGACGACCCTCGGCGAGAGGAGCCGCCGCCCCGCCGCCGACCCGCCGCCTGACGAGGGCTCAGCCATCGGCCCGCGGGCTCAGGATCCCGGAGGCGAGCGCGAACAGCCGCTCGTAGCGGTCGCGGTCGCAGACGCCGAGGCCGTAGACCACCACCTCGTAGCTGCGCGCGAAGTCGCGGAAGCGCCCGAACAGCGAGGACGAGCGCGCGCGCAGGTCGCGGACGTAGTCGCCCACCGTCTTCGACGGGTGCAGGCGCACCCGCTCGCGCTGCGAGATCGCCTCGAGCAGCGCGCGGTAGAGCGCGTGCGCCGCCTCGGTGTAGTCCCCCGCCGCCGCCAGCTCCTGCGCCCGCAGCCGCGGGTCGACCGCCGCGCGGCGCCCGCCCCGCCCGGCGGCGCCCCCACGCCCGGCCACCGACAGGTCGCGGCGGACCACCGCCAGGTAGATCAGCCGCCCCGCCGCCGCCGCGGCCACCGCCGCGAGCACCACGACCGTCGTCCAGTAGAAGGCCGGCTGGTCCCCCGCGGCCTCGCGGAAGCGGCGGAACAGCTCCCCGAACCACTCGCTGATGCGGTCCCACAGCGTCTCGCGCAGCGTGCGGTCGTACGCGGCGTCGCGGAACACCGCGCGCACGCTGTCGCGGACCGTCGCCGGATCGAGCGGCGTCTGCGGGAGCTGCGGGAGTGGCATCGCCCTAACGATCGATGGCCGGCGGCGGCAACGCCGGCGCGGCGGCCGGCCGCTCGAGCTGTGACGCCAGCAGCTCGATGTCGTACCCCTCGCGCCGGATCCGCAGGTCGTAGTAGAGCAGCGTGAAGATGCAGGCCACGAACGCGGTGGCCGGGATCCAGAGGACGGAGTTGAGCGCGGTCGCGAGGTGCTGGTTGCGCACGATCAGCTGGAGCAGCTGCGCCATCGCCAGCGAGGCCCCCACGCTCGTGCCGTAGAGCGCGACCAGCAGCAGGAACACGCGCCACCGCGACCCGGCCGTCAGCTCCGCCGAGCGGGCGAGCCCGGCGCGCGCGCCGAGTCGCTCGAGCACGATCGCCGGGGTCATCACCGCGTAGCGCGTGAGGACCCCCACCGACGCCACGAAGGCGCCCAGCGCGCCCACGATCGTGAGCGCGCCGATCGGGCCCGAGCCCGCCGCCGCACGCGCCCCGGACGCCACGAGCAGGAGTCCGATCACGATCCCGACCACGAGCAGCGCCGCCACGAATACGAAGAACGCGCGGAAGTACGCCGCCAGATGGGCGACGATCAGGGCGCCGGCGCGCGACAGCGCGAACCGGAGCGCCGCGCCGGCGTCGGGGTCCCGCCCCAGCACCGCGTCCGACGCCGCCCGCACCATGGCGGCCGTCCCGATGGAGTACAGGCACATCCAGAGCGCCAGCGCCCCGAACAGCCCGGCCGCGGCGCCGGGCGTGGGCATCGTCCCGGTCGAGGGAAGGAACTGCTGCATCACCGGCCCGAGCACCAGCCCGGGAATGACGTTCACCGCGCCCAGCACCGCCAGCGGCCGGAACGCCTGCCGCACGAGCTGCACCGCCGCGTCCACGACCTCCGGCGCCGACCGCGGCCGCAGCCGCGCCAGCGCGTCGGCCGCCGCCACTTCCACACCCGGACTCTCCGCCGACTGCTCGCTCAGGTCACACTCCAGAAGGGGTGAGGAAATCTAGAGAGCCGGCGGGAGTGGAAACCAGGGACGGGGGACGGGGGATGGGGGATGAAGTGCCTCGGGATCTCCCGAGGCACTTCATCCCCCATCCCCCGTCCCGGCCTTAGCGCCCCGCCTCCCTCCCGCCCGGGACGTGCAGCCGCGCCTCGGCGCTGTCGCTCACGCCGGTCCGGCGGCCGTCTCCGCCCATCTCGCCCTCCACGTCGTCGCCGCGCCGGCGCATGCGCACGGCCTGGATGCCGGCGACGATCGCCAGCCCCACGCCGGCCGCGGCGAGCGTCGTCACCAGCGGGTGCAGCGCCGCCTTCGTGTAGAGGCTCGAGTTCATGACGTGGCCGTCCCACAGCCCGCGCTCCTCGCCGTCGAACTCGTCGGTCGCCTTCCACAGGTTGCCGTCGCGGCTGCGCTGCGGCGGCACGCCGGCCTTCTGGTCCTCGAAGCCCGAGCGCTTGAGGTACTTGTCGGTCAGCGTTACCGAGCGCTTGCGCATGGAGCTGAACATCTTCCCCGCGCCGCCGACGATGATCTCGCGCTTCGGGTCCTCGGCGCACGCGAGAATCGTCTCGGCCACTACCTCGGGCGCGTACACCGGCGGCAGCGGCTGCGGCTCCTCCTCCATGTAGTTCTTCGCGTGCTGGAAGAAGGGCGTGTCGATGCTGGTGGGCTTCACCACGCACACCGCCACCGGCACCTCGGCCTCCTCGAGCTCCACCCGCAGCGCGTCGCTGTACGCCTTCACCGCGTGCTTCGTCGCGCTGTACATCCCCTGGAGCGGCGCCGCCACGTCCGACAGCACGCTGCCGATGTTGATGATCACGCCCCCGCGCTCGCGCAGCCGCGGCAGCGCCGAGCGGCAGCCGTGCACGGTGCCCCAGAAGTTCACGTCGAACAGCCGGCGCTTGTCCTCGAGCTTCACCTCGTCGAGCCGCCCGTAGATCGACGACGCCGCGCCGTTCACCCAGGTGTCGATGCCGCCGAACTCCTCGACCGCGGCCTCCGCCACCTCCTCCACCTCGTCAGGCTCGGCGACGTCGGCGACGACGTAGACCGCCCTGCCGCCCTCCGCCTCGATCTCCGCCACCGCGCGCTCGAGCGCGCGCTCGTTGCGCGCCGCCAGCAGCACCCGCGCCCCGCGCCGCGCCGCCATCTTCGCCGTCACCAGCCCGATCCCGCTGGACGCGCCGGTGATCACGATGACCTGGTCCGCGACGTTCTTGAGCTCCACCGTCATGCGCTCCTCCTCTTCATTCCTCGATGCTCGATGCGTGAGACAGGGGGCCCATCTCCCGCATGCCCTGTTCCGCCATCCGACATCCATCGGACATCGCGCGCCGGCTGGCGGCCTGTGCATTGCACCATGAGCGGCTCCCGCTTCGCGCGCGGTCGCGCGGCGGGTCACCGAACGACGAGCTCAGCAGGAGGCACCATATGGCCGGCAGAAACAAGCGCACCGCCGACGGCACGCCCACCACCACGCGGCGCGCCGAGTCGACCCGCCGCAAGGACATGGAGCAGGAGCAGGCCGAGCATCCCGAGCAGTTCTCGCGCGGCCGCGACACCGGCGTCGACCAGCAGCGGCTGCACGCCGAGGATCGGGGGGAGGAGCGCGACGGCGGGCAGGACCGCCTCACTCCGCGCGCGAACGAGGACGAGAGCGAGGGGTGAGTGGGTGACGGGTGAGGGCGGGGCGCGGCCCCTGTGACGCCCCGCGGTGCGGGCGGGTCCCATCGGCAACGTCATTATCCGCCGACGGAGGATCCGTGTCCCGCCCTCACTCGTTGAAGCTGTTCGTGCTCCTGGCCGCGCTCGCCGCCGTCCCCGCCTGCCACTCGTCGGGCGACCCGGCCGGCGTCGGCGGCGAGCAGGCGCTCTCGCTGACCGACATCCCGGCCAGCGCCAGTCTGGTCGAGGCGGCGCTGCTGACGCCCGAGGGGCGGTACGCGGACCTCCGCGGATACAGCGGGATCACGCGCCGCGAGCGCGCCGTCGTCCGGGACGAAGCGTCCTGGCGCGTCTTCTGGCGGCGCGCGGCGGGCGGCCGCGACGCGCCGGCGCCGGCAGTGAACTTCGCGAGCGACGTCGTCATCTTCGCCGCGCTCGGCGAGCTGCCCAGCGGCGGCCACTTCGTCGAGATCGACCGCGTCTACCGCCACGAGGGCGACCTCTACGCGGTCGTCACCGAGCACGCGGCCGCCCCCACCTGCCCGACCCCGCAGCCCTCGAGCATGCAGCCGATCGTCGCCGTGCGCGTCGCCGCCGCGTCCGGGGCGCGCGTGCGGTTCGTGGAGCGGAGCGTCATGGACGCCTGCGGGTGAGCGCGGGGGGCCGAACGCCGCCCCGCGTTCAGCGCCCGCGCACCCGGTCCAGCGCCCGCCCGACCGATTCGGGGAGGAACATGTCGTCGGCGATTGCGGCGATCTCCTCGGCCTCCTTCCACGCCGCCTCCAGCGCGGCGAGCTCGCCCTCGAGCGCGCGCCGCTCCTGCTCCTCGTGCGCCGCCATCTCCAGCGCCAGCAGCGCCTCGCGCGGGTAGCGGGCGAGCGACGTCACGCCCGCCTGCCGCGCCACCTGCGCGGCGAAGCCGAAGTAACGCTCCGGGTCGCCGACGCGCTCGATCTCGCGCACGGCGCTCCGCACCTGCGGGTCGGTGGCGCCGAACCCGTTGAGCAGCGGCAGCATCTGCCCCGCCACCCGGAGCGCCTCGCGGCCGCTGTACTCCTCCCACCCGCGGTCGTGCGCGACGTCCAGCAGGTAGCCCGCGTCGCCGTCGGGCCGCAGCCGCAGCTCCTGCAGGTTGCGGCGCTGGATCTCCCGCACGCCGTACGGCGTCGCCAGGCGGGCGACCCGCCGGCCGTCGTTGAGGCGCGCCACCCAGTTGCGCCCGGCCCAGATCCAGAACAGCGGCGCGCCGGTGATCACCCCGGCCGCCACGCCGCCGACCAGCGCCGCGCCTAACGCGCCGGCGCCGATGCCGACCTTGATCAGCGCCGAGCGCCGCCGCCGGCCGAACTGGTCGCCGTAGCGCCAGGCCGCCATCTCCCCCCGCAGCGGCCGCCCGATCCGCACCAGCTCCACCCCGGACCGGACGCGGGCGAGCCCCACCTCGTCGGTCGACACGCGGAGCCGGGTGTCGCGGAAGTGCCGCTCGCACTCCTCGATCGCCTCCCAGCGCTCCTCGAGCGGCGTGAGGTTCCACCGCCCGCACTTCTGGCAGACGACCCACAGCCGCCCCTTCGCCGCGTCGTACGCCAATCGGCGCCCCACCGGGAAGTGCTCGACGGCCTCGTTCGCGCCGAGGTCGGCGTGGCAGACCAGGCAGGTGGAGTACATCGGCGCGGCCGGGCCGACGTTAGGCGCCGGGGCGGCCGGCCTCGGCCGCCAGCGGCTCCGGGGCCGACTCAGGGGCCGGGGGCGCGCTCCGCAGCGCCGCCGCCCGCCACTGCCAGCGCTCGTAGCACTCCTCGCGCAGCCGCGTCCATCGCTGCCGGAAGAGCCAGCGGCCGACGCCGGTGAAGAACCACCACTTGAGCCCGAGCCAGGCCGCGGTCAGCGCGAGGCTGGCGACGACGCCGTGCCTCCAGATCAGCGGCCCCTGCGTCAGCTCCGCCAGCACCGAGAGCGCGAGGCAGGGCAGGGTGAACTGGAGCACCACCGGCCGCAGCAGCTCGCCGAACGGCACCGTCCGGGGCCGGATCTCGACCGGGATCGGGAGCGCGGCGGCCCCCCGCTCCCCGGGGAGGAGACCCTTGCTGGCCTCGCGCCGCTCCTCCTGGGCGTCGGCCAGCAGCTGCGCCTCGTACCCCTCGCGCAGGAGCGCGGTCTCCCGCCGCCACCAGCCGCGCAGCCCTCCGCCTGACGACATCGTCCTACTTCAGCACGGCCTTCGCGATCGTCTGGAGCTGCATGTTCGACGTGCCCTCGTAGATCGTACCGATCTTGGCATCGCGGTAGAACTTCTCCACCGGGTACTCCTTCGTGTACCCATAGCCGCCGAACAGCTCGACGCACAAAGACGTCACCCGCTCGGCCACCTGGCTGGAGAAGAGCTTGGCCATCGCCCCCTCGCGCACGATGTCCTGCCCCGCGTCCTTGAGGCGCGCCGCGTTGTAGACCATCAGCCGCGCCGCCTCCAGCTCCGTCGCCGCCTGCGCGATCTGGAACTGGATCCCCTGGAAGTCGGCGAGCGGCTTCCCGAACTGCTTCCGCTCCTCCACGTACGCCGTCGCCGCCGCGAGCGCGCCGCCGGCCACGCCGATCATCTGCGCGCCGATCCCGATGCGGCCCCCGTTCAGCGTGTCGATCGCGATCTTGTAGCCCTGCCCCACGGGGCCGAGGATGTTCTCGGCCGGCACCTCGACGCCCTCCAGGTGCAGCGCCACCGTGCTCGACGCGCGGATGCCGAGCTTGTCCTCCTTCTTCCCCACCGAGAAGCCCGGGAAGTCGCGCTCGACGATGAAGGCCGTGATCCCGCGGTACCCGGACTCGGGCCTGGCGTTGGCGAAGACGACGAACACGCCGGCCTCGTAGCCGTTCGTGATCCAGAGCTTCGAGCCGTTCAGCACCCAGGCGTCTCCCCGCTGCTCGGCGCGCGCCGCCAGCCCGAACGCGTCCGAGCCCGAGCCCGACTCCGAGAGCGCGTACGCGCCCATCGTGTCCGCCGTCAGGCGCGGGAGGTACCTCGCCTTCTGCGCCTCGCTCCCGTAGCGGGCGATCGGGTAGTTGACGAGGGTGTTCTGCACGTCGCAGAGGATCGCCGCCGACGCGTCCACGCGGCTGATCGCCTCGACCGCCAGCGCCACCATCATCATCGTCCCGCCGGCGCCCCCGTACTGCTCCGGCACCTCGATGCCCATGAGCCCGAGCTCGAAGAACTTCGGGATCAGCTCGGGGTCGATCCGCCCGGCGCGCTCCATGTCCATCACCCGCGGCCGCACCTCGTCCTCGGCGAAGGCGGCCACGGCGTCGCGGAACATCACCTCCTCCTCGGAGAGCGTGGTCAGCGCGGGGCGGGCGGACGAGAGCTGGTCGGTTGACATGTCGCGGCGGAGACTGAAGGAGGGTTCGCGGACGCTTCCCAAGTTTAATCGGCGGCTTCGGATGGGTACAATTGAACCGCGGAGGGCGCGGAGGCCGCGGAGGACCGCCGCTCGGGAAGCTACTGCCTCCCGAGC
>DATFPD010000019.1:0-5185 GCA_035265005.1 Gemmatimonadaceae bacterium | reverse complement strand
TCGCGCGCGACCCTCGCCAGCTTCATCCGCGACAATCCGGAGATCCCGGCCGGGCACACCGGCCCCCGGGAGAGCATCCTCTCGCGAAGCGGCTCGCTGCGGGTCGTGAGCTACCAGGCGCCCACCCAGACGGCCTATGGCATCCTCGAGCTGGCCGACGTCTCGATCACCCACGGCTACTGGACGGGCAGCGCCTTCACCAGCGAGACGCTGGCCCTCGCGCGGGCGGCGTCGATCAAGGTCCCGGTGAGCCCGTTAGGCGGGGACCCGTTCTACCGGTGACGCGCTCCACGTTACGCATTGCGCGCTCGTCGACGCTTCCAACCTGCGGTGCCGGGGAAACCCGGGGGAAACGCCGCAGTCCGAGACCGGGGGCTCGCGACGCGTAATGCGTAGCGTGGAGTGCTCACTGCAGCTCGCAGTCGGCCTCACCCCATCGCCCGCATCATCCCCCACAGCAGCACCACGTGCAGCGCCCAGATGGTGAGCGCGTAGGGGAGCTGGAACCGGATCACGCCGTACTGGTCGCGCATGTTGAGCAGCGCCGCGGGGACGACGTTGAAGTTCGCGGCCATCGGCGTCATCAGGGTGCCGCTCGACCCGGCGGTGAGCGTGATGATGGCGACCATCGCCGGGTCGACGCCGGTGGGCGCCAGGAGCAGCGGCGCCGTCACGCCGGCCGCGATCACCGGGAAGGCGGCGAAGGAGTTGCCGAGCAGGATCGTGAACAGCGCCATGCTCAGGCAGTTCGCCAGCGCCAGCAGGAACAGGCTCCCCGGCGGCACCACGCGCGCGATCCCGCCCGCCACCAGGTCGCCGACCTTCGCCGCCGCGAAGACCACGCCGAGCGACGCCAGGAGCTGCGGGAGGATGTTCACCGCGCCCATCGCGTCGTTGAGCCGCCGCCCCTCGTGCATCGCCGTGCGCACCGGGCCGCCGGTGAGCGCGGCCGCCGCCAGCATCGCCAGCACGCCGCCGTAGCCGAGCCCCACCAGCGCGCCGCGGCTCACGTCGAGCTTCAGCAGCCGGAACGCGACCGCGAACAGGAAGGTGACCGCCGGGATCACGAGCACCGGCAGGAAGATCCGGTCGCCGAGCCGCCGCGCCTCCGCGCGCTGCGTCTCCCGCGGCGCCTCGGCGCGCGAGCCGGGGCGGACCTGGCCCCCGCCGTCGAGCGCGACCATCGCCAGCACCAGCAGGCCGGTGAGCCAGTGCGGCATCACGCCGCCGAAGGCGAAGACCACCGCCAGCAGCAGCCAGAAGAGCGCGCTCCCCAGGCGCCGCGGGTGCGCGCGGTCGGCGAGCGTGATCGCGGCGAAGACCGCCAGCACCACGCCGGTGGCGACGTAGACCGTCTCCAGCGCGAACGCCTGCCTGACGAGCGCCCCCATCACCGCCCCGCCGGGGCCCGCCGCCGCCGCGCCCGGCGGTCGAGGAGCGCGAACTGCGCGGCCGCCAGCAGCACCGAGAGCGTGGTGACCGGGATCGCGAACAGCACCAGCCGCCAGAGCCCCACCTTGTAGCCCAGGCCGGCGAGCACGCCGTAGACGAGCAGGATCCCGGGCTGCACCGGCGACAGGTTCTGCCCGTAGAAGTTGCCGTAGTTCTCGGCCGCCGAGGTGGCGGCCTTGATCTCCTCGACCTCGTCAGGCGGCAGTGCCTCCGGGCTGTCGAGCCCGCGCTCCGCCGCCGCGGCGCCGAGCGACATCGGGAAGATGAGCGGGCGCACGAACGCCGGGTGCCCGTTGAGCCGGATGCCGAGCGCGCCGACGAGGACGCGGAAGAGCTGGTAGACGAGCTGCAGCCGCCCCACGGTGGCCGCGCGCACCCGCCGGATGAGCGCCGCCGCCTGCTCCTGGAGCCCGTGCCGCTCCGCCAGCCCGATCGCCGGCAGCGTGATGATGAACAGCGTCATCAGCCGGTTCTCGGCGAACGCGCGCCCCAGCATGTTGAGCACGCCCTCGGGCGCGCGCACCGCGCCCGCCGGGATCGCCGCGCCCTCCGGCAGATACAATGGAATCCCGGCGACGAGCCCCGTCACCAATCCCGCCGCCAGCACGACCAGCGTCGGCCGCAGCCTGAGCGCGAGTCCGAGGACGACGATGACGACGCCGATCAGCTTGAGATACGACGGCATTGCAGGAGGAGGATTGATGTCGGCGGGATGGGGGATGGGGGATGGGGGATGAACGCGCTCAGGACAGGCTCTCCCGGGGCCCTTCATCCCCCATCCCCCATCCCCCTTCCCTCTACTGCACGTACCTCAGAATGTCGTACACGAGCCTCACGCCGAAGCCCACGTTCTCGACGCTGATCCGCTCGTCGTTGCCGTGGACGCCGCGCTGGGAGTCGGCGACGTCGACCTTGAACGGGTCGAGGCCGTAGGTGGTGATGCCCAGGGCGCGGTAGTAGGGGCGGTCGGTGGCGCCGGTGAGCATCGGCGTCGTGACCAGCGCGCCCGGGTCGCGGTCGTGCGCGGCGCGCTCGATCGCGCGGAACAGCTCCGTGTCGATGGCGTTGGTCATCGCCGCCTTGGGCGTGACGAGCGGCGTCCACTGCACCGCCGTGTCGCCCACGAGCCGCTGGAGCTCGGCCAGCACGGCGGCCGGGTCCTGGTCGGGAAGGAGCCGGATGTCGATCTCCGCCGACGCCTCGGCCGGGATGACGTTGGTCTTGTTCGACCCCGTGAGCACCGTCGGCGAGATCGTGTTGCGCAGGATCGCGTTCCGGTACACGTCGCTCAGCAGCCAGTCCCGCGCCTGCGGGTTCCGGATCGCGGCCCGCACGTCCCGCAGCCACGCGGCCTGCTGTCCGGCGTAGTTGCGAGAGACGTCGCGGAAGTACTTCTCGACGCCGGGCGTGACGTGCAGCGGCGTCTCGTAGCGCGAGATCCTGTCCAGCGCGGCGACCAGGCGCGGCACCGGGTTCTGCTTCGTCGGCCGCGAGCCGTGCGAGGGCGTCCCGCGCACGGTGATGCGCTGCCAGAACGTGCGCTTCTCCTCCGCGCCCACGCCGTAGTACTCGAGCTTCCCGCCGCGCACTGGGTTCTCGCCCCCCTCGGTGATGAGGAACTCTACGTCGCGCAGCAGGTCGGCGTGGCGCTGGGCGAACACGCTGGCGCCGGTGGAGCCCGCCTCCTCGTCGGCGTTCGCGATGTAGACGATGTCGCGCGTGAGCGGGACGCCGCTCCGCTTGAGCGTGATCAGCGCCATGAGGTGCACGATCCCCTCGCCCTTCATGTCGAGCGCGCCGCGCCCCCACACGTAGCCGTCCTTCACCGCCCCCGAGAACGGGTCCACCGACCAGTAGCGCCGGTCGACCGGGACGACGTCGACGTGGTGCACGAGCGCCAGCGCGCGCTTCGACCCGTTCCCCCGGAGCCGCGCGTAGAGGTTCGCGCGCCCCGCGCCCAGCTCGGCGCTGTCGAGGATCTGCACCTCGAGCCCCTCGCGCTCCAGGATGCGCTGGAGGAAGCGCGCCCCGGCCAGCTCGTTCCCCGGCGGGTTGCTGGTGTCGATCCGCAGATAGTCGGCGAGGACCCGCACCGTCTCGTCGCGCAGCGCGTTCCAGTCCGGTGGGGGACCCTGGGTGGAGCCCTGGGCGGAGCCCTGGGCGGCGAGCGGCCGCGCCGGCATGACGCCGAGCGCGGCCACGGTGAGGGAGAGTGCGGCGACGATCGCGGTGGTGCGGCTCTGGAGCTTCTGGTGCTTCGGCATCCTGGCTATTTCTGTTTCGTGACCCGCAGCGCATAGGTGTTGCCGCCCACCACCACCTTCGCTGCGTCCTCCTGGAGCACCGTCAGCGTCGCCGTCGTTGCGGTCGTGGCGTCCGGGGCGACGAAGACGAGGGCGGCGGTGAGCCCGGCCTTCGGGACCTTGATCTGCGCGAGCTGCCCGCCCTGGCGCAAGTCCCCCAGCACGTAGAGCCGCGTGGTGTCGAACGCGGCCGCCTGCTCGCCGAAGCGCGTCTTGAACGCCTTGAGCTGCGCCGCCGTGGGCTTCTGCGTCGTGAGCCCCGTGACGCCGGCGGCCGGCGCCGCCCCCGCGGGGAGCAGCACGCCGACGCTCCACCCGCGGGCCGCCGACGGGAGGAAGCGAATGACCTGCGACGCCGTCTGCGACGACGCGAAGAAGCGCAGCAGCGACCAGAAGATCGTCGCCGGCGGCGCGTTCACCACGTGCAGGTTCTTGAGCCCGACCCGCTTCTCGTTGCGCACCAGGGCGTTCACGTCCAGCACCTTGGAGGCGGATGGGATCGGGTCGGCGGGGCAGTCCATCACCGCCAGCAGGCAGCTGTGGTCGGCCGCGCTCGGGGGCGTGGACCAGTCCCACTCCAGCACCACCGGTTCGGTGGCCGAGAGCGTGGGAATTACCTTCGCGGCGCCGATCGGGTGCCAGACCGCGGTGCTGGCCGCGTTGCCCGGGAACGCCGTCCAGAAGTCCGCGGGGAGCGGCGGCAGTCCGGCGGACGCGTCCGCGTACAGCAGCTTGACGGTGACGCCGGCCGCCGCCGCGAAGCCGCGGTTGTGCACCTGCACGTAGACGCGGTTCACGCTCCCGCGCTGCGCGTTGCGGTGCTCGAGCCGGCTCTCGAAGGCGACGTAGTCCACGTCGGCCACGGCGGGGATGCCGTAGGTCGGGATCGCGCCCTCCAGCGCGTCGACCTTGATGTCGGCGCACTGCCACCAGAAGCACGGGTCGCCTAACGCCAGGTGCTGGAGCAGGTCCTCGAACGCCGCGGCGACGCCGGACGGCGAGGGCAGCACGCGCCCGGTGGCCATCAGGTGGTCGCGGACGTAGAGGTCGGCGGCCGAGACCGACGGCACGTCGAGCCGGCGCTCCCAGAGCCCGCGGCCGTGCGTGGCCGCGCGCAGCAGCCGCGTCGGCGCGTGCAGCCGCAGGTCGAACACCGCGCAGTTGGGGAGCCCCTGGCTCATCGGCGCCCACGTCGCGCCGGCGTTGGTGGTGCGGAAGACGCCGACGTCGGTCCCGACGTAGTACGTGTTCGGCGACGCGGGGTCGATCGCCAGCGCGTTGACCGGGATGTCCGGGAGCGGCCCGGCGCCGCCGGCGCCGCTGACGTTGGTCCACGTCGTCGCGCCGCCGCCCGACGGCACGACTCCGCGCCAGACGTGGCCGGTGCCGAAGCCGGACATCACGGCGATCACGGTGTTCGCGTCGTCGGG
>DATFPD010000018.1:0-3981 GCA_035265005.1 Gemmatimonadaceae bacterium | reverse complement strand
TCTGCTCGGCGCAAAAATACGGGCCGGTGAAGATCTCCTGCATGCAGAGGATCTGCACCCCCTCGCGCCCCGCCTGCTCGATCAGCTCGAGGTGCTTGGTGACGTTCGCCTGACGAATCGTCTCGATCGGCTCGTCGGTGCCGCAGGCGTGGGAGGCTTGGATCAGGCCGCACTTTACGACTTGAGGCATGCGTCAAATGCTCCAGACAGTAGGTGTCATTCCGAGGGAGGCGCGCAGCGCCGACTGAGGAATCTCCGTCCCGATAGAGGGACTTGCAGCTCTCTGCCGGGACGGAGATTCCTCGGTCGCGCGGTGCGCTCCCTCGGAATGACACAATGACACATCGCGCGCGCAGACACGTCTGCGTCATCAGCGCCCGCCGTTCGGCTGGTCGAGATGCCCACGCACACATCTACCTGAACCATCACGCATGAGCACCAACTTCGAGCAGCTTCGCCGCGGCGAGATGGCGCCGCCGCCGGTCGCGACCACCGTCGGGTTCACGATGGTCTCGTGGGGCGACGGCCGGGCGCGGTGCACCATGGAGGCGGACCCGGCGCGCCACGGGAACCCCATGGGGACGGTGCACGGCGGCGTCCTCTGCGACCTCGCCGACGCGGCGATGGGGATGGCCTACGCCAGCACGCTCGGCGAGGGGGAGACGTTCACCACGCTCGAGCTCAAGATCAACTTCCTGCGCCCGGTGTGGCGGGCGGCGCTGACCGCCGACGCCGAGGTGGCGCACCGCGGGAAGACGGTCGGGATGGTCGAGGTGCGCATCGCCGACGAGCGCGGCCGGCTCGTCGCCCGCGCGTCGAGCACCTGCCTGACGCTGCGGGGGGACGCCGCCTCGGGGCGGTGACGCGGCGGCGAATGCTCCGCGTCGAGACGATCCATCACGTCAGCCTGCCGGTGACCGACCTGGCGCGGTCGCGGCGGTTCTACGGCGGCGTGCTGGGGCTGCCGGAGATCGAGCGCCCGCCCTTCGCGACCCGGGGGGCGTGGTACCAGTGCGGCGACCGGCAGCTGCACCTGATCGTCGGCGAGCACTCGACGTTCCGCGCGAGCCGGCGGATCGACACCGGGGACGTCCACCTCGCGATCCGCGTCGCCAGCTACCGTGCGGCGCTCGCGCACCTCGCCTCGCACGGCTACGCCGCGGACGCCGCGGACGAGCTTCTGGCCCTGAAGGAGCAGCCGACCGGCGCCGCCGGCTTCCCGCAGCTCTTCCTGCTGGACCCCGACCGGAACGTGATCGAGATCAACGCGGCGCGGCTGGACTGATCCGCACCCGCGCCGCCACCGGGAAGTGGTCGCTCGGGTACTGGCCGTTCCGCTCGTCCCGGATGATCTCGGTCGACAGCGCCGTGACCGGGCCGCGGGTGAGAATCCAGTCGATGCGACGCCGGCGGCGGGCCTCCGCGGCGCCCTTGAAGTCGTGGAACGTTCCCACCGTGTCCGCCTGACCCAGCGTGCGCCAGCTGTCGCTGAAGCCGCCGCCGTCGCCGCCGTCGGCGCCGGTCAGCAGGTCGTACGCCCGGTTGGCGCCGGCGTCGGCGTTGAAGTCGCCCACCAGGAGCACCGGTACCGTCGCCGCCCACGCGCGCGCCCGCTGCGCGAGCAGCTCCGCCGACTTCTCGCGCGACGCCTGCGACTGGTGGTCGAAGTGGGTGTTGATGAAGATGAACTCTCCGCCCGTGCGGCGGTCGCGGAAGCGGACCCAGGTGACCATCCGCGGGATGGTGTTGCCCCAGCTGCGCGAGCCCATGACGGCCGGCGTGTCGGAGAGCCAGAAGTGATCGTACTCCAGCGGCTCCAGGCGGTCGGTGCGGTAGAAGACCGCCATGAACTCGCCGCGGCTGCCGCCTTCGCGCCCCAGACCGATCCACGCGTACGCGGGGAGGTCGGCGGCCAGGTCGGTGAGCTGGCCGTAGAGCCCCTCCTGCGTGCCGATGACGTCGGGGCGCCGGCGCTCGATCAGCTCCCGCATCGCCGGGCGGCGGTCGGGCCAGGCGTTAGGCGGAGTCGCGCTGGCGTAGCGGAGGTTGAACGTCATGACGTCCAGCGGCGCCGCCGGCGCCGCCTCCTGCGCGGCGGCGGCGCCCGAGGGCGCGGCCGCGCGCAGCAGCAGCGACAGCAGCAGGAGCGCGGTCGGCGCGGGACGAACGCGTCGGGTCGGCATGCTTTGTCGGGAAATGGGTTGGGTCACCCCACCTGCTCCGGAGGGGCACGCCCTCGGCGCGTCCGCTCCGGCGCAGCTCCTCCATCGGGCGCGACCGCCTGCGCGGTCGCCTGCGCGGCCTCCTACGTGGTCAACCCCCGCAGCGCCTCCCGGAGCCGCGGCAGCATGCGCTCGATCTCCCCGGGCGAGACGGCGCCGACCGACATGCGGAACCAGCCGCTGTCGTCGGTCGCGCCGAAGGCCTGGAAGGGGACGAGGGCGAGCCCGGCCTCGCGCAGCAGGTACTGCCGGATCTCCTCGTTCGTGCGCAGCGCGGCGCCGTCGCGCGCGCGCTTGCCGGCGAGCGGGAAGCGCGCGCTCAGGTAGATCGCGCCGGCCGGGGCGATCGCGTCGGCGGGGAGGCCGTCGCGCTGGAGGGCCAGGATCCCGTCGTGCAGCAGGTCCAGGCGCCGGCGGATGCCGGTCGTGATCTCGGTGCGGTAGGCGGCCACCGCCTCGGTCGCGGCGAGCATCTGCGCCGTCGCCACCTGCTCGGCGCGGGGCGCCCAGGCCCCCACGTGGCCGAGGAAGTTCGACATCCGCGGGACCAGATCGGCCGGGCCCGCCACCCAGCCGACGCGCACGCCGGTCGCGGCGAACGCCTTCGAGATGCCGTCGACGTAGATCGTGTACGGCTCCATCGCCGGCCGGAGCGTCACCGGGTCGACGTGCCGCGTCGCGCCGAAGGTGAGCATCCAGTAGACCTGGTCGTACATGACGTACAGCGGCCGCTCCCCGGCGGCGGCGCGGCGGCCGTTCTCCTCGAGGACGAGGTCGCAGATCGCGCCTAACGTCGCGTCGTCGAACGCCGTCCCGGCCGGGTTGAGCGGCGAGTTGAGCGCCAGCAGCCGCGCGCCGCGCAGCGGGCGCTCGAGCAGCTCGGGGGTCGGGAGGAAGGAGGCCTCCGGCCCGCAGACCACCGGCACCCCGACCGCGCCGGCCAGGTGGCAGTAGTGGTTGTTGTTCCACGACGGCACCGGATACACCACCCGGTCGCCCGGGTCGACCAGCGTCAGGTAGGTGGCGTAGATGCCGGGGCGCGACCCGCCCGTGACGACGATCGACGACGACGGGTAGTCGAGCCCCAGGCCCCGCTTGTAGAACGCCGAGACCGCCTCGCGCAGCGACGGGATGCCGTCCGACGGCGGGTAGTTGGTCTCCCCCCGCCGCAGCGCCTCCTCGATCCCGGCCTCGAACAGCTTCGGGATGCGGAACTCGGCCGAGTCGAAGTCCCCGACCGTGAGGTTGCACACCGCCGTGCCCGCCGCGCGCATGGCGCGGATCTCGGCGGCGATCTTCAGGATCTCGGAGCCGATCAGCGCGTCGGCCATCGCCGACGTGCGACGCGCGCTGGTCGCCGAGCCGGGCTCGACGAGGGCGGAGGCGGTATGGGTCATGGGGCGGAATCTACCATCGGCACTCGGCGCTCGGCACTCGGTGCTCGGCGTGAACGGGCTGGGTGAGCGCACGGCCCGTCCCTGTCATCCCGCCGCTCGGTACCGGGTCAGTTTGAAGCAACAGGTTGTGGGTCAATTTCCGGCAACGGCAATTGCTGAATGGGCCACGGATCCGTGTCCATCCGTGTTGATCCGTGGCCAACAAGCAGTATCCGCGTTCATCCGCGTTGATCCGCGGCCGGTGGTGGGTCAGTTCGAGGGCAGGCGCCGCGACGGCGACGGCAACGGCAACGGCATTTTGACAGGATGCACAGGATGGTGAACAGGATGACGGGCCCCGGGAGGCCTCGCGTCCCGAGCGG
>DATFPD010000017.1:0-5756 GCA_035265005.1 Gemmatimonadaceae bacterium | reverse complement strand
CGCCGACTCCGCGCGCGCCACGTCGCTGCTGGCGTCGCTGCGCGAGGCCGAGCCGGCGGTGTGCGAGCTGGCCGCGCGGGCGGTCGGCAATGGATGGTCCGGCGGCGACACGCGGGTCGCCCTCGCCGGGCAGGACGCGGGGGCGGTGGACCTCGCGGCGTGGGCGGCGGCCGGTGGGGTGCGCAGCGACCGCGCGCTCGGCGCCTTCCGCGCGGCGCTGCGCGACGAGAGCCCGTGCGTGCGCCGGCTGGCGGCGCGGGTGGTGGGGGATGCCAAGCGGCCCGGGAGCTACGAGCTGTTCTCCGGGATGCTGCGCGAGGCGGGCGCGGACGACGCGGCGCGCGAGACGGCGGCGATCGGGCTCGGCCACCTCGAGGACCCGCGCGCCATCGAGCCGCTCGGCGCCACGTTAGGCGCGGGCGCGCGCGGGGCGACGCCGGCGGCGCGGCGCGCGGCCGCGTGGGGGCTGGGGGAGATCGAGGACCCGCGCGCGATCGAGGCGCTCTCCCGCGCCCTCAAGGACCCCGATGCCGGCGTCCGCGCCGCCGCGGCGTGGGCCCTCGGCGAGATCGAGGACGAGGGCGCCGTGGCGGCGCTCGCCGGGCTGGTGCGCGACGAGTCGGCGGAGGTGCGGAAGAACGCCGCCTGGGCGATGGGCGAGATCGAGAGCGACGAGGCCGTGAGCGCGCTGGCGACGCTCGTGCGCGACGCCGACCCCGAGGTGCGAAAGACCGCCGTGTGGGCGCTCGGAGAGATAGAGAGCGGCGAGGGAGTGGCGGCTGTGATTCCGGCGCTGAAGGACGAGTCCGCGGAGATCCGCCAGACGGCCGCCTGGGCGCTCGGCGAGATCGAGGACCATCGGGGCGTGGCCCCGCTCGGCACCGTGCTCGACGACGAGAGCGCCGAGGTGCGGAAGACCGCCGCCTGGGCGCTGGGAGAGATCGAGGACGCGAGCGCCGTCCCGCTGCTCGTGCCGAAGCTCAAGGATCGCGACGAGTCGGTGCGCGTGGCCGCCGCACACGCGCTCGGCGAGATCGAGGACGCCGACGCCGTCGCCGGGCTCAGCGCGGCCGTGAAGGACGAGTCGCTGGAGGTCCGCCGCACCGCCGTGTGGGCCCTCGGCGAGATCGAGGACTCGCGCGCCACCGACGCTCTGGAGGGCGCCCTCGATGACCCCGACGTGATGGTGCGCAAGCACGCCGCGGCGGCGCTGGGGAGGGTGGCGCCGAGGAGAAAGAGATAAGGGCGTTGCGAGTTGCGAGATGCGAGTTGCGAGATGCGAGAGGGGCCTCGGGACGCGTCCCGAGGCCCCTCTCGCATCTCGCAACTCGCATCTCGCAACGCCCCTCTCCCTTCCCGCCCCACGGAACCTTTCCTGCAGCCATCGTTGTCCAATCTTTAGAAGAGCATGGTACGGCCTTCCTCTTTCCCCCGGGTGTCCCCGATGAGCTCACGGCGTCGGGCGGCGGTCGTCGCCGCCGCGTTCGTTCTCCCGCTGCTGGCCGGCGGGTTCATGCTGCAGTCCGCCGCCCCGCGCGGGGACGGGACGCGGCTGTTCTCGCAGGTGCTCGCGCTCACGGCGAGCCGGTTCGTCGACTCGGTCGACGCGGGCGCGCTGTACGAGAAGGCGGCGCGCGGGCTGGTGCGGGAGCTCAACGACCCGTACAGCGTGCTCTACACGCCCAAGGAGCTGCGCGACTTCACGGCGAACACCGGCGGCCGCTACGCCGGGATCGGCGCGCTGATCGAGGAGCAGGAGAACGCCGTGCTCATCAGCCGCGTCTATCCCAACACGCCGGCCGAGGAGGGCGGCGTGCGCGAGGGGGACCGGATCATCCAGATCGACACCGCCAGCACGCGCGGCTGGCACATGGACCGGGTGTCGGAGACGCTGAAGGGCACGCCCGGGACGAAGGTCAAAGTCACCTTCCAGCGCCCCGGCCTGGCCGAGCCGATCCGCGTGACGTTCACGCGGGCGGTGATCCACATCCCGGCGGTGCCGTACGCGATCGTGCTCGACGGCGGCGTGGGCTACATCCCGCTCCAGCAGTTCAACGAGACGTCGGCCGAGGAGACAGAGGCGGCGGTGCGGCGGCTCCAGAAGGCGGGGGCGCGCTCGATCGTGCTCGACCTGCGCGGCAACGGCGGCGGGATCCTGGACCAGGCGCTCGTCGTCAGCAACCTCTTCCTGCCGCAGGGCGCGGAGATCACGAGCGTGCGCGAGCGCGGCGGGCCGGCGGCGGTGCACGTCGCGCGCGACGAGCCGATCGCGCCGTCGATGCCGCTGGTCGTGCTCTCCGACGGCGGCACCGCGTCGGCGTCCGAGATCGTGGCCGGCGCGCTCCAGGACCACGACCGCGCGGTGCTCGTCGGCACGACGTCGTTCGGCAAGGGGCTCGTGCAGTCGCTCTACCCGCTCGACGGCGGCTACGCCCTCAAGATGACGACCGGGAAGTACTACCTGCCGAGCGGGCGGATCATCCACAAGGACCGGCAGCTGGTGAACGGGCGCCTGGTCGAGGTGCTCCCGGACTCGCTGGAGTCCGACTCGGTGAAGAAGAGCCGGCCGACCTTCCGCTCCGACGGCGGGCGGGTGGTCTACGGCGGCGGCGGGATCACCCCGGACCTGATCGTCCCCACCGACACGCTGCGCTCGGTCGAGCAGCGGCTGGTGCGCGCGCTGTCGCCCAAGTCCCAGCAGCTCTACCTGTCGCTCTACCGGCTGGCGTTCGACCTCAAGTCGCAGGTCGCCGCGCCGGGCTTCGCCGTGCGCCCCGAGTGGCGCGAGGACCTCTACCGCCGCCTGACGACGTCGGGTGTGGAGGTGGACCGCGCGCTCTTCGACTCGGCGTCGACCTTCGTCGACAACCTGATCGCCGACCGCGTGTCGCGCTTCGCCTTCGGTGACTCGGCCGCAATGCGCCGGCGCGTGCCGCAGGACGCCCAGCTCACCCGCGCGCTCGAGCTGCTGCGCCAGGGCCGGACGCAGCGCGAGCTGTTCGCGGCGGCGGCGCGGGAAGGACGACAGGGGTAAGGCGATTCGCGATTCGCCGTCAGTGGAAGTCGTGCCCCCGCACGTACTCCGCCCCGACCTCGGCCTTCAGCTCGCGGAACAGCTCGCCCTTCAGGTGCACGACCCCGTGCTGCACCTGGAGGGTGCCGCGGACGAGCAGCAGCGGGCAGGTGGCGAGCAGCAGCGCGTGGCGCTCGAAGTGCTGCGGGGTGACGACGACGTTGACGATCCCCGTCTCGTCCTCGAGCGACAGGAAGACGAAGCCCTTGGCGGTGCCGGGGCGCTGGCGGACGATGACGAGGCCGGCCACGGCGACGTTGCGCTCGGCGTCGCGCCCCGCCGCGAGGACGGCCCGCGCGGTGCGGACGCCGTTAGGCTCGAGCAGCCGGCGCAGGTGGCGCAGCGGGTGGCCGTTGAGCGAGACGCCGGTGACGCGGTAGTCGGCCTCGGTGATCTGGAACGGGGTCATCGGCGGCAGCGCGGGGGGGCGCGGCGTCTCGCCGGCCGCCGCGCGCGGGGCGAGGGGGCCGGCGTCGCCGCGCAGCGCCTCGAGCACGCGCCAGAGCGCCGTCCGCCGCCGCCTGGGCCCGGGCTCCTCGGGCACCATCGCGTCGAACGCGCCCGCCTCGGCCAGCACGCGCAGCGCCCGCCGGTCGAGCCCCGCCCGCCGGACGACATCCCCGACCGAGGCGAACGGGCCGTCGCTGAGCGCGGCCTCCAGCCTGACGCGGGCCGTGGGGCCGAGGCCCTGGACGAGGCGGAGGCCCAGCCGGACGGCCGGCGGGCGGGATGGGGGACGGGGGACGGGGGATGAACCCTTCCCCCTCGCTGCGCTCGGGGTCAGGGCAGGCTGCAGCGGAAGCGGTTCATCCCCCGTCCCCCTTCCCCCTTCCCCCTCCAGCGTCGTCTCCCACGCGCTCCGCGTCAGGTCCACGCCCCGCACTTCCACCCCGTGCCGGCGCGCGTCCTCGACCAGCGTGCCGACCGAGTAGAAGCCCATCGGCTGGGCGTTGAGAATGGCCGCGGTGAACTCCGGGGCGTAGTAGTGGCGCAGGTACGCCGAGGCGTAGACGAGGAGGGCGAAGGAGGCGGCGTGCGACTCCGGGAAGCCGTAGTCGGCGAAGGCGTTGATCTGGTTGTAGATGTTGCGCGCCGTCTCCTCGGCGATCCCGTTGCGGCGCATCCCCTCGATCAGGCGCTCGCAGATCTCGGCCATCCGCTCGCGGCTGCGCTTGTGCCCCATCGCGCGGCGCAGGTTGTCGGCCTCGCCGGGGGAGAAGCCGGCGCAGGCGATCGCCACCTGCATCCCCTGCTCCTGGAAGAGCGGGACGCCTAACGTGCGCTTGAGAATGGGCTCCAGCGCCGGGTGCGGGTAGACCACCGGCTCCTCCCCGGCGCGCCGGCGCAGGTTGGGGTGCACCATGTCGCCCTGGATCGGGCCGGGGCGGATGATCGCCACCTGCACGACGATGTCGTAGAAGCAGCGCGGCTTCAGGCGCGGCAGGGTGCTCATCTGGGCGCGGCTCTCGACCTGGAAAACGCCGATCGTGTCGGCGCGGCACAGGTCGTCGTACACCGCCTGGTCGTCCATGTCGAGCTGCGCGAGGTCGAGCGTCACGCCCCGCCCTCGTCTGATGTACAGCAGGCAGTCCTGGAGCAGGGTGAGCATCCCGAGCCCCAGCAGGTCGATCTTCACCAGCCCCACTGGGTCGAGGTCGTCCTTCTCCCACTGGATCACCGTGCGGTCCGCCATCGCCGCCGGCTCCAACGGGACGATGGTCGAGAGCGGGGCCTCGGTGAGCACGAAGCCGCCGACGTGGATGCCGCGGTGGCGCGGCACCTGGTGCAGCCCGCCGACCACCTCGGCCAGCGCGCGGACGCGGCGGTCGTCGGGGTCGAGCCCGGCGCGCGCGAGGACGCCCGGGTCGCCGTCGGCGGGGGTGGTCTCGCGGAAGGCCGTTGTGGGATTGCGGCGCTCGACGTGGTCGTCCGGGGCGTGGGCGTCGGTCCACTTCTTCCGCGCCCGCGCCTTCTCGTCATCGTCCGTACCCGTACCCGCCTCGGCGCGGGCCGCGGCCTTCACCGCGTTCGCGCGCGTCGTCGCCTCGGTCCCGCGGACGAGCCCGGAGGCGAGGGCGTCGAGGACGTGGCGCGACCCGGGGCGCGGGGGGCCCCCCCCGAAATCTATGATAACGCCGTTAGGCGATTCCTCCACAACCGCACTGTTGCCCGACGGCGCATTCGGTTGCACCGCCGCGGCCGCCTCTCCCGCCGGCCCGACCGCCGTCCCGACGATCTCCCGCGCCCGCCGCCGCTCCGCGTCCTCGCCCGCCCCCGCCTTCAGCGCCTCGGCCGTCGCCCGCGCCGAGAAGCGGTCGCTGAGCGCGCTCAGCGCCGCCGCCTGCTCCACCGAGAAGCCGAGCACGCGCGCGGCGTCGCGCACCGCGCTGCGGCCGCGGTAGGTGATGTGCTCGCAGACCATCCCCGCGTGCTCGCGCCCGTAGCGCTCGTAGACGTACTGGATCACCCGCTCGCGCTCGCGGTGCGCGAAGTCGAGGTCGATGTCCGGCGCCTCCTGCCGCTCCTCCGACAGGAAGCGCTCGAAGAGGAGCCCCATGCGCACCGGGTCCACCGCGGTGATGCCGAGGCAGTAGCAGACCGCGGAGTTGGCCGCCGAGCCGCGCCCCTGGCAGAGGATCCCCTCGCGCCGTGCGAAGCGCACGATGTCCCAGACGATCAGGAA
>DATFPD010000016.1:0-7094 GCA_035265005.1 Gemmatimonadaceae bacterium | reverse complement strand
TCACCATCGCGTCGGTCTCCTCGGACAGCCCGAGCGCGGCACGGTGGCGGGTGCCGAGCGAGCGGTCGATGAGCTGCGACTGGGAGAGCGGGAGGATGCAGCCGGCGCCGATGATCGTGTCGCCGCGGATCACTACCGCGCCGTCGTGCAGCGGCGAGTACGGCGTGAAGATGGTCACCAGCAGGTCCGCCGAGACCTTGGCCTGCATCTCCGAGCCGGACTGCACGTAGTCCGCGAGCCCCACCTCGCGCTCGATCGCGATCAGCGCGCCCACGCCGGAGCGGCTCAGGCGCTCGGCCGCGGCCGCGAGCTCCTCGGCGACCTCGTTCGCGTGCAGCGTGCGGAAGAAGCGCGTCACCCGCGACTGCCCTAAGTGGGCGAGCGCCGCGCGCAGCTCCGGCTGGAAGATGATCAGCGCCGCGAACGCGCCGTACGTGAAGACGAGGCCCAGCAGGTAGGTGATCATCGTCAGCTTGCCGACCCACGCCACCGCGTAGACCAGCACCAGGACGATGATCCCGGTCAGCATCTGCACGGCGCGCGTGCCGTGGATCAGCAGGAGCAGCCGGTAGAGGACGAACGCGACGATCCCGACCTCGACGACGTCGCGCCACCCGACGTCGAGCGCGCCGAGCTGGCCCATCACGCCGCGCTCCCGGCCGCGCGCGTCAGCACCGCCCACGCCACGTCCAGCGCCTGACGCGAGGCGCGCACGTCGTGCACGCGGAAGATGCGCGCCCCGAGCGAGAGCGCGGCGACGTTCGCGCCCACGGTGCCGTGGACGCGCTCGGCGGCGGTGGCCACGCCGGTGAGCTCGCCGATGAACCGCTTGCGCGAGACGCCGACCACCACCGGAAAGCCCCACGCGACGAGCCGCGGCAGCGCGCCGAGCACGGCGAGCGAGTGCTCGCTCCGCTTGGCGAATCCAACGCCCGGGTCGAGCGCCACCGACTCGGGCAGCAGCCCGGCGGCGAGCGCGGCGTCGGCGGCCCGCCGCAGCTCGGTCAGCACGTCGTCCACCGGCGACTGGCCGTACTCGGCGTGCTGGTAGGTGCCCATCGTGCTCACCCCGCCGCGCGAGTGCATGAGCACCGCGCCCGCGCCCGCCGCGGCGCACACCTCGGCCATCCGCGCGTCGAGGCGGAACCCCGATACGTCGTTCACGATCTCGGCGCCCTCGGCCAGCGCCTCGCGCGCCACCTCGGACTTGACGGTGTCGACCGAGAGCACGGTGTCCGGCAGGCGCCGCCGCAGCTCGCGCAGCACCGGCCCCACGCGCCCGATCTCCTCGCCGGCGCTGACGGGCGTCGCCCCCTGCGGACGCGTCGACTCGCCGCCGACGTCGATGATGTCCGCGCCCTCGGCCGCCATCCGCTCGGCCTGCTCGACCGCCGCGTCGGCCCCAAAAAAGCGACCCCCGTCGCTGAAGCTGTCGGGGGTGACGTTGAGGATGCCCATGACGAGTGGCCGATCGAGTTGGAGCGTGCGGCCGCGAACGCGCCAGGCGGTGGCGGTGGGCATTCCGAATAATAGCGGTGCGAGTTGCGAGGTGCGAGATGCGAGAGGGGCCCCGGGACGCCAGTACTCAGCTTCCCGGGGCCCCTCTCGCATCTCGCACCTCGCAACTCGCACCGCCTTACGCCGGCGCGACCTCCGGCCCGCCGAGCAGTGGCGGGTTGGTGCGGCGTGGCTCGAGGGCCGGCTGCGGCGTGGTCGGCGTGAGCGTCGGCGGGGCGGAGCCGCTGCGCGGCGGGAGCTTGTCGCCGCGCATCAGCGTGGCGATGTCCTCGCGCGTCAGCGTCTCGCGCTCCAGCAGGGCGCCCGCCACCTGGTGCAGCAGATCCACGTTCTCGCTCAGCACGCTCTTGGCGCGGTTGTACGCCTCGCTGATCACGCGCGAGACCTCGGTATCCACGAGCTGGGCCGTCTTCTCCGAGACCTCGCGGCGGTGCTGGATCTCGCGGCCGAGGAAGAGCTCCTGCTCGTTGTCGCCGACGAGAATCGGGCCGATCGCGTCCGAGAGTCCCCACTGCGAGACGTAGCGGCGGGCAATGTTCGTCGCCTTGCCGATGTCGCTCGACGCGCCGGTGGTGACCTGGTCGTGGCCGAAGATCAGCTCCTCGGCGACGCGCCCGCCGTAGATCTTTACCAGCGACGCCTCGAGCTGCTGACGGGTGATCGAGACGCGGTCGTCCTCGGGCAGCGTGAAGGCGACGCCCAGGGCGCGGCCGCGCGGCACGATCGTGACCTTGTGCAGCGGGTCGTTCCCCTTCACCAGCATGGCGCAGACGGCGTGGCCCGCCTCGTGGTACGCGGTGAGGCGGCGCTCCTCCTCCTTCATCACCATCGACTTGCGCTCGGCGCCCAGGAGGACCTTGTCCTTCGCCTCCTCGAGGTCGCGCATGTAGACCTTGTCGTGGTTGTTCCGGGCGGCGAGCAGCGCGCCCTCGTTGACCAGATTGGCCAGGTCGGCGCCGGACATGCCGGGGGTGCTGCGGGCGAGCGTCGTGATGTTCACGTCGTCCGCCACCGGCTTGTTGCGCAGGTGGACGCGGAGGATCCCCTCGCGACCGCGCAGGTCCGGCGCGTCGACCACGATCTGGCGGTCGAAGCGGCCCGGGCGCAGCAGCGCCGGATCCAGCACGTCCGGGCGGTTCGTGGCGGCGATCAGGATCACGCCGTCGTTCGACTCGAAGCCGTCCATCTCGACCAGCAGCTGATTGAGCGTCTGCTCGCGCTCGTCGTGCCCGCCGCCCAGCCCCGCTCCGCGGTGCCGGCCGACGGCGTCGATCTCGTCGATGAAGATGATGCACGGCGCGTGCGCCTTGCCCTGCTCGAACAGGTCGCGGACGCGGCTCGCGCCGACGCCCACGAACATCTCGACGAAGTCCGAGCCCGACATCGAGAAGAAGGGACGTCCCGCCTCGCCGGCGACGGCCTTGGCCAGGAGCGTCTTACCCGTGCCCGGCGGGCCGACGAGCAGCGCGCCCTTGGGCAGCCGGCCGCCGAGCCGTGTGAACTTCTGCGGGTCCTTCAGGAACTCGATGATCTCCTGGAGCTCGATCTTGGCCTCGTCCGCGCCGGCGACGTCGGCGAAGGTGATCTTCGGCGTGTCGCCCGTGAGGAGCTTCGCCTTCGACTTGCCGAAGGAGAACGCCTTCGCCCCGCCCGCCTGCATCTGCTTCAGCAGGAACACCCACAGGCCGATGAGCAGCAGGTATGGCAGGAACGTGGCGAGGTACGCGCCGAAGCCCTGCTTCTCGGGCTGCGCGTCGATCAGGACCTTGTGCTCGCGCAGCCGCTGCATCTCCTCGGCCCAGTCGGCGATCGGGAGACGCACGTTGAACTTCCTTCCCTGGTGGCCGTTGTCGGTGACCGGCTGGCGGAACTCACCCTGGATGGCGCGCCCGGCCTGCACGGTCGCCTTGGCGACGTTGTCGCGCTCCAGCTCCTCGGAGTAGCGGGTGTAGCTGACGAGCATCGACTGCTCGCCGCGCCCGCTGGAGAGCTGGAAGAACGCGACCGGGATCAGAACGATGAGGATCCAGAACGACGCCGTCTTGGAGAACCGGCCCCAGTTGAACGGGCGCTTCGGACCCTGTGGTGACGAAGGAGGGATTGGTGGCATTTACTGCAAGCTCGCTATGTAAGGCAGGTGCCGAAAGCTCTCGGCGTGATCCAACCCGTAGCCGACCAGGAACTCGTGGGGCGCGTCGAACCCGACGAAGCGCGGCGGCTTCCGGAGCTCGGTCGCGACGTTCTTGTTCAATAAGGCGCAGACCTCGAGCGACTTGGGACGCCGCGCGCTCAGCAGGTCCATGAGGCAGTTCAGGGTACGACCCGAATCGACGATGTCTTCTACCAGGAGAATGTCCTTTCCCTCGAGCTGGGTTTCCGGATCGTACAGGAGCCGGACGATCCCACTCGACTTCGTACCGCTGCCGTAGCTCGAGGCGACGATGAAGTCTACGCCCAGCGGACGGTGGATGTGTCGAACGAGGTCGCTCAGGAACATGAAACTTCCCTTGAGGAGCCCGAGCGCGAGAAGCTCCCCATCCGGGTAGGCCCGCGTGACCTCCTCGCCCAGCTCGCGAACGCGGGCGGCGATCGCCGCGGCGTCGAAGGCCACGCGCTTCAGCCGCCGACCCTCGAGTCGGGGGTCAGCGTCGAGCTGCGCGTGGGAGTCGCCCGTGGTGTCCGCCGTCGCGTTCGCCATTCCGTTGGTTGGTGCGTTCACAAAGGTACCAGGAGCCTGGACGCCCGGACCGCTCGGCCGCCGCGTCGCCGCGGCAGACGCCGGGAACCCAGAGGATCTCGTCGCCCGCGAGGACGACCGGCCAGCTCGCCCGATCGACCGCCGGGATGCCCGCTTCCGCGAAGTACCGTTTCACACGCCGTGCCGCCCTCCGTCCCTGGGCCCGCATCCGGTCGCCCGGAGACCAGACCCTGACGGCGAGCGGCACGTCCGTCGGCAGCCGCGCGATCCACATACCGTTCGCGCCCGATTGGCGGTCGGGCTCTTCCATTGGACGCAAGATCCAGCGTCCGAGTTGCATCGCGCCGGCCAGCGTCACGGCTGTTCCCGTCTCGGACGGCGGCTCGGCGAGCGTCCGCCGCAGCATCAGCTCGGACCGGTGCCGAACCACCTCGAGGCCGCCGGAGAGCTGCACGCGCGACCCCGACCGCCCTGAAATCGTAAACTCCGCGAGCCTGTAAGTTCCACGGCGGTCGAGCGTAAGGCCTGCACGCGCGGCCACCGCGGGCCACAGGACGCGGAGCGCTTCAGGATCATACCCACGAACTGCCCCCTCGGCAACGTGCAGCGTCCCATGGGCATCCATGGTCGCCCCAATCCGCTCGGCGAGCGCGTCCATCTCGCGGCGCCACTCCGCCGCGCGACGGGCGAGGTCGAGCAGATCGCGCTCGAAGTTGGGGCGCAGCCGCCGGATGGCCGGGAGAAGGTCGAGGCGGACGCGGTTGCGAAGGTGGGCGCGCGACGCGTTCGACGGGTCCTCGACGAACTCCACGCCCATCTCCTGCGCGTATCGCGCGACGGCCGAGCGCCGGAGGCCGAGGAGCGGGCGAACGACGTCGCCTTCCGCCCACATCCCGGCGAGCCCGCGCGCGCCGGCGCCGCGCAGAATCCGAATGAAGACCGTCTCGACCTGGTCGTCGAGCGTGTGCGCGGTAGCGACGGACGCCGAGTATCGCTCCGCCACGCGCCGCAGAAAGTCCCAGCGCGCCGAGCGCCACGCCGCCTCGCCGCGCAGCCCGGGCGCCGCCCGCCCACCGGCGACCGCGAACCCCAGCGCGCGGGCGCGCCGCCTGACGTGCGCCGCGGCCCGCCGCGCGGCGGGCCCGGTGCCGTGGTCGAACGTCGCGACCGCCGCGACGGCGCCTGGCGCGGCACGCGCGGCCGCTTCCATCAGCGCCATCGAGTCCCGCCCTCCGGACACCGCCAGCACGACCGGGGCGCGCGCGCCGAGCGCCCGGCCCACCGCCACCTCGACGCGTGACGCGAGGCCAGGTCGGCTCGTGTCATTCCGGTGGCGCGTCGCGGTATCGGCAGCGGAATTGCGAGTCATGCGCTGGAAGTTACAGAGGCGCGGGCGCGCGTTCGACGCCGCGGGCCACTTGGCCCTCCCGGACGTGCCCGCTACTTTTGCGGGGACCTATTACCAGAGGCACGACTTGGACACTTCTGGACCTCTCGGAACGCTCTGGGCCGGTTTCGGGCTCGGCGCGTTCTACATCGCCTTGATCTGGCTGAACACGCTGCTCGGCGTCTTCCTGACGCCGCTGTTCATCATTCCGGCGACCTGGCTGATGGACGCGGTCGGGCTCCGCAAGCGCGAACGGACGGCGACGGCGGCGGGGCCGGCGACGACCGCTCGGTAGCTCCGTTGGACGCGGCGCGGCGCGGGCGGCGAGGAGCGAGAAGTGCCCCGGGAGGCCTCCCGGGGCACTTCTCGCTCCTCTGGCTGGCGCTCGCGCTGGTCGCGGCCGCCTGGCCGGCCGCGGTCCACGCCCAGATCCTCCGCCCGCATCTGGCCTGGCGGACGATCGAGACCGAGCACTTCGCCTTCCACTTCCCCGCCGAGCTGGAGCCGTGGGCGCGGCACGTGGCGGAGCGGATGGAGTCGGTGCGGGAGGAAGTCGCGCCGCTCGTGGGGAGCGCGCCGCGGCGCCGAACGACAGTCATCGTGGACGACCCGTACAACCAGGTGAACGGGATCGCGTACTCGATGATCGCGGGGCCGGTGATCTACCTGTGGCCCAACCCTCCCGATCCGCGCTCGATGCTCGGCAACCTGCGCAGCTTCCCGGAGGAGCTCGCGGTGCACGAGTACACGCACATCGCTCACCTGACGCGTCCGTCCCGGCGGCCGGTACGCCGGCTGATCGCGCTCATCGTACCGTCGGCGCGGGAGCGCGCGATGCCGCGCCCGCCGCGCTGGATGGCGGAAGGCTACGCGACGTACGTCGAGGGGAAGCTGACCGGCAGCGGGCGCCCGCACGGCGTCTACCGCCCGAGCGTGCTCCGCCAGTGGGCGCTCGAAGGGCGGCTCCCGAGCTACGCGCAGCTCAATGGCTCGGCCGCCTACCAGGGCGATGCGTTCGCCTACCTCGCGGGCTCGGCGTTCATCGAGTGGCTGGCGGCGAGAAAGGGCGACAGCAGTCTCGTGCTGCTCTGGCGCCGGCTCAGCGCGCGCCAGCGGCGCTCGTTCGACGACGCGTTCGCGGGGGTGTACGGCGGACTTCCGGCCGACCTCTACGGCCGATTCACCGTGGAGATGACCGCCGGCGCGCTGGAGGCGCAGCGCGCGCTCGCGGAGTCTGGGGCGGACACGGGCACGGTCGTGCAGCGGCTCAACTGGTCGACGGGCAATCCGGCGCTGTCCGCGGACGGCAAGCTCATGGCGCTCACGCTTCGCTCCACGCCGAACCGGCCGGGACGGATCGTCGTCTGGGAAACCGCGGAGGCGCCGGACACGATGGCGGCGAAGCGGCGCGAGCGGCTGTCGAAGCTCGACCCCGAAGACGTGCCGGCGATCGAGTACCAGCCGCCGCCCAAGCGCGCCGTCTCCACGCTC
>DATFPD010000015.1:0-3698 GCA_035265005.1 Gemmatimonadaceae bacterium | reverse complement strand
GCGCCTGCTCGAGCGGGAAGCCGCGGGCCAGCATGCCGCTCGTCAGCGCCTGCATGCGCGCGTCCGTGGCCGGGCTGCCGACGACGACGTTGCTCACCAGGTCCACGCGGTGCAGCTGCGTGTGGGTGGTCACGTAGTTGGCGAGCAGCGCGATGCCGAAGGAGCCGCCGAGCTGGCGCGACAGGTTGATCAGCCCCGCCGCCTGCTGCGCCTCGCTCGGGTGCAGGCTGGCGTAGGCGACGTTGTTGATCGGCGTGAAGAGCATGCCGAGCCCGAAGCCGCGGATGATGAGCGCCCAGCGCACGTCCGGCTCGCCGGCGGCCGCGGTCAGGTGTCCCATGCGCCACATCGAGATCGCGAACAGCCCGATCCCGATCGCGATCAGCACGCGCGCGTCCATCAGCGGCCGCCGCCCGTTGAGCAGGCGCCCGCAGACCAGGGCGCTGAACCCCGTCGCCAGGCCGCCGGGGAGCATCACCAGCCCGGTCTCGGTCGGCGTGAAGTGCAGGATCCCCTGGGCGAAGAGCGGGAAGAGGAACACGCCGCCGTAGAGCCCGAAGCCGAGCGAGACGAAGAGGAAGATGGACGCCGAGAGCGTGCGGTTCTTGAGCACGCGGAAGTTCACCACCGAGTGCCGGTTGCGCTCGGAGAGCTCCCACCAAAGCATCGTCCCCAGGCAGGCGACCGCGACCACGGTCAGCTGCAGGATCAGCGGCTCGGCGAACCAGTCCTTCGCGTTCCCCTCCTCCAGCACGTACTGGAGCGAGCCCACCCCCGCCGTGAGAAGCCCGATCCCGAGCCAGTCCACCGGGACCCGGCGCTTCTGCTGGCTCGGCGGGTCGTGGAGGAAGGTGGTCACGAGCACGGTCGCGGCGATCCCGATCGGCACGTTGATGAAGAAGCACCAGCTCCACTGGTAGTTGTCGGTGATCCACCCGCCGAGGGTGGGGCCGAGCGTGGGCGCGACGATGATGCCGAGCATGAAGATGGCCTGCACCATCCCCTGCTCCTCGCGCGGGAAGATCTGGCGCAGCGTGGCCTGGGCGGTGGAGAGGAGCGCCGCGCCCCCCGCCCCCTGCACGATCCGCCACGCCACCAGCTCGAGGAGCGAGTTCGACGTCCCGCAGAAGAAGGACGCGATGACGAACAGGATGATCGACGCCGTGAGATAGCGGCGGCGCCCGAACCGCTCGGTGAAGAACGCCGTCATTGGGAGGAAGATGACGTTCGACAGGATGTAGCCGGTCGAGACCCAGCCGATCTCCTGCTGCGTCGCGCCGAGGTTCCCGGCCATCTGCGGGAGGGCGACGTTGATGATCGTCGTGTCGAGCACCTCCATCACCGCGGCGGTGATGAGGCCCAGCAGGATGAGCCAGCGGTGGCGGCGGACGTAGGCGGCGGCGGCTTCGGTGGCGGCGGCCAGGTCGGCGGCCTTCGCGGCAGGTTTGCGATCGGGGAGGGGTTCGACCTCTTCTATAGCGGCGGTGGTGGCCATGCGGGGTGCGGCTGAGTGGAGTCCGAATCGCACTCCCCTTGCAGGCGGCGCGCCGTCTGTCGTTAATAGCCCCTCATCTGTTCGAGATGGGGATGGAGGGATGTAGAACAGATCATCCCTCCATCCCTCCATCCCTCCATCCCTCCATCCCGGTGCGTCCCGGTAGAGGGATACACGAACGCGAACGCGACCGCGACCGCCCCCCTACGGAGCCCCTCCAAATGCACTCGATCGATCTCATCACCCTCTCCCGCGAGTTCGGCGCGGGCGCGAGCGAGCTGGCGGCCGCCCTGGGCGCGCGCCTGGGCTGGCCGGTGCTGGACCGCGAGATCGCCCCGATGGTGGCGCGGCGGCTCGGGCTGCCGCCCGAGGTCGTCGAGGACCGTGACGAGCGGGCGCCGGGGTTCCTCCAGAGCATCGGCGACGCGCTCATCTTCGCGAGCCCCGACCTGTTCGTCGGCCCGGACACGGTGGGGGCGCCGAGCCCGGCCGACATCGCCGCCGCCACGCGCCAGATCCTGCTCCAGGCGGCCGCCGAGCGGCGCCCGCTGATCACCGTCGGCCACGGCGGGCAGGCGCTCTTCCACGGCCGGCCGGGCGCGCTCCACGTCCGCCTCGTCGCGCCGCTCGAGAGCCGCCTCCGCCGGATCTGCGGCCGGCGCGACTGCGCCGAGCGCGAGGCGGCCGGGCTGGCCAAGCGCATCGACGCCGGGCGCGTGCAGTTCGTGCGCGACTACTTCGGCCGCGACGTGCGCGACCCCCTGCTCTACCACCTGGTGCTCAACACCGGCATGCTGGGAATGGACGAATGCCTGACGATGGTGGAGGCGCTGGTGCGGGGGCGGGGGTGAGAGGGGCCGGGACGCGGGACGGTCTTAGAAGGCTACCGCCCCCGTCACCATGAACCCGTGGAACTTCCCGCCGTTGCGGATGTCGGTGCTCGGGAAGTCGTTGAACTTCTGGTCGACGTGCTCGCCCCGGAGCTGGACGGTCGGGGTGATGAACCAGCCCAGCCCGGGTCGTGGGTCGATTAACAACAACGGCAACGGCATTTCGACAGGATGCACAGGACGCACGGGATGGTGAACAGGATGCGGGCCCCAGGAGGTGTGGCCTCCTGAGGCAGTCATCCTGTTCACCATCATGTCCATCCCGTTCATCCTGTCAAAATGCCGTTGCGGTCGCCCTCAGACTGGCCCGCTGCTCCAGCCCGCCCTGCGCCCGCGTGGCGCCGACCTTGCTCGCGATCCCCGACATCTCGCCGCGCACCGTGTTCTAGCGACCGGCGACCTTCACGAACAGGTTGAGCTGGAAGGCGTCCCCGCCGTTCAGTCCCTGCCTCTCAGCATTCCTCCCCGCCGCCCGCGCGCCACGGCCAGGGCCTCGGCGAGGATGCTGAGCGCGATCTCGGGGACGGTGCGGGCGCCGACGTCGAGGCCGGCGGGGAGGTGGATGCGGGCGAGCGCGTCGGGCGCGAACTCCTCGGCCAGGAGCTCGCGCAGGGCGGCGCCGCGGCGGCGGTTGCCGAGCACGCCGACGTACGCCGCGCCGCGGCGCAGCACCGCGCGCAGCACCGGGAGCTCCACCTTGTAGTCGTGCGCCACCAGGACGACGAGTGCCGAGGGCCCCAGGGGGAGCGACTCGACGAGCTCCGACGCCATCCCCACTCGCAGCTCGTCCGCGTCCGGGAAGCGCTCGCGCGTCGTCAGGCGCTCGCGCGCGTCCACCACGACCGTGCGCAGCCCGGCGCCCTTTGCCAGCCGCGCCAGCGGCATCGCCAGGTGCCCCGCCCCGACGATCACCATCGTCAGCGGCGGCGCGTGCATCTCGAAGAAGAGCCGCGCCCCGGAGACCGCCTCGGCGCGCGAGCCGGCGCCGGCGCGCAGCAGCTCGGTCGCCCGGGCCCCCGCCGCCGCGTCGAGCGCCGGGTCGCCTAACGTGAGCGCCGCGCCCCCGCCGCCGCGCACCACCAGCCGCCCGCCGCCGCCGGCGAGCGGCGACACTACCGCCGCCGGCCGCCCCGCCTCCAGTTCGGCCGCTACCAGCTCGTAGGCCGCCGCCACCGGGTCGCCGTCGCCGAGCGCCATCGAGAGGAGCCGCGGGGCGCCGTCGCGAAGCACGGCCTCCGCCTCCGCCACCACCCGCGCGTCCACGCACCCCCCGATCGTCACGCTCCCGAGAATGCGCCCGCTCTCGCCCACCC
>DATFPD010000014.1:0-1601 GCA_035265005.1 Gemmatimonadaceae bacterium | reverse complement strand
GTTGGCGCAGGCGATGAGCAAGACGAGCCCCGACGCGGCGAGCAAGAGCTGAAGCTGCGCGCGCACGTCGCCCACGAGCTGCTCGCGCAGCGGCGTGGCGATGGCGACCATGCCGCCGTCCTCCTCGGGGAAGCGCCGCTCCAGCTCCGCCGAGATGGCGCGCAGCTCCGCACGCGCTTGGTCCAGCGTGACGTTCGGCCCGAGGCGCCCCATGGCCCGCAGGAAACGCGCGGTCCGCCCGTCCGCCGTGTCCGGGTAGTTGTTGCCCCAGACGTCCACGTCCAGCTCCGCCGGCCCGCGGAACCCGGCGGGGAGCACGCCGACCACGGTGCGGGGTACGCCGTTGAGCGTGATCGCCCGCCCCACCGCCGTCGGGTCCCCGCCGAGGTGACGCCGCCAGAAGCCGTGACTCACCACCACCACGCGCTCGGCGCCCGGCACGTTGTCCGACGGGAGGAGCGGCCGCCCGAGTGCCGGGGCGACGCGCAGCACGTCGAAGATGCCGGCCGTCACCATCGCGCCCTCGACGCGCTCGGGCTCACCCAGCCCCGTGAGCGCCGGCGCCCACCCGTTGAAGATCGCCATCGCCTCGAAGCTGCGGCTCCGCGCCTGCCAGTCGAGGAAGTTCGGGTAGGACGTACTGGTCTCCTTCTTCCCACCTTTCTTCGGAGCCTCGGTGAGGAACACGATGCGGTCCGCCTCGCCGTACGGTAGCGGCCGCAGGAGCACGGCACTCACGACGCCGAACACCGCCGTCGTGCCGCCGATGCCGAGGGCGAGCGTGAGCACGGCGACGAGCGCGTACGCCGGCGACCGGCGCAGCCCGCGCGCGGCGACGCGGACGTCCTGCCACACCGACTCGAGCCGCTCGCGCCGGCGCACGTCGCGCTCGCGGCCGGCGGTGAGCGCGCGGCAGTCGCGCGCGAAGCGGTCGACGTCGCCGAACTGGCGGAGCGCCTCGGCCCGGGCCGCCGCCGGCGCGAGACCGGAGCGCACCAGCGCTTCGGTCTTCATCTCGAGGTGGAACGCGAGCTCCGCATCCACGTCCTCGGCGGCGCGCGAGCGCAGGAGCGCGAGGCGGACGTAGCGGGTGATGCCCGGGAAGCGCGACATGGCGGGACCGTTCTACGCCGGCTGCAGGACTTTGCCGACCGCTTCGACGTAGCGCGTCCACGCCGAGAGCTCGGCGCGGAGCTGCCGGCGCCCGGCGGCGGTGAGCTGGTAGTACTTGGCCCGGCGGTTGTTCTCCGAGAGCCCCCAGTCGCTCTCCACCCAGCCGCGCCGCTCGAGGCGGTGGAGCGCCGGGTAGAGCGCCCCCTCCTCGACGAGGATCACGTCGTCCGTGCGCTCCCGGATCGCGCCGGCCACGGCGTAGCCGTGCATCGGCCCCCAGGTGAGCGTCTTGAGGACGAGGACGTCGAGCGTCCCCTGCAGCAGGTCGAGGGTACCGGCGGGCACGGGCTATTTCCCATAAGGTGATTATGGGAAGGTGCGGCCGGTCCCCTAAGGTGTCAAGGGGAAGGGTGGCCGCGCGATCGGCGGCCTGGACTCGGGTCCATGCAGGGGTTCGCTGTCCGTCAGTTCACGTTCGGTACCGGTCG
>DATFPD010000013.1:0-7791 GCA_035265005.1 Gemmatimonadaceae bacterium | reverse complement strand
CCAGATGCCCGAGCCCACCTCGACCTCGCCGTCCGCGTTCCCGTACGCGACCCACCTGAACGTCCTCTTCCCTCCGCTCGAGAAGATCGCGCTCGACCCACTCGTCGCCGCGGTGCGGGACTCGTGGTACAACCAGACGCTGGCGCGGGTCAACGAGTCCGTGGTGCGCCTGGGCGTGATGCAGGGGGAGTATCACTGGCACGAGCACACCGACGATGACGAGTTCTTCTTCGTCCTCGAAGGCGCCTTCCTGATCGACCTCGAGCCCCGCGCGGACGGCGTCACGCCGGGGCGCGTCGTGACGCTCGGGCCGCGCGAAGGCTTCGTCGTGCCGAAGGGCGTGCGGCACCGCACGCGGGCGCCCGAGCGCGCGGTCATCCTGATGATCGAGACCGCCGGGATCGTCCCGACCGGCAGCTGATCGGTGCCAATGCGCGAGGGCTCCGGGCGGCGCATCGTGCGCGCCGCCCGGAGCCCTCCCTCGTCGCCCGCGGCGGAAGAATTACGGCGCCTGGTAGAAGAGGTAGTCGGCCGTGTAGGGCACTCGCGCTTCCTGGCCGATGACGGTCCCGGCCGTGGAAGGCGCGTTGCCGCCGACGGTGTTCAGCCGCTGAATGAACGCCACCTTCTCGAAGATGCCGGGGCCCTCGGGAAACCCGTTGAGCAGGAGCCACGGGATCGCCGAGGGATCCACAATGCAGCGATTGGCGAGGGTGCCGAGCACCGTGCCGCCGCTGTTGCTCTTCCACGTCGGACCGGCGAAGTGGTCAGCGACCACCCCCTGGCGCTCCGCATCGGCGTACAGCGTCGCCGCCGGCGTGGCCGCGCCCCAGCTCAGGCCATTCCAGTGGTAGATCTGCACGCCGACGCCGAATGCCTTGAGCACGAGCGTGCTTCCCGGCTTTGGCGCCAGCCTCTCGCAGCCGGCTGGCAGCTCCGGCAGCCGATTCCCGTCGGTCACGTCCGCGAGGGCCGTCACGCCTATCGCGGTAGTCGGTGCGGCGGGCGCGCCCTCGGCACATGCGCTCGCGAGAGCCGCCGTGACGACGACCAACGAACGTCCGAACCATCGAAATGCAGTACTCATCTCCGTCCTCCTCGTGTGCGGCACTGGCCGCGTGTGGATCCAGGACATCCCTCGCACTGGAGCAGTGCGCGAGAGGCCCGGCATTGTCGCGTCTCTCCCGGCTCGCCGCGCCCGGCTTCCAACCCCGGTCGCCTGCGATCTACGCTGGGGAAGATCGCGCACACGCGCGCCGATCTCTTGAACGAACCCGGGGCCAACTCTTGAAGGATCCTGCGCGCCCTGACGCGCGGGGACCGCCGGTGAGCGCCGCCCGAAGAAGTCAGTTGGAGCTCAAGGCTGCTGCGCGAGCTTTCCCAGCTGTCTCCACGTGACGAGGATGACGTTGTTGTCCTTGAGCGCCTTCCTGAACTCGGGGCTCGCGACGACGTCGTAGTCCCGCTGGCGCCACGCCGAGCCGTAGGGCTCGTGGTTCACCATCACCGCCTGCAGCTCGGCGTCGTCGCGCCCGAGGTGGACGATCATCTCGGTGAGGCCGGGCTCGAGGTCGGCGACCGCCTTCAGGTAGAACGCCTTCCACTGGTCGCGGGGGACCTCCGGGCCGGCGATCACCGCCGCGTCGAGCAGCACGTCTTTCTCGGAGAGCATCGCCGGCGGCGAGTGCGGGTCGCCCCTGAGCGCGAGGAACGGGAGCCGGTAGTCGCGGGCCACCCTCACGTACGCCGCGAAGAGCTCGGGCGTGGCGAAGAGGGCGCCCATGTGGCTGTCGAGGTGCGTGGGGCGGATACCTAACGCCAGGGCGCGCTCGACCTGGGCGCGTAGCTCGCGCTCGACCTCCTGCGGCCGGGCGTTCACCGCCACGGGCTGCGTCTCGTTCCAGAAGGTGCCGGCGGAATCGTGCAGGCTCGGCACCCGGTCCCGGGACTCCACGCTCCCCCAGCGGTAGGTTTCCCACTCGCTGGTGATCGTCAGGTGCAGCCCGAGGTCGGCGTTGGGGTGCGCGCGGGCGTAGGCGGCGACCTCGGCGATCCACGGGCACGGCACCATGATGCTCGCCGACGAGATGAAGCCCCGGTCCAGCGCGTCGAGGCTCGCCGCGTCCACCGAGTGCGCGACGGCGAGGTCGTCGGCGTGCAGAATGAGGAGCTTCGAGCCCGCGGGGTAGCCGAGTCGCTCGGCGACGGACTTCGATTGGGCGGGAAGTGCCGACGCGATGAGCAGGGATGCCACTACGGACGTCCAGGGCAATCTGGGGCGCTGCACGGGAAGCTCCTGGGAGATCGGGGAAGGGCGAGCCATGTCCCGGCGCAATGCTACCAGCGCCGGCGCGACGGCGAAAGCCGCGCGATGGCGCCGGGCGGCGCTCCGATAAGCCTCCGACATCTTCCCATCCTCCCCACGAACCGGTGGCGTCTCCGGATGCGGCGTGTAGCATCAACGCGTGGCAAACTCTCTCGACGTCGACGCGCTCCGCGTCCGACTGGCCGCCGCGCTCGGCGACACGCTGGAGCTCGGCGAGACGCTCGGCGTCGGCGGGTTCGCGGCGGTGTTCCGCGCGCGCGACCCCCGGCTGGAGCGCGACGTCGCCATCAAGGTGCTCGACCCCGCGCTCGGCATCACGGCCGATCTCGAGGAGCAGTTCCTGCGCGAGGCGCGGACCGTCGCCGGCGTCGAGCATCCGCACATCGTGCCGGTCTATGCGGCCGAGTCGCGCGGCGGGCTGCTCTACCTGGTGATGCGGCTGCTCCCGGGACGCCCGCTGTCCGATCGCATTGCCCGCGACGGCCCGATGGAGCCGGCGGAGGCGGCGCGCATCGCGCACGAGGTCGCCCAGGCGCTGGCCTTCGCGCACGAGCGCGGCGTGATTCACCGCGACGTCAAGCCCGACAACATCCTGCTCGACGGGTCGGGGAACGCCAGCGTCGCCGACTTCGGCATGTCGCTCGTCACCGGCCGCCCGGGCCCCGAGACGATGCGGGGCATGACGGTGGGCACGCCCGCGTACATGAGTCCCGAGCAGGCGCTCGCCGAGGAGGTCGACGGCCGCAGCGACGTCTACGCGCTGGGCGTGGTGCTGTTCGAGATGCTGACGGGCCGGGTGCCGTTCGCGGGACGGACCGTGCGCGAGCTGATGGCGATGCACATCGCCGCCCCGCCGCCGAAGGTGTCCGCGCTCCGTGCCGGGACGCCGGCGCCCCTGGTGGAGCTGGTGGACCTGATGCTGGCCAAGCGCCCCGCGGACCGCCCGGACGCGGCCGGCGCCGCGCGGGCGCTCGCCGCGGCACGCACGCCGGACGCACTGCTGTCCCCGGCCGAGGTGCGGCGCCGCCGGCGTCGGAAGCGGCTCACGTACGCGGGCGTCATCGCCGTCACCGCGGTGCTCGTCGTCGCCGGCGTCGGCGCGCTCGTCGTCAAGGGCATCGCGTCGGTGACTCGGGCGATGGACGAGGGAGACCCGCCGGCACTCGACGCGACCGGCCCGGCCATCCCCGATTCGATCGTCGCCGCCCTGCGCGCCGATGGATCGCTTCGGGCCGGGGAGGTGCCGGCGTACGCGTTCATCCCCGCGCACCGGGGAAGCGACGCCGTTATAGTGTTGACCGACTCCGTGCTCATCGTCCAATCGCCGGCCGGGGCGCGCCGGATTCCGGTCGGCGGCGCGAACATCGATCTCAACTTCAACAGGCGGCGGGGCGGGTCGAGCAACGCCGGGGCGCTGATCGTCAGGAACAAGGGCGCCCCTCCGGACACCGTCTACACGGGCCTCGGCGGACTCGAGTTCGTCCGCCTTCGCCTGTCGTTGGCGGCTGCTTGGCGCGTCCAGGCCAGGGGGGCGAAACGATAATGCTCACCCCGGACATGCGGGCCGTGATCGAGGCCGCGCACCTCTGCTTCGCCGCGACGGTCACTCCGGAGGGGCGGCCGAACCTGTCGCCGAAGGGCACGATCCGCGTCTGGGATGACGCGCGCCTGTTCTTCCTCGACATCGCGTCGCCAGGCACCCGCGCCAATCTCGAGCGCGCGCCCTGGATGGAGCTCAACGTGGTGGAGCAGCTGTCGCGGCGCGGGTACCGCTTCTCGGGGCCGGCCGGGGTGCATCACGAGGGCAGCGCCGTCTACGCCGAGGGCGTGCGGCGCGTCTACGGCGAGACGTCGCCCGCGCAGGCGCCGGCGGCGGTGGTGTTGCTCGCGGTCGAGCGCGCCGCGCCGCTGCTCTCCCCCGCGTACTGGCGCGTGGCCGACGAGACCGCGCTGCGCGAGATCTGGCGGGCGCGGCGTGAGGCACTGGACCGCGAATTCGAGGGCTACCTGGCCCGCGCCGAGCCGGTGCGGGTCGTCGCCCCGGACGAGGCGCTGATCGACGGGGCGAGGGTCAGGCTGTGACGCGTCGACGGCGGCGGCGTCCGCCGCGCTACTCCCTGAGCGCGACCGTCGGCTCGGTGCGCGCCGCGCGCATCGCCGGCACGGCGGAGGCGAACAGCGACACGGCGGCCAGGATGGCGAGCACCGCGGCGAAGACCGCCGGGTCGGTGGGGCTCACCGAGTAGAGCTGCGCCGCGAGCAGCCGGGAGAGCGCGAGCGTGGCGGCGAGGCCGACCGCGAGCCCCGCGAACACCGGCGCCAGCCCGGTGCGCAGCGTCCAGGCCGCGATGTCCTGCGGGCGCGCGCCGAGCGCCATGCGGACGCCGATCTCGTTGGTGCGCTGTCCCACCACGTACGCGACGACGCCGTACACGCCGACCGCCGCCAGCACCAGCGCCAGCGCGCCGAAGAGCCCTACCAGCGCGGTCAGGAAGCGCGGCGCCGCCACGGCGTCGACCGCCGCGTCGCGCATGGTGCCGAGCTCGGTGATCGGCTGGTCCGGCTCGACGGCGCGGATGGCGGCGCGGAGCGCCGGCACCAGCGCGGCCGGCGCGGTGCCCGGGCGGGCGCGGGCGACGAAGGTGATGATGCGGCGCGACATCAGGCGCTGCGGCAGGTAGAACATCGGGCGGGCCGACGAGTCCACCTTCTCGTAGCGCACGTCGCCCACCACCCCCACCACGCGCAGCCGCTGCGCGCCGAGGACGATCTCCTCGCCGATCGGGTCGCGCGCCGGCCACAAGGCGCGCGCGGCCGTCTCGCTCGCCACCACCCCGGCGGCCGCGGTGTCGCCGTCCTGCTCGGTGAGGTCGCGCCCGGCCCGCAGCGGGATCCCCATCGCCGCGAAGTAGCCCGGCGAGACGGGGAGGAAGCTCGCGGTCGGCCGCTCGCCGGGGGCGGCGGGGGGCGCCGCCGGGACGGTGAACGCCTGCGACTCCCCGGCGCCCCGCAGCGGCGCGTCCTTCGTCTGGGCCGCCGCCGCGACGCCGGGGATCGCGCGCACCTGCTCCAGCATCCGCAGCGCCGCCGGCCGGTAGGTGGTCGCGTTCGCATAACGAGAGTTGAGCATGGTGACCTTGGCGTACGCCGTGTGCTCGGCGTCGAACCCCAGGTCCACGCGGCTCAGGCGGGCGAAGCTCTTCACCAGCAGCCCGGCGCCGGCGACGAGCATCACCGCCAGGCCGACCTCGGCCGCCACCAGGACCTGTCTCAGGGTGGGCCCTCGATTGATCGAGGGCCCACCCCCCGAGACGATGCCTCTGCCGCTCTCGCGCAGCGTCCCGGCGATCCCCTCCAGCGGGCGCGTGGCCGGGATCAGCCCGAAGCCCACGCCGGTGAGGGTCGCGAGGGCGAGCGCGAAGCCGAGCACGAGCCAGTCCGGGCGCACGTCGCCGACCGGCGGGAGCCACCGGGCCGCGACCGCCACCAGCGCGCCGGCGCCCCACCAGGCGAGGGCGATCCCGAGCACGCCGCCGGCCAGCGCCAGCAGCACGCCCTCGGTGAGGAGCTGCCTGACGAGGCGGCCCCGGCCGGCGCCGAGCGCGGTGCGGACGGCCAGCTCGCGGGCGCGGGAGGAGGCGCGGGCGAGCACCAGGTTGGCGACGTTGACGCAGGCCAGCGCCAGGACCAGCACCACCGCGCCGAAGATCACCAGCAGCCGGCCGCGCACGTTCCCCACCAGCTCCTCGTGCAGCGGGAGCAGGGCGGCCCCGCTCCACCCGCCGTTGCTGTCGCCGTACTCGCCCTCCAGCCGCCGCGCGACCGCCGACAGCTCGGCGCGGGCGCGCTCCGCCGTGGCGCCGGGGCGGAGGCGCGCCAGCCCCTGCACCCAGCGGTTGCCGCGGACCCGCGGGATGCCGGTCGCCGGCACCACCGAGAGCGGCGTCCACGCCTCGGGGCTCGCCCCGGGGAATCGGACCTCCGCCGGCAGCACGCCGAGCACCGCGAACGGCTCGTCGTTCAGCCGGACCGTGCGGCCGGCCGCGATCCCGGGGTCGCCGCCGAACCGCGAGCGCCAGAGCCCCTCCGAGATGACCACCACCCGGTCCCGCCCCTCCCGGAACTCGGCCGGGGTGGGGAGGCGCCCGACGAGCGGGCGCACGCCTAACGTGGCGAAGAAGTCCTCGGAGATGAACGCGGTGCGGAGCCGCACCGGCTCCCCGCCGTCGGCGAGGACGAGCCCGCTCGGCAGCGTGCTGAACCCCGCCAGCCGCTCGACCGCCGCGCCCGGCACGGTACCCTCGCGGCGCCAGTCCTCGAGGTCGGGGAGGGAGAGCGCGCTCCGCGTCTCGCTGCGCGACGGGTTCGTGGCCCAGACTCGAACCAGCCGCCCGGGGTCGGCGAACGGGAGGTCGCGCAGCAGCACGCCGCGCACGACCGAGAAGATGGCCGTCGTGGCGCCGATGCCGAGCGCCAGGGTCAGCACGGCGACGGTGGTGAAGCCGGGCGCCCGGCGGGCGGCGCGCACAGCGTAGGCGGCGTCCTGCCGCAGCTCGTCGAGCATCGTCACTCCCCGGGCGTCACGCCCCTCTTCTTTGAACCGCTCCACGCCGCCGAACGCCACCAGCGCGGCGCGGCGCGCGCCGGCCGGGGACATGCCCCCGCGCTCCAGCTCGCGCGCCTCCATGTCGACGTGGTAGCGCATCTCGTCGTCCATCGAGCGCTCGAAGGCCGAGCGCCCGAGGAGCCTGGACAGCCACCGCACGGTCAGCCCTCCAGCACCCAGTCGACCGCCAGGGCGAAGGTCCGCCACCGCTCGGCCTCCCCGGCGAGCTGCCGCTTCCCGACCGTCGTCAGGCGGTAGAGCCGCACGCGCCGCCCCTCGGGCGACGTGCCGTCCTCGGCCTCGATCCAGCCGCGGTCCTCGAGGCGGTAGAGCGCCGGGTAGAGCGACCCCTGGTTCACCTGGAGCACCTCGCGCGACCGCTCGCGGATGCGCTTGGAGATGGCCCAGCCGTGACTGGGCCCGAGCGCGAGGGTCTTGAGGATCAGCAGGTCGAGCGTCCCCTGCAGCAGGTCGGCGCGTTCGTCAGGCATGGGCGGCGGGATACCTTGTGATTCGACAATAGTAGAGATTGGTATTGTCGGATGTCAAGGTATGGGGGACGCGGGATGCGGGATGCGGGACGTGTATGGACGGTCCGCCGCGCGCGGGATGGTTCATCACCGGGATGCCGGCGGGGCGTCGCGCGCGACGCCCCTCCCACGTCCCGACCGGGCGGCGTACGGGGCGCCGCCCAACCATCCCGGACGTATCCCCCATCCCGCGTCCCGCGTCCCGCCGGCCGATAGCCCTTCTCCGCCGCTGCCGCTACACTTGGTTCGAATCGAGCACGATTTCCCCGGCGTAACGCATCGACCCTGCCCGTGAGCGAAGCAGTCCCGGCGACGGCACCCGACCTCCC
>DATFPD010000012.1:0-6697 GCA_035265005.1 Gemmatimonadaceae bacterium | reverse complement strand
GGCCGCCGCGGCGGCCGCAGCCGCCGCCCCGTCCACCGCGCCACGCTCGTCCACCGCCACGACCGCCACCCCGGACTCCACCCCGCCCTGCCGGATCGGCGCGAACAGATGCACCTCCACGACCGCCTCCGCCCCCAGCTGCCCGGCCACCGCCCGCAGCAGCCGGAGCTGCGCCTCCGTCGCCATCGCTCGGCCCCGCCTAACGCAGCGTCGCCGCCACGCCGTGGCGCACCGACGCGTCGATCCGGGCGTCGAGCTCGCGCTCGACGTAGAGCCGCAGGATGTGCATGAAGTCCTGCGCGTTCGTGACCACGCCGAACGCCTGGTGCGTCCCCCGGTCCTTGAGCTTGCTCACCACGAACTCGGACGAGTCGACGCAGATCGTCGCCAGCTCGCGCAACGTCCCGTCGGCCTCGGTCACGAACGCCGGCAACATGTTCCCGGTGGCGATCGCGTGGAGCGCCGTCGCGACCATGACCGCCATCGTCGCCCGCTTCGTGTGCTCGCGCATCGCGTCCTGCGCGGCCAGGGTGTCGGTGTGGACGCCGGGGAGCGGGCCGTCGTCGCGGATCGAGCCGCAGAGCACGAACGGCACCTCCTTGGTCACGCAGGCGTGCATGATCCCGTCGCGGATCACCCCCTGCCGCACCGCCTCGGCGATCGACCCCGCGGCGCGCACCTTGTTGATCGCGCGCATGTGCAGCCCGTGGCCGCCGCTCGTCGCCTCGCCGCTGTGCGTCATGCCGAGCGTGGTGCCGAACACCGACGCCTCGATGTCGTGCACCGCCACCGCGTTCCCTGCCAGCAGCGCGCCGACGAAGCCGTGCTGGATGAACCACGTCATGTCCGCCCGCGCGCGCGAGTGCACCAGCGCCGGCCCGGTCACCCAGACGGGGTACCCGCCCCGCTCGCGCTCCTCGACCAGGATTCGCGCCATCAGCGCGTAGTCGATCGGCTTCTCGCGCGAGACCTCGCTCGTCATGAACTTGAACTCGCCCTCGTCGCCGCCGCCGCCCAGGAACGCCTGGGCGTGGACGTAGATGCCCTCGCTCCCGTCCTCGGCGTGCCCGACGGCGACCTGGTCGCCCTGCCTGACGCGGCGCCCCTCGCGGATCCACAGCGCGCCGTCGCCGTCCAGCACGAGCGCCGAGTCCATGCGCGGCTCGCGCGGCATGCGCCACTCGCCACCGACCCGCACGTAGGTCGGCAGGTTGGTCGTCGAGAAGAAGTTCTCGGGAAGCACCCCGTCGGCGGGCGCGGGGACGAAGCGGGCGTCGGGCGCGCCGGCGAAGCGCGGCGCGCCGAAGTCTGGATGGGCGAAGGTGGGCACGGGGGAAAGATGGCTGGTCCGCGGGGGGCGATACAAGCGGGCGCGTCCCGCCGCGGGTAGCTTTCGCGCCATGAGCGACTTCCCCGGATTCGGCCCCGAGGCGCCGCGGTTCCTCCGCCGACTCGCGCGGAACAACCGCCGCGAGTGGTTCGAGGCCCACCGGGACGAGTACGAGCGCGACGTCGCCGGCCCGCTGCGCGCGCTGGTCGAGGAGGTGGACGTGCGGCTCGCGGAGATCGCGCCCGAATTCGTCGGCGACCCGCGGCGGTCGCCGTTCCGGATCCATCGCGACGTGCGCTTCTCGAACGACAAGCGGCCGTACAAGACGAACGTCGCCTGCCGATTCTTCCACCGCGACGCCGGCGCCCGCGCGCAGGGAACGGACGCCGCGGCGGCCGCCGGCTTCTACTTCCAGATGGGCGTCGAGCCGGGCGACGGTTACGCGGCCGCCGGGCTCTGGGCGCCTCCGGCGCCGGCGCTGGCCGCGATCCGCCGACGGCTGGAGGAGGACGCCGAGGGCTTCGAGGGCATTGTCCTGTCCCGGGCGTTCCGGCGTACGGCGGGCGACCTCGACGAGGAGCTGATGCTCAAGCGCCTGCCGCGCGGCGTCGCGCCCGGGCATCCGGCCGAGCGCTGGCTGCGCTTCAGGTCCTTCACCGTCACGCGCGAGATGGAGCCGGCCGAGCTGCTCGGGCCGGCGCTTCCCGACCGCCTCGCCGACTTCTACCGGGCGACGCTGCCGTTCGTGCGGTGGCTGAACGCGGCGCTCGGCCTGCGCGCCCACGCGCGCCGCTAGCGGCGGCCGCGGGCGCCCTGCCCTCCGCCCGGCGCGGTGCACATTCGCGGGACGCGCGGTTACATTCCGCCGCGGCACCGGGAAACACTGGCCGTTAACCCCTCACCGATGTTGACGAGTCTTCGCCACGCCGCCCGCCGCACGATATTCGCGGCGCGCAAGGTCCGCCTGCCCGTCCCGCCGCGCGCGCTCGTTCTCGAGGTCGGGTCGGGCGACAGCCCCGCGCCGCGCTCCGACGTGCTCCTCGACCTGACGCTGAGCAACCACGAGCGCGTGGGCGGGCGCACGGTGCACGACCGCCCCCTCGTACTGGGCCTGGTCGAGAACCTGCCGTTCCGCGCCGGGGTCTTCGACTACCTGATCGCGTTCCACGTCCTCGAGCACTCGTCCGACCCGGATCGGTTCCTCCGCGAGGTCGGGCGCGTCGCGCGCGCCGGCTATCTCGAGACGCCAGCGTTCTGGGTGGAGTGCGTGATGCCCCTGCCCATGCACCGGCTCCAGGTCGGCGTCGAGTCGGTCGACCGGCCCGGCGAGGGCGTGCCGGGCCGCCAGCGGCTCGTCATCCGGAAGAAGTCCGCGACCGTCCCCGACCCCGAGCTGCTCAATCAATTCTTCAACCGGCTGCACCGCGGGGACGGGCTCTTCGGCGACCTCCCGCCCGAGGCGTGGGTGACCCGCTACCACTGGAGCGGGGAGCTGTCGTACCGCATCATCAATCCCGAGTACGAGATCCGGTGGGAGCCGCCGCCGGACGTCACGCGCAGCGACGACTTCAACCCGCGCTCGGCGACTCGCAGGGCGCTGATCGCGATGGCATCGCGCTGGGGCGGCGCCGCGCGGAGGCCCGCGGAGCAGCTCGATCTCATCGCAATGCTCCGCTGCCCCGACTGCGGCGGCGAGCGGCTGGAGGGCGACCTCCGGCGCGACCGCCTGCGGTGTCCCGGTTGCGCGCGCGACTTCGTGGTGACCGACGGGATTCCGCACATGCACCCGTCGGGGTGGCGCGGGATCGCGGGCGGGGCCGCGGAGGCGGCGGCGGCCACGCCGGTCCCCGCGCCCTAGCCGGGCCGCGTCCCGGTCAGAGCAGCGCCACCGGGTCCCGGTCGACCGTGACCCGGAGCTCGTGGTGCCTCGGGACCTTGGGGACGTCGAACCGCTCGAGAAAGTAGCGCGCGACGCGGGTGAGGGCGCCGGCGTGCTCGGTCTTGAGCAGCACGTGCCAGCGCCAGCGGCTCTTGATCCGCTCGACGGGGCACGGCGCGGGGCCGATCAGCGTCACGCCTGACGAGGCCTGCGTCGCCAGCAGCCGGTTGAGCCACGACGCGCCGCGCAGCGCCAGCTTCGCCGTCGCGTTCTCGTCGGTGCCGCTGAAGACGACGTTCGCCACGCGCACCAGCGGCGGGTAGGGCGGGCGCGTGCGCCCCTCCATCTCCTCGCGCACGAACGCGTGGTAGTCGTGCGCGAGCGCGCAGCGCACGGCGTGGTGCGACGGCGCGCGCGTCTGGATCAGGACGCGCCCGCCCTTCGGCCCGCGGCCGGCGCGCCCCGCGACCTGGCTCAGGAGCTGGAAGCAGCGCTCCGACGCGCGGAAGTCCGGCAGGTTGATCCCGACGTCGGCGTCGATCACGCCCACCAGCGTCACGTTCGGGAAGTCGAGCCCCTTGGCGATCATCTGCGTGCCGAGCAGCACGTCCACCTCGCCGCCCGCCACCCGGTCGAGGATCTCGGCGTGCGCCCACTTCCCGCTCGTGGTGTCCACGTCCATCCGCGCCACGCGGGCGCGCGGGAAGCGCTCGGTGACCAGCCGCTCGACCTGCTGGGTGCCCATGCCGCGCTGCCGCAGCGTGGCGCCGCCGCAGCGCCGGCACTTCCCCTGCGGCTCCTCCTTGTGCAGGCAGTAGTGGCAGACCAGCCGCTCGGGCGTGCGGTGGTAGGTGAGGGTGATGCTGCAGTTGGGGCAGGTGGCGACGTCGCCGCAGTCGGCGCACTGCACGAACGAGGCGTAGCCGCGGCGGTTGAGGAGCAGGATGCTCTGCTCGCCCCGCTCCAGCCGGTCGGCCAGCGCGAGCTCCAGCGGCTCGCTGACCACGGCGCGGAAGGCCCGCTGCGCCTCGGCGGGCTGCTGCGCGAGCGCGGACGCGGCGGAGCCGTTCGGCGACAGGACGTCCGCCACGCCGAGGCGGGTCGGGGCGCGCCCGCCTGCCGCCGCCGCGGCGTGCTCGGCGAGGGCGGCCCGCACGCTCTCCCGCGACACCGGCGCCGCCACCCCGCCCAGCGTGCGCGACCCCGGCCCCCCGGCGGCGCCCGGCGGCGCGTCCGGCCGCACGCGGCGCAGGTCCACCGCCTCGACCGCCGGGAGCCGCCCGCCGCCCACGCGGTCGGGGAGCGAGAGCAGGCGGAACTTCCCCGCCGTGGCGTTGGCCCACGTCTCCAGGCTGGGCGTGGCGCTGCCGAGGACGGCGACCGCGCCCTCCTCCCGCGCGCGGACGATCGCCACCTCGCGGGCGTGGTAGCGCGGGCTCTCCCCCTGCTTGTAGCTCGACTCGTGCTCCTCGTCGACGACGATCGCGCCGACGTTCTCCAGCGGCGCGAACACCGCCGAGCGCGCCCCGACGGCGATCCGCTTCTCCCCCCGCCGGAGCGCCAGCCAGGCGTCGTAGCGCTCCCCGTCGCCTAACGCCGAATGGAGCACCGCCACCCGGTCGCCGAACACCGAGCGGAACCGGTCGACCGTCTGCGGCGTCAGCGCGATCTCGGGGACGAGGACGATCGCCGCCTTCCCCTGCCGCTCGACCACGTGGCGCAGCAGCTCGATGTAGACCAGGGTCTTGCCGCTCCCGGTGACGCCGTGGAGCAGGAACACCTCGCCCGGCGCGGCCGCCGACATGGCGTCGATCGCGTGGCGCTGGGCGCGCGTCGGCGGGTGGAGCGCCGGCGGGCCGGTGCCGCGGCTGGCGAACGGGTCGCGGGCGACGACCTCCTCCACCACCTCGACCAGGCCGCGGGCGACGAGCCCCTTCAGCACCGACGGCGAGAAGCTGAGCTGCTCCAGCAGGTGCTCGACCGTGCTCCGCCCGCCCAGCGACTCGATCAGCTCGAACAGCGCCCGCTGCTGCGGCGCCCGGCCGAAGATGTTCTCGCGGCGCATCAGCGACAGCTCGTGGCGCCGGATGGCCACCACGCGCCGCGTGCGCTGGGCCGGCGTCGGGTCGGCGGCGCCGGTGAGCAGCGCCGGGAGCGCGCTGCGCAGGACCATGCCTAACGGGGCGACGTAGTAGTCGGCGAGCCAGCGGCAGGCGGCCAGCATCGGCGGGGCGATGGCGGGCGCGGGGTCCGGCACGTCGAGCACCGCCTTCGGCGCCACGCGCGGCGACTCGGGCGCGTCGCCCAGGCAGATGCCGACCTCCCTCCCCTTCCGCAGCGGCACGACGACGCGCGACCCGGGCACGACCGGGTGCTCGAACTCCCGGTCGAGCGCGTAGGTGAACGTCCTGAAGAGCGGGAGCGGGAGGGCGACGTCGATCAGGCGGGAAGTCACGCGGCTGGTGTGCGAGTCGTCGAAGGTGGGCGGCCGCGTCAGCGCGACGTCACCGCTCCTTCGTCTCCTTCCGCGCGTACGACTCGAGGTAGCCGCAGTCGAGGCAGCGGTAGGTCGTGATGCACAGCTTGCGCTTCCCGCCAATCTTGAGGCCGGTCCAGATCGAGCGCCGCGGCTCCCCCTCGATCCACTTCATGTCCACGTAGCCGCCGTGGGTCTGGTCGAGAAAATAGCCCTCTTCCATCATGCCCTCGCAGCGGAGGCATGACGGGTTCAGCATCGGCGGGACGGTCACGGCCGGACGGTCACGACGTGACGCCCGCCGGCCGGCCGCGACTCGAGGCGGCGGCGCCACCGGCGCGGGCCCCGCGCGGCTCGATGCCCAGCCCCGGGCGGCCGCTCAACCGGATGTCGCCGCCGTCGATCGACAGCCCCTCGCAGGGGTCCTCGGCGAGCAGCGCCGCGCCGTCCAGGTCGGCGTAGTCGAGCAGCGGGGCGAAGTGCGCGGCCGGCGCCAGCCCCAGGCTCGTCTCGATCATGCAGCCGCACATGACGAGCATCCCGTGCGCGCGCGCGGCGGCGATGATCTTGAGCGCCTCGCGCAGCCCGCCGCACTTCGAGAGCTTGAGGTTCACCCCGTCCACGACGCCGGCCAGCTTCGGCACGTCGGCCGCGACGATGCACGACTCGTCGCCGATGATGGGCAGCGGCGAGCGGTCGCGCACGAAGCGCATCCCCTCCACGTCGTCGGGCGGCAGCGGCTGCTCGACGAACTCGACGTCGTAGTCGAGCAGCAGCTCGATCATGCGCAGGGCGTGCTTGGGCGTCCAGGCGGCGTTCGCGTCGACGCGAAGGATCTTGTCCGGGGCCTCCTCGCGAACGACGCGCATGATCTCCGCGTCGCGCGGCGAGCCGAGCTTCACCTTGAGGACCGGGTACTGCGCGGCCTCCCTGAGCCGGGCGCGGAGGTCTTTCTCTGATTCCGGGATCGCGTTCGTGAAGCTGGACTGCGGTGCACGCGCCGGATCGAGGC
>DATFPD010000011.1:0-11422 GCA_035265005.1 Gemmatimonadaceae bacterium | reverse complement strand
TCTCGCTGCTCCTGAGCGCCCTCGCGACGCTCGCGTCGTTCGCCACCGACATGTGTCTCCCCGTGCTCGCGGCGACCGCCGAGTCGCGGCGGCGACGCTCGAGCTCGGGGAGTCCGCGATCGGCCACTGGCGCGAGCGCGGCGGCATTCCGTAGGTTCCCGCCCCGCCACTCATCATCCCGTATCGCACATGCATCTCGGACCGTGGACGAGACTGGCGCTTGCCGGCGTGGCCACCCTCCTCGCCAGCGCGGCGGCGGCCGATCTCGGTGCGCAGTCGGCGGAGGCGCCCGACTCGGTTTTCGCGCGTCAGCACTACGCCAAGTGGACGTTCCGCATCCCGATGCGAGACGGCGCGCGGCTCTTCACCGCCGTGTACGTCCCCAGGGACGCGTCGCCCGAGCGCCGCTATCCCATCGTCCTCACGCGCACGCCTTTCCCGGTCGCGCCGTACGACTCGACGGCGTACCCGGCGGCGCTCGGGCCCGACCGCTACATGCTTCGCGAGGGGTACATCTTCGCGTTCCAGGAGGTGCGCGGCCGGTACCTCTCCGAGGGTGACTTCGAGAACGTCCGCCCGCTGCTCCCGGATTCGGTCAAGGCCCGCGCCCCCCGCGCGACCGACGAAGCCACGGACGCGTACGACACCATCGAGTGGCTGCTGCGCCACGCGGGCGGCAACAACGGACGGGTCGGGCTCTTCGGCGTCAGCTACGGGGGCTACTACGCCGGCCTGGCTGCCGTGTCGGGCCATCCGGCCATCGCCGCGACGTCGCTGCAGGGGCCGGTCGCCGACTTCTTCTTCGAGGACTTCCACCACAATGGCGCGCTTGCCCTGGGAAGCTTCTACGCCTATCCGGTCTTCGGCGTCCCGCGGGGCGCTCCGACCGGGTCGCACTGGTGGCTGGACGCATTCGGCTCGGTCGCCGCCCACGGGATGGCGGATGACTACTTCTTCCTGCTCGGGCTCGGACCCCTGCGCAGCATCACCGACCGCTACTACGGAGAGAACGTCTGGTGGCGGGAGATGGTCGCGCATCCCACCTACGACGACTTCTGGAGGGCGCGCGCGCTGCCGGCGCGCCTGACGCGGGTCACGCATCCCACGCTCGTCGTCGGCGGATGGTTCGACGCCGAGAACCTGTGGGGCACGCTGGCCGCGTACCGCGCACTGCGCGCGCAGAATCCGCAGGCGGCCGTCTCGCTCGTCATGGGCCCGTTCGGCCACCGCGGCTGGGCGGCGCGGGACGTGATCCACTCCGTCCACGGCAACCTCTACTTCGGCGACTCGCTGGAGACGCGCTTCCAGCGCGAGGTGGAGGCACCCTTCTTTCGCGCGCATCTCAAGGGCGACGGCGATGCGCCGGTCGGCGCGCTGATGTTCGACACGGGGCGAAAGGCGTGGGTGCGTTTCGCGCACTGGCCGAGCGCCACCGCGGTGCGTCGCGACTACTTCCTCCACGCGGACGGTGCCCTGAGCGCCGCGGCGCCGACGGCGCGCAGCGCGTTCGTCGAGTACGTGAGCGATCCGCGGAAGCCGGTGCCGGCGCGCTGCGCCGGGCCGACGATCGAGGACGGGGCGCTCTATCACTATATGAGCGACGACCAGCGCTGCTTCACGTCGCGCCCCGACGTCGCGGTCTTCCAGACCGACACGCTCCGCGAGGACGTGACCTTCGCCGGCGGGCTGACGGCGCGGCTGACCGTCAGCACGACCGGGACCGACGCCGACTTCGTCGTGAAGCTCATCGACGTCTACCCGCCCGAGGAGCCGGGGCACCCGTACCAGCGCGACACGACGATCCGCCTCGGCGGCTACCAGCAGCTCGTCCGCGGCGAGATCATGCGCGGCCGCTTCCGCCACTCGTTCGGCGTGCCCGCGCCGCTGCGACCGAACCAGGCGGCCGAGGTGACGGTCGACCTGCCCGACGTCTTCCACACGTTCCGGAAGGGGCACCGCATCATGGTGCAGGTCCAGAGCAGCTGGTTTCCGCTCTTCGACCGGAACCCGCAGCGCTACGTGCCGAGCATCTACGAGGCGGACGGCGGCGACTTCATCGCCGCGAGGCACCGGCTCTGGGTCGGCCGGGACGCGAGCAGCCGCCTCCAGGCGATGATCCTGCCTTAGCTGTCGAAACCGGAGACGTTGTTCACAGCCGGGCCGTGTCCGACCGCGGAAATCGGCGAGAGACCTCGCGCCTTCGGCAACCGCCCAAGCACCCCACTCGTCATCCCGTCCGTCATCCCATCCGTCATCCCACCCGTCATCCCCGCGCACGCGGGGATCCAGCGCGGTGGTCTGGATTCCCGCGTTCGCGGGAGTGACAAGCTGACGGGCTCCGTGGCGGACCGCCTCGGCTCCCCGGCTCGCCGGCCTGCTCAGTCGAGGTGGATGTAGCTCACGCCGCGCTGCTGAGCGTGGGCGATGGCGACGAAGACGTTAGGCACGACGGCCACGCCCGGCACGACGCCGGCCGTAAGCTCCCGGTGCACCTGGTCAACGCGCTCCGGGTCGCCCGCCACGCGCCGCGCGAGGTTGCGCACCGCGACGTTGCAGACGACGAAGACGACGCCGCGCGCCACGAGCCCGGGAACGGTGACCTCGGGCGGCGTGTCGGGCTGCGGACGAAGGAAGGGGTTCTCGGTCGTTCCCGTTCCCGCGGCATAGCGCTCGGCCAGCGCGAAGCGGCGCCACGTCTCGTCGGTGAACAGTCCCCCGATAGCGGGGCCGTGCGCGGCGATCGCGACCGAGTTCTCGCGCTCGGGGACACGGTAGTCGTGCGTGGCATCGCGGAGGATGCCGTGCGCGCCGGCGAGGGCTACGAGGAGGCGCTCGCTGGAATGCAGCAGGGTGCGGTCGCGGCCGGTGAGGCGCGCGATCCAGGCGTCGGGATCGTCGGGCGTCGTGGCGATCGGCTTGCCGGGCATGGCGCGCAGCAACGTGGGCGCGCCCAGGAGGGCGGCGGCGCCAGCGGCAGAGAGGCGCGCGAGAAAGCCGCGCCGGCCGACGGGGAGCGTGGTGATGGATGACATTGGACTTTAGGCGTGGTGCGGGCGCGTGGTGCGGGCGCGTGGTGCGCCCGGATGTCACGAGATGCGCGCTGGGGACGAACGAGGCGACACGAAGCGTGGTGGACGCCGCCGCGCGATGATGCCCTGTCACAGCCACCACGCGTGCACGACTTCCTGGTCAGGCACCGCTGACCAGGAGGGATCGTGGGATACGAGATGGCGTCGGTCGCCCTCGCGCCGCTGTTCGCCGTGCAGGGCCGCTACGTGCAGCGTGTCGCGCTGCGCCTCCCGGAGCCGCCGGGACCGCGGGCGGGATGCGAGGGCGTCGGCCCGGAGCTGCGGGTGCTGATCGTCGGCGACTCCGCGGCCGCCGGCGTCGGCTCGGCGTCGCAGGACGAGGCGCTCAGGGGCCGGTTGGTCGCCGACCTCGCCCACACCTTCCGCGTGTCGTGGGCACTCGTCGCCCGTACCGGTGCGACGACCGCGGGGACGGCGCGCCACCTGGCGGGCCGTCCAGCCGAGGTGTTCGACGTGGTCGTATTGTCCCTCGGCGGGAACGACGTGATGCGCCGCCGGCCGCTCCCCCGGTGGCTCGAGGACGTGGGCGCGCTCGCCGCCCTGCTGCGCGCGCGCTTCGCGGCGCGCCACCTGCTCCTTTCCGGCCTGCCGCCGATGCACCACTTTCCCGCTTTCCCGCAGCCCCTCCGGTGGTACCTTGGTGCCACCGCGCGGCGATTCGACCGGGCGCTGGCGCGCTGGGCGGCGAGCCAGCCGGACTGCGAGCACGTCCCGCTCACATTCCCGACGGACGTCCCGACGGGCGTGGGCCTGCTCGCTCCGGACGGACTGCACCCGGGGCCCCTGCTGTACCAGCGGTGGAGCGACGAGCTCGCGCGGCGAATCCGGGCGCGCTGGGCGTCGCCTCCCGCGGTCGAGCCCCTGTGAAAGCCACCCCTTTCCAGGTTCCGCTGCGGGAGCGGGGGCCCGTCGTTATGTCATTCCCGCGCCCGCGGGAATGACGGCGGAAGTCGGTAGTGGGTCAGTTCGAGAGCAATGGTAACAGCAAAGGCAACGGCAACTGCATTTTGACAGGATGCACAGGATGGTGCACAGGATACGTGCCCCGGGGACGCGGCAGCTCCCGAGCGGCTATCATCCTGTTCACCCTCCTGCGCATCCTGTCGCCGTTCATCCTGTCAAAATGCAGTTGCCGTTGCGCTCGAACTGACCCACTACCCGCGAGTCGCGGGAATGACGGCAGCACGGGAGCGGGAGACTCGCCGCCCCGGGGACGAGACCTCGAAAGGGGTGGCTGTGAGAGCTGCTCGCCTCTGCGCACACACTCGTCAGAGAGGAGACCTGTGGCCTTCCGCGAAGTAGGGCGGGTCGTGGCGATTCTGCGCTACCCGGTGAAGTCGATGGCTGCCGAGTCGCTGGCGTCGGTCGAGGTGGGATGGAATGGGCTCGCGGGCGACCGCCGCTGGGCGTTCATCCGTCCGCACATGGAGCGGAGCGGGTTCCCCTGGCTCACGATCCGCGAGCGACCGGAGCTCTGGCACTACCGGCCGCGGTTCGTGGACCCTGACCGCCCCGACGCGTCGCCGACTGTCGTGCACACGCCGACGCTCGGCGAGCTCGACGTGCTGGACCCCGCGCTCGCAGCCGAGCTCGGGCCGGGCGTGCGCGTCATGAAGCAGGACCGCGGGACGTTCGACACCGCGCCGCTCTCGATCATCACCACGCAGACGATCGCCGGTCTGGCCACGCGCGTGGGCATGCCGCTCTCGGCCGAGCGCTTTCGGCCCAATTTGGTCGTCGACGCGACGGGCGGCGATGAATTCCCGGAGGATGCGTGGGTGGGCGCCGTGCTTCGGGTGGGCGGGATGCGGATGCGCGTGGACAAGCGCGACCAGCGGTGCGTGATGATCAACGTGGACCCGGAGACGACCGCGCGCGAGCCGGCGGTCCTGCGGACCGTCGCGCGCGAGCGGGCCGCCTGCGCCGGCGTGTACGGGACCACCGTCGTCCCCGGGCCCGTGTCCGTCGGCGACCCGGTTCACATCGCGCCATGAGCCGCCGGCGCACGAGCCGGCCGCTCATTCCTCCCACCCGAGCGGCGGGCCGAGCAGACGCATGCCGTGCGCGTCGAACAACCGCTTCATCTCCTCCACCGACAGCACCTCGTGGAGGGGCGGGTCTGTGTAGGCGCCCACCTCGTGGAAGAACTGCTCCAGCCGCCCCGCGGGCTGGTAGGCGTTCAGGATCCTGCTCGGCCCGTCGCCCACCGACGCCCACACGTGCGCCGCCTTGCGCGGGACGAACACGCTCTCGCCCGCGCGCAGGTGGTACTTCCGGTCGCCCACGTGGCACTCCACCTCGCCGTCGACGACGTAGAGCCACTCGTCCTGCTCGTGGTGGGAGTGCTTCGGCCACCCGTGGCGCCCCGTGAACTCGAAGATGCACAGCGCGCCGCCCGTGTCCTGCGCGGACACCTTGCAGTCGGTCGGCTCGCCGCCGAGCGTGATGTGCTCGCCGAACCGGTCGTCTCCGGCCGCGACGCTGAAGCCCGCGAACATCTCTTCGCCCGTCATGTCCGTCCTCCCTTCCAGGTGGTTGATGGTCGTGTCGACGGTCTCGATCAACCGGCGCGTGCGAGCCAGCTTCTCTTCCAGGATCTCCCGGTGCGATTGGAGGGCGGCAACCTTCTGGAAGTCGGCCCGGCCCAGGACCCGCCGGATGTGCTTCAGCTCGAACCCCAGCTCCCGGTAGAACAGGATCTGCTGGAGCGCCAGCAGCTGAGGCTCTTCGTAGAAGCGGTAGCCGTTCGCCCCGTGGTAGGCGGGCTTCAGCAGGCCCGTCTCGTCGTAGAAGTGCAGCGTGCGCACGCTGACGCCCGACATCGCGGCCACTTGCTTGACGGTGTACGCCATCGCTCGCCTCCCATGGAGCTCCCACCTTCCCGCGGCTCGATCCCACGGTAACGGATCACGTAACGTGAGAGTCAAGGGACGATTCTGCCGCCGGTGGCGCTCGTTCGTCGCGCGGCGTCAGAGATAGTCGCGCAGCGTCTCGCCGTCGCCGAGGAAGGTCGGGCGGCCCAGCCCCGCGAGCTTCGTCGGGTTCATCACCCGGTAGAGGCCCGCGATGCGGTCGCCGTCCAGGTGCAGCACGGTGGCGAAGAGGAGCTTGCCGGCGAGGAGGGTGAGCACCGCGGGCTCGCCGTTGAGCCACGCGAACTCGTACTCGAACATCGGCGCGCCGCGGCGCTCGAGCTGCACGCGCCCCATCCGCTCGAAGCCGACGAGCAGCTGCGCGATGCGCGCCGCCCCCTGCTGCACCTCGCCGAGCGCGGGCACGCGGCCGCCGCCGTCGGCGACGAGGACGACGTCCTCGGCGAGGAGGGCGAGCACGCCGTCGCGGTCCTCGGCCCGGAGCGCCTCGACGAAGCGACGCGCCACCCGCTCGCGCGCGTCGGGGTCGACCTCGAAGCGGCGCCGGTCGCTGCGCACGCGCTCCTTCGCGCGGTGGACGATCTGCCGGCAGGCGACCTCGCTCTTCCCCAGGGTGCGCGCGATCTCGCCGTACTCCACGCCGAACACTTCACGCAGCAGGAAGGCAGCGCGCTCCTCGGGGGCGAGCCGCTCGAGCAGGAGCAGGAACGCCAGCGAGAGGTCGTCCGCGAGCTCGGCGCGGCGATCGGGGGGCTCGAGGGCGACCGGCTCGGGCAGCCACAGTCCCTCGTACGCGGCGCGCTCGGTGGCGGCGCGCCGCAGCCGGTCGATCGCGAGGCGCGTGGTCACGGAGACGAGCCACGCTTCGTCCGAGCGCGGCGCGTCGCCGGCCGCCGCCTGCCGCCAGCGCAGGAAGGCCTCCTGCACCACGTCCTCCGCGTCGGCGACGATGCCGAGCATGCGGTAGGCGATCCCGAAGAGGCGCGGGCGGAGGGACTCGAAGACGTCGGTAGTCGGGTCGGGCACCATGAAGAACATAGACGGGCGGCGCCGGGGCGCGTGACACGGCCCGACGGCCCCGCCCGCCTACCGCGCGCTCGGCGCCGCGCCGCGGGACGACGAGTCTGCCCGCCGCAGCAGCTCCGCGAACTGCCGCAGCTCCGCGGCGTTCAGGTCCGACGCGATCCAGTACTCCACGCCGGCCCTCCGCCAGTGGAGCATGTTGTAGCCGTGCCGGGGCTCCGGCGCCGCGTCCGCATCCGGTCCCGAGTCGGCCGGCCACGAGAAGACGTTGATCACGTGCTGCCGGCGGCCGTATACGACGGCGGCCACCGGACGGCCGTGCACGTAGTCGAGGCGTCCGCCCAGCAGCGGGAAGCCCTCGTCGTCCAGCCGCGGGACGGTGGGCGAGAAGTCGAGTCGCCCGTTGAACCACGGCTTCACGTTGTGCTGGTCGGTCGACTGCACGTCCGTCAGGTGCTCCGGCATGAGCGACCGGATGTGACTGGCCAGCACCTCCTCGGCGACCGCCGGCGGCTCGGACGACGGCCCGCGGCCCGCGGCGACCATCGTCAGCCCGCTGCTCCCGACCGCGATCGCCAGCGCGGCGGCGGCGGCGGTGCTCCAGCGCACTCGCCACTCTCTGCGGCGGGCGATGGGGGCCGGAGCCGCGACCACGCCGTCCGGCTGCTGGTCTCGAAGAGCGGCGCGAACGCGTGCGCGCAGCACGTCGGGCGCACGGTGCCGCACGAGACCCTCCCGTAGTGTCCGCACCGTCTTCAACACGGCCTCGTACTCGAGCGCGCAGGCGGCGCACGAGGTCAGGTGCTCGGCGACCGCCGCCGCTTCGTCCGGCGGCAGCTCGCCGTCGACGTACGCGCTCAGCCGCTCCCGGGTCGCAGCGCAGTTCATCTCAGCTCGCCTCCCGGGCGCCGATCCCGAGCGCCTCCTGCAGCCGCTTCCGCGCGCGGGCCAGGCGCGACATGACCGTGCCGATGGGCGCGCCGGTCACCTGCGCGATCTCCTTGTACGACAGTCCCTCGATCTCCCGCAGCACGATCGCCTCCCGGTATTCGCGCTGGAGCCCGCCGAGGGCGACACGAAGCTCCGCGCGGTCGGACGCCTCGAGCGCGTCCGCGTCGGCGGCGCGCTGACCGCCCACCGCCGCCGCCTCGCCGTGCTCCTCGTCCACGTACTCGACGGTCTCCCGCCCTGGCCGCGCGCCGCGCCGCCACGTGTAGCAGCAGTTGCGCACGATGGCCAGCAGCCACGGGCGCGCGTCGCCACCGCGAAAGCCGGCGTAGTGGCGCCACGCGCGCAGGTACGCGTCCTGGACGACGTCCTGGGCGTCGTGCTCGTCGCGCAGGAGATGGCGCGCGAGCGTGTACGCGTCGTCGAGCAGCGGCACGACGACGCGCTCGAACGACTCCAGCGTGCTCTCCGGCACGGACGCCTCGACCCGGGCTGATGGTCTCACGGGAGCACAGACTCGGCCCGCGCCGGAAATATTCCCGCCGGCGCGCGGGCCGGCAACTCGGGGATGCCCACCACCGTCCCGCGGGCCGAGGGCGCGCATCGCTCAGCGAAGCCGGTAGCCCGCGCCGAGCCGCCACGTCGTGACGTCGGCCGGGACGACGTACGCCTGGAGCTCGAGGTCGAGCGTGCGCGACGCGCGGGCGGTGACCCCGCCGAGCAGCGTGCCGCGTCTCAGCTCCACGCTCACGCGTGTGGCGTCGGTCGTGCCGGCCGCGTCCGTGAAGCCGACCTGGAAGCGCGGGCGCTCCCAGGTCACGCCGCCGCCGCCGTACAGCGCGACACGGTCGCGCCACGCGCGGACCGCGGCGACCGCCTCGCCGCCGACCATGTCGGGGCGGAAGGTGTCGCGCGACGGCCGCGTGCCGTAGCAGGGCGCGGCGGGGTCGGCCATCTGCAGCTGGTCGCGGGCGCACGTGATGGCCCCGCGCACGGTGCCGGCCGTCCCGTGCACGCGGAGAGCCACGAGGGCGCGCCCGCCGCTCCCGGGCAGTGGCTGCGTGCGGGCGACGGCGAGGCTCAGGAGCGCCGGCGTGGCCCCGCCGACGGTGATCGGCGGCAGATAGCTTCCCTCGAGCGTGAGGCCGGCCGGCAGCCCGAGGGTGACCCGCGGGCGGCCGAAGAGGGGCGCGAGGCGTGTGCTCTGCGTGCTGCTCTGGTAGCAGAGGCTCGTCTGCCGCAGCGCCGCGTCGGGCACCGGCACCGGCGCGCCCTCCGCTCCGACGCGAACCGCCCCCGCGGGCATTCGCTCCGGCGCCGTCGCCGGCGAGAAGGCGACCGGCGCGGCGTAGAAGGCCAGCAGCCGCGCCTCGTGGCTCGAGGCGGGCGGCCGGCACTGCGCGCCTAACGGTGCCGCCCGGGCCGCACCGCCGAGCGCCGCGAGGAGGGCGACGACGCGCGCGCAGGCGCGTGCCCGCCGGGGCGAGGGCCGCATCAGTACTGTCCCGCCGCGGTCGTGCCGCCAGGGGCTCGCACGACCACGGTGCCGCTCATGGACGGGTGGATGTGGCACGTGTAGCGGTACGTCCCGGCCTTGGCGAACGCCCGCGCGACGGAGACGTTCGCATTGGTGCCTGAGATGTTGTCGGGCGCGTCGGCCTGCGGGTCGAAGAACACGTTGTGCCCCACGCTGCCGAAGGCGAACGCGACCGTCTCTCCCGCCGCCACCGCGAGCGAGGCCGGCGTGAAGGCCAGCGACGCCGTGGCGTTCACCGTCTTCGCGTCGGCCGGCGGCGGATCGGTCGCCGGGCCGCCGTACGGCTCCGTGCCCTCGCCGCCGCAGCCCAGGAGCAACACGACCGCGGCAAGCGCGGTGGCAGTGGCGCCAGCGCGCGCGCCCATGGTTTTCATGAAGGACGTCATTTTCCAGTACCTCGAGAGGGTGCGGGTGGCGCAGCGTGCACGATTCCGAGAGTGCGCACGGCGGCATGTCAGTGGACCTCCACCGCGCCGGTCATCGTCGGGTGGATGGAGCAGAAGTACGGGTAGCGGCCGGCCCGGTCGAACGCGTGCTCGTAGCGCTGCCCCGTGTCCAGCACCGGCGAGGGCGGGAAGCGCTTGTCCGAGCTGATGATCTGGTGCGGCACGTCGTCGTGGTTCACCCACGTCACCCGCCCGCCGACCGCCAGCGTCGCGACCTTCGGCGTGAAGCTGAAGTTGTCGATCCCGACCGCTCCGGGGACGACGCTTGCCGCCGCGCCCCGCTCGCCTTCTCTGGCGTGCACGGCGTGGGCGCCGGCGACGCCCGACAGCGTCGAGTCCACGAGCGCGAGCGAGTGCTGGCTCGGCACGACGGTGACGCTCGTCAGGCCGAGGAAGTTGCGCAGCTGCTCGGCGGGGACCGTCAGCGGTCCGGGCGCGTCCGCCGTGCCGGGCGCCGGCTGCGGGAAGGCGGTGGACATGGCGGTGTGGAAGCGCATGTTCCCTTCGATCTTCTGCACGACCTGGTGGATGTGGCCGTTGAGCACCGTCACCGATCCGAACCGCCGCAGGTACGCGAGCGCCTGCGCGCCGTCGTCGGTGCCCCACCCCCATTGCGGATACACGCTCCACAGCGGCACGTGGGCGAAGACGACGATCGGCGTGCTGCTGGGCAGGCGCTTGACGTCGCGCTCCAGCCACTCGAGCTGCTCCCGCCCCAGGTTCCCGAGGCCGCCGGGCTTGAGGTCGAGCACGTTGACGAGCGTGACGAAGTGCACGCCCTGGTAGTCGAAGCTGTACCAGCCGCCGCCCGTCGCTCCCTTGCCGTAGCGCCCCAGGTACGCGGCCCCGTTGTCGCCGAGCACGTCGTGCTCGCCGGGCACGTAGAAGGTGCGCCCCGTCCTGGTCCGCGCCGTCGCGATGACCTGCTGCGCGGTGTCGAACTCGCCCGGCTTGGAGAGCTGCGAGATGTCGCCGGTGTGCAGCAGGAACGCCGGCTGCCGAGGCAGCGCGTTGATCCGGTCGACCGCCTCCCGCAGCGTGGCGGTGACGTCCTGGTTCGCGGCCTTGTTGAAGCCGATGTGGCTGTCGCTGATCTGCGCGAAGAACAGGTCGCCCTTCGCGGCCGCGGCGCCCAGCATCCCGCCTCGGCCCAGCCCGGTCGAGCTGAGCACGCCCCCGCTGATCGTCCAGAGCATGCCCGTTCCCGCCCAGGCCATGCACCTGAGGAAGCCGCGGCGGTCGACGCCGTCGTCGCTGTGGTCGTCCGTGATGTAGTCCGACATGGAAGTGCTCCGCGCGGTGTGAAGTGCTGCGGCGTGAGGTTCGGCGTGTGGTCCCTAACGACCGATACCGCAGAAGCACCGCGCTTATTCCCGCACTCGGCTGGAATAACACGAGCGCCGCGCGAGTCAGTGAGAGCACACGGAGCGCGAGCGGTGCGGCGGCCATCGTCGTCCTGTCCCGCGAGCGATCCCCCACACGGGGTGGAACATGATGAAGCGCGTA
>DATFPD010000010.1:0-6387 GCA_035265005.1 Gemmatimonadaceae bacterium | reverse complement strand
CTTCGCCACGCTGGTGTCGCTGCTGACGGGCTGCGTCTTCGGACTGGCTCCGGCGCTGGCGGCCTCGCGCGGCGACCTGACGCCGGCGCTGAAGGAGGAGGCCTGGTCCCTGGCCAGGCGCCACCGCAGGTTCGGGCTGCGCAACCTGCTGGTCGTCGGGCAGGTCACGGTCTCGCTGGTGCTGCTGGCCGGCGCCGGGCTGCTCGTGCGGTCGGTGGTGGCGCTCCAGCGCGTGGACCCCGGCTTCAGCCCCACCAACCTCCTCTCGGCGAACATCAGCCTGCCGCGCCCGCGCTACGAGGCCGAGGCCGCGTACCGCGCCTTCCACGAGCAGGTGCTGGCGGGCGCCAGGCGCCTCCCCGGCGTGGTGGACGCGGTCCTCGCCAGCGGGGTGCCGCCGCGCCAGGGGATCCAGTTCGGCGAGATCGAGGTCGAGGGCGCGGACGGCGCGGCGCGCAAGCCCGCCGGCGACGGCCCGATGATCGGCTCGGGTTGGGTCGGCCCCGAGTTCTTCCGTATCCTGCGCATTCCGCTCCGCGCCGGCCGCACCTTCTCGGCCGAGGAGATGGCGCCCGGCTCGAAGGCGAACGTCGTCGTGATCAACGAGGGGATGGCGAAGAAGTACTGGCCGGGCGAGAGCGCGGTCGGGAAGCGGCTGCGCGTCGGCGGCAGCGGGGACTGGGAGACGGTGATCGGCGTGGTGGGGGACGTGAAGGCGTTCCGCGGCGGCGAGGACCCGGTGGGGAACCGGCAGGCGTACCGCCCCTCGTCCACGATGCGCTGGCCGGACCGCACGCTCATCCTCCGCACGCGGGGCGACCCGGCGGCGGCGGCCCCGGCGCTCAAGCAGCTCGTCCGCTCGCTCGACCCTGACCTCCCGCTGCGCGACGTGCTGACGGTCGAGGCGATGATGGCCGAGTCCGTCGCCGCGCCGCGGTTCAACATGACGCTGCTGAGCGCGTTCGCCGGGCTGGCGCTGGTCCTGGCCGCGGTCGGGCTCTACGGCGTGATCGCCTACTCGGTGTCGCAGCGCACGCGCGAGATCGGCGTCCGCATGGCGCTCGGCGCCCGCCCGGGGAGCGTGCAGCGGCTGGTGGTGGCCGAGGGGATGCGGCCAGCGCTGGTCGGCGTGGCGCTGGGCGTGGCCATGGCGTTAGGCCTCGGCCGCGCGCTGGCGGGGATGCTGCACGACGTCAGCCCGCGCGACCCGGCGACGCTGGCCGGCGTGTCGGCGCTGCTGATCGTGGTCGCGCTGCTGGCCTGCCTGCTGCCGGCTCGCCGCGCGGCGCGGGTGGACCCGATGGTGGCGATCAGGGCGGAATGACCTGCTGACGAACGAGAACACGGATGAACACGGATGAACACGGATAGGGGCACGGATGGACACGGATCTCTCCCTGCGCGAGGAGGGGCGAAGCGCGCCTCGCCCCTGCATCTCGCCCGGGCGGGAGGGCCTTTGACGCCGCCGGGCTGCATCCGTGTGCATCCGTGCCCCTATCCGGGTTCATCCGTGTCCGCTCTTCTCCACCCTGCGTGATCGTGATGCATTTCCGACGTCTCTTTCGCCTCCCCTGGAGGAATCCCGCGCGCATCCGCCGCGAGGTGGACGACGAGCTGCGCTTCCACCTGGAGATGCGGGCGGCGGAGATCGCGGAGGGCGAAGGGCTGGCGGACGACGCGGCGCGGGCCGAGGCCGCACGGCGGTTCGGGGACCTCGAGTACACGCGCGCGTACTGCGGGGCGATGGACGCGCGCAAAGACCGGAGTGACCGGAGGGCGGAGATGCTACACGAGCTGCGGCAGGACGCCGCGTACGCGCTCAGGCAGCTGCGGCGGAGCCCCGCGTTCACCGCGGTCGCGGTGCTGACGCTGGGGCTGGGGATCGGCGCCAACACGGCGATCTACAGTGTGGTGAACGGGGTGCTGCTGCGGCCGCTCCCCTACCGCGAGCCCGCGCGCCTGGTGCGCGTGCTCTCGACGCTCGACGACAAGCCGAACTCGGTGTCCCCGGCCGACTTCGCGGACTGGCGGGCGCAGGCGCGCTCGTTCGACGGACTGGCCGCGATCAGCACCGGCACCGAGAACCTGACCGGAGGGAGCGCGGAGCCGGAGCGGCTGGAGACGGCGCGCGTGACCGCCAACTTCTTCGGCGTGCTCGGCGTCGCGCCGCTCACCGGGCGGGCGTTCGCGCCGGGGGAGGACGCGGCGTCGGCGGCGCCGGTGGTGGTGCTGGGCGAGCGGCTCTGGCGGCGCCGCTTCGCCGCCGACCCCGGTCTCGTCGGCCGCACCATCGCGCTCGGCGGGGTGCCGCACACCGTCGTCGGGGTGATGCCGCGGGCGGCGACCTACCCGGCGGGCGTGGAGCTCTGGCTCCCGCTCGTCATGCAGCCGGCCTGGCTGAGCGATGCCTCGCGCGGTGCGCGGTGGCTGCGCGTGGTGGGGCGCGTGGGGCCCGCCGGCGTCGCCGCCTCGGCCGCCGAGATGCGTGAGATCGCGCGGCGGCTGGAGGCGCTGCATCCGGACAGGAACACCGGCTTCAGCGTCCGCGTCCCGCCGCTCCAGGCGTACATGACGGGCGACGTGCGGCGCCCGCTGCTCGTGCTCATGGGGGGCGTGGGCTTCGTGGCGCTCATCGCCTGCGCGAACGTGGCCGCGCTCCTGCTGGTGCGCGGCGCGGCCCGCGCCCGCGAGATGGCGGTGCGGAGCGCGCTCGGCGCCGGCCGCGGCCGGCTCGTCAGGCAGCTCGTGACCGAGAGCCTGGTGCTCGGCCTGCTGGGGGGCGCGCTGGGGCTGGCGCTGGCGGTGTGGGGGACGCGGGCGTTCGTCGCCTTCGCGCCGAGCGACATCCCGCGGCTGGACGAGGTGGCAGTGAATGGGCGGGCGCTGGCGGTCACCGGGCTCGCGGCGCTCGTCGCCGGGCTGCTGTTCGGGCTCCTGCCGGCGCTGCATGCCTCGGCGGCCGGCGGCGGGAGCGCGGTCGCCGGCTCGCTGCGCGACGGCGGCCGCGGCGGCGCCGACCGCGGCGGCAGCCGGGCGCGCTCGGCGCTGGTGGTGGCGGAGGTGGCGCTCGCCGTGGCGCTGCTGGCCGGTGCCGGGCTCCTGGCGCGGAGCTTCGCCGAGCTGCTGCGGGTGGACGTCGGCCTCCGCACCGAGGGCGTGACCACCTTCAGCGTCAGCCTCCCCGACGCCGCGTACCCGACCGAGGCGGCGGGGCGCGCCTTCACGCGGTCGCTGCTGGAGCGCGTGGAGGCCATCCCCGGGGTGCGCGCGGCCGGCGCCATCTCCGGCCTGCCGCTCACCGGGAGCTACTTCTTCCTCAGCTTCGAGGTGGACGGCCGCGCCGCGCCCCCGCCCGGCCAGGAGGCGTCGGCGGTCGTGCGCTTCACCACCCCGGGGTACTTCGCCGCGGTGGGGCTCCCGCTGGTGCGCGGCCGCGCCTTCACGGAGCGCGACCGCGAGGGCGCGCCGACGGTGTTCCTGATCAACCGCGAGGCCGCCCGCCGCTACTTCCCGAGTGAGGACCCGTTAGGCAAGCGAATCCAGATGGGGTGGCGGGCGTCGGACGGCAGCCCGATGGCGGGGGAGATCGTCGGCGTGGTCGGCGACGTGAAGCAGTTCGGCCTGGGCGGCGAGCCGACGGCCGACGTCTACGCTCCGGCCGACCAGTGGCCGTGGTCCGACCTGACGGTCGTGATGCGCGCCGAGCAGGGCGCCCCGGTGGCTGCGGCGGCGCGCGCGGCGGTGCGCGCGGTGGACCCGAACCTCCCGGTCTTCGGCCTGCGGGCGCTCGACGAGGTCGTCTCCGAGTCGGTGGCGCGGCCGCGCTTCTACATGACGCTGCTCGGCGCGTTCGCGCTGATGGCGGTGGCGCTGGCGGGGGTCGGGATCTACGGCGTGCTCTCGTACGCCGTCGGGCGCCGGGTGCGCGAGATCGGCCTGCGCGTGGCCCTGGGCGCCACGCGCGCGCGGGTGCTGCGGATGGTGGTGGGGCAGGGGCTCGCGCTGGCCGCGGTCGGCGCGGCGCTTGGCGTCGCCGGCGCGCTCTGGCTGGCGCGGGCGATGGCGACGCTGCTGTTCGGCGTCACGCCGGGAGACCCGGTCACCTTCGTCGGCGTTGTGGTGCTCTTCCTGGGCGTCGCGGCGCTCGCCTGCCTGGTGCCGGCGCTGCGGGCGGCGCGGGTGGATCCGGCGGTGGCGCTGCGGGCGGACTGACCGGCGCGATACATCCCGGCAGGCCTCCCCATTGGGGCGACGCCCGCGTCGCCCCCGCCGTTGTCCATATCATCCGCCGTTCGCGCGCTGCGTCCGCCGTTGACCCGGGGAACGGCGGGAACGGCGCGTAAGGCAACCTGGAAACGGCGACGGCGGGGGCGACGCGGGCGTCGCCCCTACCGACGGCCTGGCATCCGGGCGTCGCCGGGCGCGTCAATCCAACTGCGCCTGCCTGACGTCGATGACCTCGGGGATCGCGCGCAGGGCGTCCACCACGCGCGGCTCGAGGCGGCCGTCGACACTCACCGCGGCCAGCGCGTCGCCGCCGGCGCGGTGGCGGGCCTGGTGGTACTCGGCGATGTTGAGCCCCGCCTCGCCGAGCACCGTGCCCACGCGGCCGATCACGCCGGGGACGTCGCGGTTGCGGATGACGACCAGCGTGCCGCGCGGCACCACGTCCACGTGGTAGCCGTCGATCGCGACGACGCGCGGGTGCCCCTCGCCGAGCAGCGCGCCGGCGACGAGCGGCGTGAAGTCGTCGTCAGGCGTCGACCCGCCGGCGCGGCCGACCTCCACCTCCACGTACTCGGCGTAGGCGCCGTGCGGGCCGGCCCGGACCTCCTCCACCCGCACCCCGCGCGCGTCGGCCAGGTGCCGCGCGTTGACCAGGTTCACCGTCGCGCGCCCCACCGCCGCCGAGAGCACGCCGGCCAGCGCGCTCGCCGAGAGCGGGCGCAGCGCCGCCGCGTCGCGCGCGCCCGAGTAGCGCACGACCACGCGGTCCGGCGCGCCGCCGGCGAGCGCCGCCGCCATCCGCCCGAGCCGCTCGGCCAGCTCCATCGTCGGGCGCAGCCGGCGCATCTCCTCGCCCCCCACCGCCGGCGCGTTCACGGCGCGCGACAGGTCGCCGTCGAGCAGCGCCGCGCGCACCGCCTCGGCGATCTCCAGCGCCACGCTGTGCTGCGCCTCGGCCGTGGACGCGCCGAGGTGCGGCGTGAGGACGACGTTGTCGAGCGCGCGCAGCGGGTGGTTGGCGGGGAGCGGCTCGTGCTCGTAGACGTCGAGCCCCGCGCCGCAGATCGTCCGCGCGCCGAGCGCCTCGACCAGCGCCGCCTCGTCCACCACGCCGCCGCGGGCCACGTTCAGCAGCACCGCGGTCGGCTTCATCCGCGCCAGCTCCGCCTTCCCCACCAGCCCCGCCGTCTCGTCGGTGAGCGGGACGTGCACCGAGACCGCATCGGCCGCCGCCAGCACGCCCTCCAGCGGCATCAGCTCCATCTCCAGCGCGTGGGCGCGCTCGGGGGTGAGGAACGGGTCGTACGCCACCACCCGCATCCCGAACGCCCGGCACCGCTTCGCCACCTCGCTGCCGATGCGGCCGGCGCCGAGCAGGCCGAGCGTCTTGCCGCGCAGCTCGGTGCCGGTGAAGCGCTCGCGCGACCACTCGCCGGCGCGCATCGAGCGGTCCGCCGCGGCCACGCGCCTGACGACGGCGAGCAGGAGCGCCATCGTCAGCTCGGCGGCGGCGGTGGTGTTGCCGGAGGGCGCGGTGAGCACGGCGATCCCGCGCTCGGTGGCCGCGTCCACGTCGATCGTGTCGACGCCGACGCCGGCGCGCCCGATCACGGTCAGCCGGTCGGCGAGGGCCAGCGACTCGCGGGTGATCCGGGTGGCACTGCGCACGAGCACGGCGTCCACGCCCTGGATGGCCCGCGCCAGCTCGGCGCCGGCCAGCCCCGGCCGCTCGACGACCTCGAACCGCGCGTCATCGCGCAGCGGCGAGAGCCCGTCGGCGGTGATCCGGTCGGCGACCAGCACGCGGAAGGTGGCGGCCGGCGCGGCGGCCGATGAGTAGCCTTCGCGGGCGCCTCGAGCGTCGACGACGGCGCCCGGCTGGGACGTGCGCATCGCTTCGTTCTCCTGGGCTGGCGAGGCCCCAACAGTGACGCGCGGACCGTGGTTTGGCAAATGCCCCTGCCCCTCTGCCGGGCCGTGTTACCTGAATCGACCACCGAGGCGCCGAGACACCGAGGACGTGCACACCGAAGAGGGGCCCCCTACCGGTCGGCTTTGCCGAAGAGCGAATCGACCGCAGAGGACGCAGAGGACGCAGAGGACCTGCACACGGAAGAGAAGCCCTCTATCGGGAGGAGATGCCGAACGGCCGGGGGAGGA
>DATFPD010000009.1:0-8917 GCA_035265005.1 Gemmatimonadaceae bacterium | reverse complement strand
GCACCGTGCGCCAGCTCTTCATCACCGGGCTCGGCTTCGCGCCGGTCGCCGTCTGGCTCGACGCCGACGGCGAGCTGTTCGCGCTGCGCAATGGGTCGTGGATGGCGGCCGTCCGCGCCGGGTGGGAGGGGGCGCTGCCGTCAATCGCGGCCGCGCAGACGAGCGCCGAGCACGCGCGCGACGATTCGCTCGCGCGCACGCTCGCCCGCCGCCCGCGCGGCGGCGCGCTCGTCGTCCGGCACGCGTCGCTGTTCGACCCGCAGTCCAGGGCGCTCCGCCCGAACACGACCATCGTCGTGCAGGGGAATCGCATCGCCGCCGTGGGGCCCGACGGCGCGGTGGCGGTGCCGGCGGGCGCGGAGGTGGTGGACGCGACGGGGAAGACCGTCCTCCCCGGGCTCTGGGACATGCACGTGCACATCTCCCCGGGGCCCGACGGGATCATGCACCTCGCCGCCGGCGTGACCAGCGTGCGGGACATGGCCAACGGCTTCGACCTGCTCCAGCTCCGCCGCGACATCGACTCGGGGCGCGTGGTGGGGCCGAGGGTCGTCGTCGCCGCGGGCTTCATCGACGGGCCGGGCCCGTACCAGGGGCCGACCGGGCTGTTCGTGAGCACGCCTGACGAGGCGCGCGCCGCGGTGACGCGCTACGCCGACTCGGGCTACCGCCACATCAAGGTCTACAGCTCGCTCCAGCCCGCGCTCGTCGCGCCGATCGTCGAGGCGGCGCACGCGCGCGGGATGCGGGTGAGCGGCCACGTGCCGGCGCACATGACCGCCGAGCAGTTCGTGCGCGCCGGGGCGGACGAGATCCAGCACGCGAACATGCTCGTCCTGAACTTCCTCGGCGACACGCTCGACACGCGGACGCCGGTGCGCTTCACCGCGGTCGCCGCGAACGCCGCCGCGCTCGACCTGGCGTCGGACAGCGTGCGCCGCTTCGTCGCACTGCTGCGCGAGCGGGGGACCGTCGTCGACCCGACGGTGGGCATCTTCGAGCAGATGTTCACCGGCCGCCCGGGGGAGATGGGGCCGATGTGGGCGCCGGTGGCGCAGCGCTTCCCGCCGCAGGTGCGGCGCGGACTTCCGGGCGGCGGGCTCCCGGTGCCCGAAGGCATGGACGCGGGCTACCGCGCGTCGTTCGCGACGATGCTGCGCCTGGTGAAGACGCTGTACGACGCCGGCGTCCCGATCGTCGCCGGCACCGACGACATGCCCGGCTTCGCACTGCACCGCGAGCTCGAGCTGTACGCGCAGGCGGGGATCCCCGCCGCCGACGTCCTCTACATCGCGACGCTCGGCGCCGCCCGCGTGGCCAAGGCCGACGACCGCCTGGGCACGGTGGCCCCCGGCAAGCTCGCCGACTTCATCATCCTCGACGGCAACCCGCTCCAGCGCATGACCGACATCCGCACCGTGCGCACGGTGGTGAAGGACGGACTCGTGTACGACGCGGGAAGGCTGTGGGAGGCGGTGGGAGTCAGACCCTGAACGGCTGCGAGATGCGAGTTGCGAGATGCGAGTCGTGCCTCGGGAGGCGGAGCTCCCCGAGGCACGACTCGCATCTCGCAACTCGCATCTCGCACCGTCCTCAGGACATCACCCTGATCCACTCCGCGATCCACTCGCCCACCGCGCGGGTGCCGTACTCGCCGCCGATGTCGCGAGTCGTGACGCGCTCGGCGACGGCGGCGCGGACGGCGCGCTCGATCGTCTGCGCGGCCTCGGCGGCGCCGACCGAGGCGAGCATCATGGCGAGAGCGAGGATCGCCGCCATCGGGTTGGCGGCGTCGGTGCGGGCGAGGGCGAGGACGCTGCCGTGCGCGGGGGCGAAGAGCGCCGGCCGTGTGGTGTGGCGCTCGGCGCGCGGCGCCACGCCCAGCCCGCCGACGAGGCCCCCGGCGAGGCCGGCAAGGACGTCGCCGTAGAGGCTCCCGGTGACGATCACCTGGAACGACTGCGGCTCGCGCACCAGGTCCATCGCCAGCTCGTCCACGTAGCGGGCGTCGCGGCGGATGTCGCGGAACTCGCGGCCGACCTCGTCGAACACGCGCCGCCAGAGCATGTGGGCGGGGACGGCGTTCGCCTTGTCGGCCATCGCGACGCGCGTGCGCCCGTTGGCGCGCGCCCAGTCGAAGGCGTGCCTGACGACACGCTCGACGCCGCGCCGCGTGTGCAGCTCCTCGGCGACCGCGATCTCGTCCGGCGAGCCGTGCTTGAAGACGCCGCCGACGCCGGCGTAGAGTCCCTCGGTGGCCTCGCGGAACACCACCAGGTCCACGTCCTGGGGGCGCCGCCCCTCCAGCGGCGTCAGGCTCGCGTGGAGCAGCCGCGCCGGCCGCTCGTCGACGTAGAGGTCGAGCGCCGCGCGCAGCCCCTGGAGGATGTCGCGCGCGTGCTCGCCGCCGGGGACGCGCGGGTCGCCGAACGCGCCGACCAGCACCGCGTCGAAGCCGGCGATCCGCTGCGCCTCCACCGGCGACAGCGTCTCCCCGGTCGCGAGGTAGTGCTCGGCGCCGTACGGCAGCATCTCGACCTCGACGTTCAGGCCGAACACCGGCCCGACCACGTCGAGCACCTTGAGCGCCTCGTTGACGACTTCGGGCCCGATCCCGTCGCCGGGGATGACGGCGAGCCGGGGCGCGGCCGGATTTCGGGACCGCGACGTGCGCTCAGCGGACGGTCTGTCCACGCGCCGTCAGAGAGATGGGGATGGAGGGATGAGGGGATGAAATGCTCGACATCCCTTCATCCCTCCATCCCCACGTATCCACGCCCTCGGAGCCAACCGCAGGACTCCGCCTGCGCCCCGGCCTCGACGGCGCGCCGTTCCGCATTACGCTACGCTCCGCCCGCAGGTCACGCAGAACTTCCACCCCAGCTCGAGCTCGGTCCCGCACGCGGGGCAGTGCTGGATCGTCAGGTTCTGGCCGCAGTGCGGGCAGAAGGTGATGCGGCGGCCGTCGGGGAGGGCGCCGCCGCAGTAGCGGCAGCTGCCCGCGGCGACGACGCCACCGTGGGACGATGGGGCGTTAGGCACGGAGGGGGCCGGATGGTGGGGGCGCGGGGTCGGGGGGTGGGCGATCTGCCGCGTCGGCGCGGCGGCGGCCGTGGCGGCCGAGTGCATGCCGTCGGGCCTCGGCTGCGGCATGGCCTGCGGCATCGGTGCCGGCATCGGCGGCGGCGCGGCGGGACGCGGCGCCGGAGGCGCGGGGGCCGGCGGCGCGGGCGCGGGCCGCGGCTGCGGGGGCGGCGGCGCCGGGGCGGCCGCGCCGAGCGTCCCCTGCTCGAGCCGGCGCAGCGCGTCGCTCTGCAGTCGGACCTGCGCCGTGCCGTAGGCGCGGAACGCCGAGGTGTTCGGGTTCGGCGAGCCGAGCTCGCGGCGCAGCGCCTCCTGGAGCGCCGCATCCGTGCCGACGTAGCCCCGCTCGCCGGAGAGCAGCCGCATGAGGGCGAGCTCGTACTCCTCGTTCGTGTCGATCCCCAGCTCGCGCCGGTTGTGGCGGTAGGGGATCAGCGTCTGGTAGATCTCGGCGACCTCGAACGGGCGCGTCGTGTAGTCCGGGTAGAGCGTGCGGATGTTGTGCACGAGGCGCCGGAACATGCGGTCGAGCTCATCCATAATCGAGCACGGAGCTGTAGCTGGAAGCGAAACGCAGCGCTCACTGGCGCTGCCGCGTCCGAAACCGGTGCAGCGACCGTACCAGCGGCGCGCCGGGCTCGCTGTCGAGCGCGCGCGCCGCCGCCGCGATCAGCGGCTCGCCTCTTCGGCCTTCTTGTCGAGGTCCGAGTCGTACTTGCCGCGGTTCGAGCCGCCCACCCGGTCGAGGACGCGGCTGACGACCGACTTGTTGTGCTTCTTCGCGTCGCTGAATCCGTACCCGTAGCCGATCGCGACGCCGATGGCGAGGATCAGGATGTACTTCATTGAAGTCCCGGTTGAGGAGAGCAACTTCTACTCATATCCGACGCGCCGCCGCGACCCCGGGTAACGGGCGCGCGGGGGTGAAGGCCGTGGTGGTGGGGAAGGGGGCGGGCGGCGCGGTCATGCGCCCCTTCGCGCGCTCGGCGGCCAGCCAGGCGTCGAAGCCCGACGGGACCAGCCCACCCGAGGCGCTCGCGTCGGCGGCCGCGCGCGTGGCTAGGTAGTTGGCGTACTCGTTCTGCACCTGGCCGTTGTGGCCGCGCACCCACCGCCACTGCACCGCGTGCGGGCTCGCCGCGGCGACCGCCTGCTGCCAGAGCTCGAGGTTCTCGATCGGCCCGTCCTTCCGCCGCCAGCCGCGCGCGTTCCAGCCGTGCACCCAGCCGGTCATCCCGTCGATGATGTACTTCGAGTCGCTGGTGAACACGACGGCGCAGCGGTTCCCCTTCCGCGACAGTGCCCCAAACGCCTCGATCACCGAGCGCAGCGCCATGCGGTTGTTCGTCGTCGGCCGCTCGCTCACCCAGAAGTCCCACCGCCGCAGCGCGCCGGTGCGCGGGTCGATGAACTCCACCAGCCCGCCGGCGCCCCCGGGGTTGCTCCCCTCGCGCCCGTTCCCGAGGCAGGACTCGTCGGCGTACACCGCCACCAGTGGCAGCTCGTCGCTCACCGAACGACCTCGATGCTCTCGACCTCGTCGATGTAGAGCGTGATCTGCTCGCCGGTGGTGGGGTGCAGCGCCTCGACGGCCTCGCGCCCGCCCTCGACGCGCAGGCGTTGCGGCACGACGATGTACTCGGTGCCGCGGCGGTAGACGGAGATCCGACGACCGTCGAGGATCGCGCGCTCGAGCTGGTCGTATTGCGTGTGCGTCAGGTCAGCCATTGGAGAAAGATAGAACTGCGACCTGCGAACTACACCTGCGACCTGCGTCCTGCGTCCTGCGTCCTCACGGCCCGCCGGGAGGCACCCCGAGGCAGGTAGGACGCAGGACGCAGGTCGCAGGTCGCAGGTGTCTTTATCTGCACCATTCGCCGATCAGTCGCTCGAGCACGTTCACCGCCCGCTCGATCTCGTCTACCGGGATCCACTCCTCGGCTGCGTGGGCGAGCGCGATGTCGCCGGGGCCGAAGCAGATCGCGGGGATCCCCGCGGCGTTGAGCAGCGCGGCGTCGGTCCACGCGCTCATCCCCTCGACGCGGGCCGGCTCGCCCGCGGCGGCGAGCGCGCGGCCGAGCGCGCGCGTGATGGGCGCGTCGGACGGCACGTCGCTCGGCTCCTGGGCGCCGCGCGGGATGACCGTGGCGACGAAGCGGCGGCCGGCCGACTCCAGCCGGCGCGCCACGCGGTCGCAGGCGTCGCGGATCTCGCGCAGCGCGTCGTCGGCGCTCTCGCCCGGCAGCGTGCGGCGCTCGAAGCGGAGCACGCAGGCGTCGGGGTAGGTGGACCACGCCGTGCCGCCCGACACCGTGGAGGCGTGGAGCGACGCGCGGCCGAGCAGCGGGTGCGTTCGGCGGCGTGGGAGCTCGGTCTGCTCCCACGCGTCCAGCTCGGCGAGCAGCAGCCCGGCGAGCATCACCGCGTCCTCGCCGATCTCGTAGCGGCTGCCGTGCGCGGCGCGGCCGGCGACGTGCACCTCGACCCACGCGAACCCGCGGTGCGCCGGCATGATCGTCAGGCGCGTGGGCTCGGTGACGATCGCCGCGTCCGCGCGCACGCCCCGCGCGATGAGCGTGTTCGTCCCGGCGCTGCCGTACTCCTCGTCGGCCACCGCGGCGACCACGACCTGGCCGCGGAGCGCGCCGCCGCGGGCGGCACGCCACGCCGCCGCGCACATCGCGGCCACGCCGCCCTTCATGTCCGCCGCCCCGCGCCCGTAGATGCGCCCGCCGCGCTCCTCGCCCGCGAACGGCGCGTGCGTCATCCCCTCGATGCCGACCACGTCGAGGTGCCCGTTGAGCATGAGGCTCCGCCCGTCGCCGCCGACGCCGCCGCCGCGGGCGACGCGGGCGACGACGTTCGGCCGCCCGGGCGCGGCGTCGTGCACGTCGACGTCGAAGCCCCACTCGCGGAGCACGCCGGCCAGGAGCGCGGCGGCCTCGCCCTCCCCCGGGGCGCCCGCGCTGAGCGACGGGTTCCGCGAGTCCGCGCGCACGAGGGCGCGGGTGAGCGCGACCGCGTCGCCGGGGGGGACGGCGGGGCTCATTCGACGGCGAACCCTTCCGTGTCCACCGCGAACGACAGCTCCTCGGCGAGCCCCGCCACCGCCCGCCGCACCGCGTCCTCGGCGCCGTCGGCGGCGATGGCGAGGACGCAGCCGCCGCCCGAGGCCCCGAGGGCCTTCGTGCCTAACGCGCCAGCGGCGGCGGCGCGGCCCACGATCTCGTCGATCCGCGGGGTGGTGATCTCGGGGTGCAGGCTGCGCTGGTGCTCCCAGTGCTCGCCGACGAGGCGCGCCAGGTCGTCGACCGAGCGCGCGCGCAGGGCGTCGGCCATCCGGCGGGCGAGCGCCCCCATGCGCTCCAGCGCGCCGACGACGCGCGGCTCGCGGTCGCGGTAGGCGTCGAGCACGGCGGTGATCGTGCGCCCCGAGATGCGCGATTGCCCGGTGTAGAGCAGCAGGCTGCGGCGCTCCAGCTCGCGGCGGAGCGCGGCGTCGAGCGGGATGCGCTGCACGTCCACCCGATCGCCCCCCGCGAAGCCGAGCGCGAGCGCGCCGCCGAACGCCGCCGCGTAGTGGTCCTGGCGGCCGCCGGCGACGTGCAGGTCCTCGACCTCGATCCGCCGGCTCCGCTCGGCGAGCGCCGCCCGCCCGAGCTGCGCCACCGGCTCGCCGGCGAGCGCGGCGAGCGCGCCGACCGTCGCCACCCCGGCCGCCGACGAGCCCCCGAGCCCGGCGCCGATCGGGAAGTCGCTGCGGAGCGTGATCGCCGCCGCGTCGGCCACGCGCGAGCGCGCGAGCGCCGCGCCGACGAGCCCCAGCTCGCCCGCGCGGGACGCCGCGTCGGGACGCGCGCCGGCCTCGCCAGGCGCCCGCGCCGAGTCGGCCGGGGGGAGCTCGATCCGCACGGTCGCGTAGCGCGCGATGGCCAGGTTGCAGACGAAGCCGCCGCGTTCCTCGTCGTACGGCGGGACGTCGGTCCACCCGCCGCCGAAGTCGATGCGCGTCGGCGCGCGCGCGACGAGCGGCGGGCGCGCCGGCGCGCTCACGCGGGAAGCCTCACAGGCGCGCGCGGCCTCAGACGAGATTCGTCGGCTTCACCGGATGGGCGCGGTGGCAGTACTGCTCCAGCTGCCGCTCGGCCGCCCCCTCCCACCCGGCCGGGATCGGCGCCAGGCGCCGCTTCTCGCGCCTGGTCTGGAAGGTGAGCCACCCCTGCTCCATCCCCGGGGCGACCGCAACCCGGCGCGACCGCAGCCGCCGCCGATCGGGCTCCGGCGTCATTCCCCGACGCAGCCGCCGGTCGTTGATGCGCCTCCGATCCGGCCCGCTGATCAACACGCCGCGCGGCTTGACGTCCCACACCTGCCACTCCAGCCCGTGCGAATCCCTGAACGTCCGATGCGCCACTCGCTGCTTCCTTATCGAATGGTTGGAAGGTCGAGGTGAAGGTAAGGAGGTGAGAGGAAGAAGCAATGAGGGTCCTAGCTGCTATGGTCGTGCAGGATCCGCCAGCGTCCGCCGACGCGCCGCATGACGAGCGACGTCGGGCCGCGCGCGACCGTCGAGTCGCCGCGGGAGAGGACGTAGAAGGCGATGGCGTTGGCGAGCCCCGGGGCGAGCATGTGGACCTCGAGCTGCTCGAACGAGAGCGAGTCGCGCACGCCGCCCGGCGCGAAGCGCGGCGCGTAGACGGCCCGGATCGCCGACACGCCGCGGACGACGCCGCCGCGGCCGATGTAGGTCGTGCTGTCGCCTGGCAGATAGTCGCCGAGGAAGGCCTCGAGGTCGCCGCGGTTCCAGTCGCGCGCGGCACGGTCGAGCGTCGCCGCGATCTCGCGCCGGGCCGCCGGCGCTTCGGCCGCCGCCGCGCCGCCCGAGCTTCCACGCGCACAGGTCAGAGCGGCGGCGCAGGCCGCGACGATCAGCGGCGCGGCGGTAAACGGATGCGGAGAGCTCGCGCGGCGATGTCGCATGCGGCCAATGATGCGCCGGCCGCCGCGGGACCACAACCGACCGACCGCCGAGCGACCGCGCGCCTCGAGTAGTGGGTCACTTCGAGGGCGACAGCGGCGGCAACAACCTTTGACAGGATGCACAGGATGGTGAACAGGATGCGGGCCCCGGGAGGCGAGCTCTCCCGGGGCCGTTCATCCTGTGTTCATCCTGTGCATCCTGTCGCAGTTCGTCCTGTCGAAGCCGTTGCCGTCGCATCACACTGACCCACCACCGCGCCTCGGCCGCACCGCGCCGGGCACGCTGGTTGCCAGCCTTCCACGCGCGCTGCACGACGTACCAGGAACGATCCGGCTCGACAATGGAAACGACGACTCCGACGACGTCCCCGAGCGCGGAGCTGCGCGAGCGCCTGAACGGCTCGCCGCTCGTGCTCATGCTGGATGTGGACGGGACGCTGGCGCCCATCGCGCCGCGCCCGGAAGAGGCGGTGGTCCCCGCGGACACGCGGCGCGCCATCGCCGCGCTGGCCGCGCGCGGGCCGGCCGTAAAGGTCGCGCTCGTGTCGGGGCGTGCCGCGGCCGACGCGCGCCGGATGGTCAGCGTCGCGAACCTCTGGGTCGTCGGCAATCACGGCGCGGAGACGATCGGGCCCGACGGGGAGACGATCGTCGACCCGCGCGTCCTGCCCTTTCGCGCGGCGCTCGCCGCCGCGGCGCGCCAGCTCGCCGCCGCCGTGGCGCCGGTGCCGGGCGTGGCGGTCGAGAACAAGACGTGGTCGCTGACCGTGCACTGGCGGCTCGCGGACCAGGGGATCGTGCCCCGCCTCCGCGCGCTCGTGGAGGACGTGGCGCGGCGGCACGGGCTGGCGGT
>DATFPD010000008.1:0-11389 GCA_035265005.1 Gemmatimonadaceae bacterium | reverse complement strand
CGCTCCGTGCACGGCCGCCGACCAGGGGGAAGAAGGGGTAGAAGCGGCGGACTTCCTGCACGAACGAGTCGAGGTACGCCGGCTCGTCGCCGGCCGCGAGGCGCTCGCGACTCTCCGCGTGCTCGTGGAGCGCGAGCGCGGCGAAGGTCACGAACCGCTCGACGGCCACGGTCGGCCGGAGCACGTTGATCAGCTCGACCGCCGCGTGCACCGGCCGGAGCGGCTCGCCGTCGAGATCTCGGTGTCCGGCGATCGCGTGCGCCGCGCTCCCCGCCGGCACGGCCAGCTCGCCGGCGCGGATCCGCGTGATGAGGCGCCGGGCCCAGCGCTCGGTGCGCGTCCGCAGCAGCAGCCCCAGCCAGTTCCGCGGGCCGACCGCGCCCGCGCCCTCGTACATGGCGACGAATTCGCGCGTGCGCTGCCCCTCCTCGGCCCCGGAGAGCGGCACGCCGGCCCATCGGCAGACGGCGCGACAGAGCACCCGCGGCACCTCGCGCGCGAGCACCACCTCGCGCCGACGCTCCTCCCATCGGCCCAGCTCCTCGCGCCACGCCTCGGCCACGGCGTCGCCCAGCGCCTGGACGCGATCCGGCGTCATGAGCGACATGAGCATCCGCTTGCGGTGCCGGTGGGCCTCGCCGTCGAGCGTCGCGGCGCTCCCCCGGTCCTGCAGCAAGAGGAGCGCGGTGATCGGGATCGCGCCCCGGCGCGTGAAGCGGTCGGGATGGTAGAAGGCCCGGGCGGCGTCCTCGCCCATGACGCAGACGGCCCTCCGGAGCATGATTCGCGTCTCGACGACGTCGGAGCCGTGCTGCGCGCACCGGGTGGAGACGAAGCGGTACGGATCGGCCAGCAGTCGCAGCGTGCTGTCGAAGGCTCCGTCACGCGGGATGGCTGCCATCGCTCCTCCTCTCGAGATGTGCACGGGGCTCCGCACACGGGGCGTGCCGGTCGCGGGGTTTCACGGGCTCCGCGCCGCCCGGGGCGCCGTGGGAGCGCAGGCGGCAGGCCACGACTCGAGATCGAACGCCGGCTTGCGCCTGCGCGGTCGCGCCCCGCATCATCCGCTCTCCCCCAATCCCGGGCGCGCTCGTGTCAGATCCGCGTTGCGGTTCCGGTGCAGTTGGCGGGTGGGATTCGGCACTTCATCCGGCGATGCGTGATCTCTGAGCTACCAACGGGCGGGCACCGCGACCTCCCGTCCTCGATGCCCACCTGACGGTCGATGCCCGAACGCATCCGAACCCGGTTCCTCGTCGTCGGCAGCGGCGTCGCGGGGTTGCACACGGCCTGGCGGGCGTCCGAGAGCGGCGACGTCATCGTCCTGACGAAGCGCTCGCTGTTCGACTCCGCCACCGCGTACGCGCAAGGCGGGATCGCCGCCGCGCTCGGCGCGGGCGACTCGCCCGAGCTGCACCGCAAGGACACGCTCGCCGCCGGTGCCGCGCTCTGCGATGCCGAGGCGGTGCAGGTGCTCGTCGAGGAAGGACCGGCGCGCGTGCGCGAGCTGCACACCGCCGGCGCGGACTTCGACCTCCAGCCGAACGGGAAGTTCAAGCTCGGGCGCGAGGCCGCGCACTCGCGCAACCGCATCGTGCACGCGCACGGCGACCAGACCGGCGCCGAGGTGGCGCGCACGCTGATCGAGAAGGTCTCGGAGAGCGAGGCGATCCGCGTGCTCGAGAAGACGCGCGTCCTCGACCTCCTCACCGACGGAAAGCTCTGCTACGGCGTGCGCGCGAGCTACCGGGGCAAGCCGGTCGAGATCGTCGCCGACGCCACGGTGCTCGCCACCGGCGGCTGCGGGCAGGTGTACCGCTACACCACCAACCCGCAGGTCGCCACCGGCGACGGCTTCGCCATCGCGCACCGCGCCGGCGTGCGGCTGGCCGACATGGAGTTCGTGCAGTTCCACCCCACCGCGCTCGACACGCCGGAGAACCCGCTGGCGCTCGTCTCCGAGGCGGTGCGCGGCGAGGGCGCGGTGCTGCTCACCGCCGAGGGGGAGCGCTTCATGCCGAAGCGCCATCGCCTCGCCGAGCTCGCCCCGCGCGACGTCGTGGCGCGCGAGATCTTCCGCGAGCGCATGCGGGCGGGCGTCGTCTACCTCGACGCGACGAAGCTCGGCCGCGGCTTCCACACGCGCTTCCCCGGCATCTTCGCGCTCTGCAAGGCACGCGGTATCGACCCCGGCCGCGAGCCGATCCCGGTCACGCCGGCCGCGCATTACATGATGGGCGGGATCGTCACCGACCTGTGCGGGCGATCGAGCCTGCCGCGCCTCTGGGCCTGCGGCGAGGTCTCGCGCACCGGCGTGCACGGCGCGAACCGCCTGGCGTCGAACTCCCTCCTCGAAGGACTCGTCTTCGCCGAGCGCGTGGCGCGCGACGTGGTGAGCACGCCGAAGCTCTCGGCGGTCCCGGGGGAGAACGGCCGCCGCGCCGCGAAGAGCGCCAGCAACGGCTCGTCCGGCGCGAAGCGCTCGGCGAAGCAGGCGCAGCACTCGAAGCAGGCGAAGCACGCGGCGCCGCTCGACTGGGAGGTGCCGAAGCTGGTCGACCGCGGCGCGGCGCAGGTGGCGGCCGACGAGATCCGCACCGTGATGTGGGAGCACGCGGGGATCGCCCGCACGGCCAAGGGGCTCCGCAACTGCGTCGCCCGCCTCGACGCGATCGCCAGCCGCCTCCCGGTCGGCGCCACCGAGGAGGAGAACATGGTGCAGACCGCCCACCTGATCGCCGAGGCCGCCCTGCTCCGCAAGGAATCCCGCGGCGGCCACTACCGCAGCGACTTCCCCAAGGCGAGCGGGACGTGGAAGGGGAAGCACATTGAATTCTGAAAACAGCTGCGACCTGCGACCTGCGAGCTGCGACTCAACGGCTACCGGGACGCATCCCGAGCGGCTGGTGAGTCGCAGGCCGCAGGTCGCAGGTCGCAGCGTCTGACGAATCGACGGAGCGTATGACTGTTCTTCAGGCCCACTACGATACGGAGCTCCACGAGGAGATCCGGCGGCTCGCGAAGCAGCGGAACGCCGTCATCCTCGCGCACAACTACGAGCGTCCGGAGATCCAGGACGTCGCCGACTACGTGGGCGACTCGCTCGGGCTCTCGCGCGAGGCGGCGAAGACCGACGCCGAGGTGATCGTCTTCTGCGGCGTGCACTTCATGGCCGAGACGGCGGCGATCCTCTCGCCGACGAAGACGGTGCTCCTCCCGGACATGGCCGCCGGCTGCTCCCTCGCCGCGTCGATCGACGCCGACCAGCTCCGCGCCTGGAAGGCCGAGCACCCGGGCGCGGTCGTCGTCATGTACGTGAACACCACCGCCGAGGTGAAGGGGGAGAGCGACTACTGCTGCACCTCGGGGAACGCGGTCGAGGTCATCCACGCGATCCCGCCGGAGAAGGAGATCCTCTTCGGCCCCGACATGTTCCTCGGCGCCCACGTGCGGCGGGAGACGGGGCGGAAGAACATCCACGTCTGGATGGGGGAGTGCCACGTCCACGCCGGGATCGACCCCGAGCACATTAACATCCAGCGTGCCGCCCACCCGGGGGCGGAGTTCCTGATCCACCCCGAGTGCGGCTGCGCGTCGAGCGCCATCGAGGCGCTGTCGGCGGGGGCGATCGACCCGCACGGGGTGCAGATCCTGTCGACCGAGGGGATGATCAAGCGCCCGGGCCAGTCGTCCCACGACGAGTTCATCGTTGCGACGGAGATCGGGATTCTGCATCGTTTGCGGCGGGAGAACCCGACGAAGCGCTTTTTTGCGGCGAACGACCGCGCCCAGTGCGCGTACATGAAAGTCACCACGCTCCCGAAGGTGCTCGCGGCCCTGGAGCGTCTTCAGCATCACATCACCGTCCCGCCCGACGTCGCGGCGCGCGCCCGCCTGGCGATCGAGCGCATGGTGGCGATCGGCGGCGGGAAGAGCGGGCCGGCGCTCTCCCCGGAGCCGGCGCCGAAGATGGAGGATCCAGGCGAATGACCCTCGAGCCCCAGCGCGAGCACAATCGCGAGCGCAACCGCGAGCAGCAGCAGCAGCAGCCTTCGCGCGAACCCGAGCTCCCGAACAACGGCGGGAGCGACAGCATGAGCGAGCTCCGCGCCGCGCCCCGGCGCGTCTCGCGCACCATCACGCCCTACTCCGTCCCGGCGCTCCACACCGACGACGGCGTCACCTTCCCGCTCGACCAGAAGGGGCTGACGAAGATGGTGAAGGGCGCGCTGGAGGAGGACGGCGCGTTCAACGACATCACGACCATCGCCACGGTGCTCTCCACGCGCCGCTCCCGCGCGATGCTGGTCGCCCGCGGCACCGGCGTCGTGGCCGGGGTGCCGCTCGCCGTCGAGACGTTCCGCATGCTCGACCCGCGGATGAACATCCGCATCGACGTCGAGGACGGCGGCATGGTGGAGAAGGGGACGCCGGTGCTCTACCTGAGCGGCCACGCCCGCGCGCTCCTGTCGGCGGAGCGCGTGGCGCTCAACTTCATGCTGCGCCTCTCCGGGATCGCGACGCTCACCCGCAAGTTCGTGGTGGCGGTCGCCGGCACCGGCGCCAAGATCCTCGACACGCGCAAGACGACGCCGGGCTACCGCCGCCTGGAGAAGTACGCGGTGCGCGCGGGGGGCGGCCTCAACCACCGCATGGACCTGGCGAGCGCGGTGCTGATCAAGGACAACCACCTCGCGGCCTGCGACGGCGACGTGGCGGTGGCGATCAAGCGCGCGCGCGACATCGCGCCGCCGGGCGCCAAGATCGAGATCGAATGCGACCGGATCGAGCAGGTGCAGACGGCGGTCGAGAACGGGGCCGACATCATCCTGCTCGACAACATGAGCACCGACACGATGCGGGAGTGCGTCAATCTCACCAGGGGCAACGCGGTCACCGAAGCCTCGGGCGGCATCCGCCTCGACAACGTCCGCGCGGTCGCCGAGACCGGCGTGGACTGGATCTCGATCGGCTACCTCACGCACTCCGCGCCGGCGCTGAATCTCGCGCTCGACTTCGAGTAGACGCCGTTAGACGCCGTTAGACGCCGTCATCCCGAGCGGCGCGGGCGCTGCGCCCGCACCGCTCAGGGTGACGCGAGTCGCTCCGCCGCCGCCCGCAGCGCGCGGTCCAGCTCCGCGCGCCTGACGCCGAGCACCTTCTCGACCGTCTCCGTCAGCTCGGCGAGCGTCGGACCGGACTCGAGGAGCCGCCGCACCGCGCGCACGCCGCCGCGCTCGTAGGCCAGCTGGCAGAGCAGGGCGCCGGTCGGGTAGAACGCGGGGGTCTGGTCGATCCGCGTGGCCTGGGCGATCGCCGCGAACGTGAGCTCCGGGTGCGCGCGCAGGTGGGTGGCCAGCGCCGCCATGGTGCGCGGGAGCGTGCCCGAGTGACGACCCGCCGCCCACGTCGCGATCCCTTCCACCAGGATGCGGTTGGGCGGACGCATGCTGCTGCGCGGCGGCCACACGAAGTGCGCCAGCTCGTGCAGGTACTCCTCGCCGAGCGCCGGGGCGCCGCTCAGCGTCAGCCGGTTGCCGTAGAACGCCTTCCCCGTGAACGCCTGCCGGGTCACCTCCAGCCCGATCATCGCCCGCATCTCGCCGGGTGAGGGAGTCAGCACGTACCACAGCCGGTTCGGGAGCGGCGCGCCGAGCTCGTCGGCCAGCGAGTCGAGGAACGCCCCGGCCCGCTCGGCACGCGCGCGATCGATCGGCCGCGTGGGCGGCGCGACGTAGACGATCCGCCCGACCCGCGTCTCCCGCCAGCCGCGCGTCCGCTGCACCAGCGAGTTGCTGAGCACCCAGCCGCCCCGCTCGCGCACCGCGTAGACGCGGACGATGTAATCTTCGCGCGTCCCCTCGGCGTCGAGCCAGCTCCGGATCACGTACCGGTCGGCGATCGAGTCGCCGGCGGCGGGGTCGATGTTGAGCACCACCGCGTGGTGCGTCGCGCGGAACGCGGGGCTGCGGTAGGTCTCGGCGCCCACCAGGTCGAACTGTGGCCAGCGGTTCTGCTCTTCCCTCGCCCAGTACGGCGACGGCGGGAGATCGGCGAGTCCCTCGGTCAGGTACGCCCGCCAGAGCTCGTAGATCGCCCGCCGCGGCTGGCTCGTCGTGTCCAGCGCCGCGTCCGCCTCCACGCGCATCCGGTCGGTCGCGGGCGGTCGGGCGCCGCGCCGCGCCGCCGTGGAGCACGAGAGGGCGAGCGGCAGGAGCGCGACGAGCGCAAGCAAGTGTCGGCGGTCGGCGTGGGGCACGGGCGGATGATCGGCGCCGGCGACACGTCAGGCAAGGACGGCGGCCGCCGCTCCCGTCTTGCCATTCTCTCACATTCCCCCGCTGGCGTCCCGCGCCGGGCGCTCATAGGGTCAGGATATCCCGCCACCCAGGACCGCCGCCCATGGAGCCCGAGAGCACCACGCGCACCGTCCCCCCGACGCCAGGCTTCGGCAGCTACACGCCTTCGGGCGCGCAGTCTGCGGCCGCCGTCCGCCGCCGCATCGACGCCGTGGACCTGCTGCGCGGAATCGTCATGGTCCTCATGCTGCTGGACCACACGCGCGACTTCACCCACCAGAACGCGCTGCAGTTCGACGCCGCCGACCTGGCGCGCACCACGCCCGCGCTCTTCTTCACGCGGTGGGTCACGCACTTCTGCGCGCCGATCTTCGTCTTTCTCGCCGGCACCGGCGCCTACCTTCAGGGGGCGCGCGGCCGGTCGAAGCGGGAGCTGTCGCGCTTCCTGGTGAGCCGGGGATTCTGGTTCATCGCGCTGGAGTTCACCGTCGTCCGACTCGTTGCGTTCTTCGACTACGACCCGAGCCTCCTCGGGATCGCGCAGGTGATCTGGGTGATCGGCGTGTCGATGATCGTGCTCGCGGCGCTCATCCACCTGCCGCTGCGCGCGGTCGCCGCGTTCGGCGTCGGCATGATCGCGCTGCACAACCTGCTCGACGGCGTCCGCCCGAACGCCTGGCGGGGTCCGGGCTCGCCGGTGCCCTCGCTCGGCGACAAGCTCCTCACGATCCTGCACACGCAGGGAGTCTTCCCGATCGCCGGGTGGCCCAGCCCGCTGCTGCTCGTCCTCTACCCGCTGATCCCGTGGGTCGGGGTCCTGGCGGCGGGCTACGCGCTCGGCGCGATCTACGGCTGGGAGCCGGCGCGGCGGCAGCGCTGGCTGCTCCGCGCCGGGTTGGCGATGGTGGCCGCGTTCGTCGTCGTGCGCGCGTTCAACTTCGAGGGAAACCCGGTGAAGATCGGCGCCGACCACGGCTACGGCGACCCGAACCCCTGGCGCACGGAGATCCAGGTGCCGGTGGACCCGAGCGCCGCGCGCACCCCGAACGCGCCCACGCGCACCGTCCGGCTGAGCCCCACGTTCGTCGCGCTGTCCTTCCTCAACACCACCAAGTACCCGCCGTCGCTGCTCTACCTCCTGATGACGCTCGGGCCGGCGCTGCTCGCCCTGCGCTGGTTCGAGCGCCGCCCCCCGTCGAGTCGGGGGCCGGTGGGAGCGCTGGTCACCTTCGGCCGGGTGCCCTTCTTCTTCTACCTGCTCCAGTGGCCCTACGTCCACGTCGTGGGCATCGCGCTCAGCCTCGCCTTCGGCAAGTCCACCGCGACCTACTTCTCGAACCCGCTCAAGTGGGACCCCACCTGGAACTTCGGCTTCCCCCTCTGGGTGACCTACCTCTGCTGGATGCTCGGCGTGGTCCTGCTCTACCCGCTCTGCCGTTGGTTCGCGGGCGTGAAGGCCCGACGCCGCGACTGGTGGCTGGGATACCTCTGAACGACCGGGCTGGCGCCGCGCCGGAAACCGTCATATCAGTTGCTCCCCTCCGCAGCGAGCCGCCGTCCCATGCCCCGCCCGTCGAAGGTCCAGAAGCTCCGCGCGCTCTACACCGCCGCGGTCGAGCGCTACGGGTCCAAGGCCGACCTCTACGTCGACCACGACCTCTCGCTCAAGTTCGCCGTCCTCCCGCCCGCGCGCGCCACGCCGGCGCACTACCGGCTGCTGGAGACCGCGCTCGCCGAGGACTTCCGCTACCAGACGGACGACGCGCTCAAGCGCGTACGGAACACCGGCGACGGCTTCCCGCTGGCCTCGGGCTTCTTCCTCGACCAGCCCGCGGCGCGCGCGGCGGGGCGGGCGCCCGGGCGCTACGTCGTCCTGCGCCACCCCAGCGGCCCCGAGCTCTTCCTCGTGGGCCGCCCGGCCTGGGAAGGCCCGCTCGGCGGGGTGAGCTACGAGGACGAGCTCTCCAAGATCGTCCGCGACTTCATGCTCGCGCTGCGCGACCGCTGGGAGCGCGCCCTCCACGACGAGTACCGCCTCCGCATCACGCACGTGGACATCCGCTCCCCCGACCGCGGCGCGCTCCGCGTCCACTTCGCCCACCTGCGCACCACCCAGCTCCGCTGCCTCCTCGACCGCTTCCACACCGTGAGCCGGCTGCGCGAGCGCGCCGAGAGCTGCTTCGGCGAGCAGGCGGCGGCGGAGGTCGAGAGTAGAGATTAGGAACGGCAGGGACGCGTCCCGCATCCCGTCATGCCCGACCTCCTCGCCGCTCGCTCGCAGATGGCGATGTCGCTGGCGTTCCACATCGTGTTCGCCGTCATCGGGATCGGGATGCCGGCGCTGATGGTGGTGGCGGAGCGGCGATGGCAGCGCACCGGAGAGCCGGCGTACCTGGAGCTGGCCAAGCGGTGGGCGAAGGGGACGGCGATCCTGTTCGCCGTCGGCGCCGTGTCGGGGACGGTGCTCTCCTTCGAGCTGGGGCTCCTCTGGCCGAGCTTCATGGCGTTCGCCGGGCCGATCATCGGGATGCCGTTCTCGCTCGAAGGGTTCGCGTTCTTCACCGAGGCCATCTTCCTCGGCATCTACCTGTACGGCTGGGACCGCGTCACGCCCCGCGCCCACCTGGCCGCCGGGGTGCTGGTGGCGGTGAGCGGCGCGCTCTCGGGCGTGTTCGTCGTGATCGCCAACGCGTGGATGAACCAGCCGGTGGGGTTCACCCTCGGCCCCGGCGGGGCGGCGGTCGACGTGGACCCGCTGCGCGCCATGACGAGCCCGATGGCGCTCCAGCAGACGCTGCACATGACCGTCGCCGCGTACGCCGCCACCGGGCTCGCCGTAGCCGGCGTCCACGCGCTCATCCTCCTGCGCCGGCGCGGCGCGCCGCCCGGGATGCCCGACTCGTTCCACCGCGGCGCGCTCCGCGTCGCCCTCCTGGTCGGGGCGCCGGCGGCGATCCTCCAGCCGCTCACCGGCGACCTGAGCGCGCGCGCCGTCGCCCGCTACCAGCCGGCCAAGCTCGCGGCGATGGAGGGGCAGTTCCGCACCGAGCGCGGCGCACCGCTGCGCGTCGGCGGGTGGCCCGACGAGCGCGCGCGCGAGACGCGCTGGGCGCTCGAGATCCCGCACGGCCTCTCGATCCTCGCCTTCCACGAGCTGAACGCCGAGGTGAAGGGGCTGGAGGCGTTCCCGGAGCGCGACTGGCCGCCGGTGGCGATCGTCCACATCGCCTTCCAGGTCATGATCGGGCTGGGCACGGTCATGGCCCTCGTCTCGGCGTGGGCCGCCTTGCGCGCCTGGCGGGTGCGCCGCGCCCCGGCAGACCAGCTGGCCGACAGCCCCTGGCTCCTCCGCGCCCTCGTCCTCGCCGCCCCGATGGGCTTCGTCGCCATCGAGGCCGGCTGGACGGTCACCGAGGTGGGCCGCCAGCCGTGGGTCGTCTACGGCGTGCTGCGAACGGCCGACGCCGTGACGCCGATGCGCGGGCTCGTGGTGCCGCTCGTGACGTTCACGCTGCTGTACATCTTCCTGGGCGTGGTGACGGGAATCCTGCTCTATCGACAGATCGTGCGGACGGTGGGACCGGAACGGCGGGAACCATACGGCGGGGGCGACGCGCGCGTCGCCCCTACGTGAACGGCCATCCGGTCGGGCATCGCGCGCATGATCACGCTACCAGATACGCTCGCGTTCCTCGCGGTGCTGGCGCTCGACGCGTACGCGCTCACCGGCGGCGCGGACTTCGGCGGCGGCGTCTGGGACCTGCTCGCGTCCGGGCCGCGGCGGCGCGAGCAGCGCGCGCTGGTCGCCGACGCCATCGCGCCGATCTGGGAGGCGAACCACGTCTGGCTGATCATCGTCGTCGTCCTCCTCTTCACCTGCTTCCCGACGGCGTTCGCCGCGCTCGGCACCGTGCTCCACGTGCCGATCTCCATCCTGCTCGTCGGCATCGTGCTGCGCGGCTCGGCGTTCACCTTCCGCGCCTACGACACGCGGCGCGACGGCGCGCAGCGCCGCTGGGGGCTGCCGTTCGCCATCGCCAGCGTGATCACACCGGTGCTGCTCGGCGTCTGCATCGGCGCGCTGGCGTCGGGCGGGGTGGGGCGGGGGATGCGCGCGGTCGCCGCCGGAAGCAGCGCCGACTTCGGCGCCGTGTACGTGGACTCGTGGCTCACGCCGTTCGCGTTCGCGGTGGGGCTCATGGCGCTCGCCCTGTTCGCCTTCCTCGCCGCGACGTACCTCACGCTCGAAGCGCCGGACGGGCCGCTGCGCGAGGACTTCCGCACCCGCGCGCTCGGCGCCGCGCTGGCGGTGTTCGTGACCGCCGCCGGCGCGCTGCTGCTGTCGCACGCCTCCGCCCCCCGCATGGCCGAGGCGCTCGTGCGCGGCCCCCTGGCGATTCCCGTGCACATCGCGACGGCGGCCGCCGCGCTGACGGCGATCGGCGCCCTCTGGACGCGGCGCTACCGGCTGGCGCGCGCGGCCGCCGCGGCGCAGACCTCGCTCATCCTCTGGGGGTGGGCGGTCGCGCAGTACCCCTACGTCATCCCGGACTATCTGAGCATCGCCGACGCGGCGGCGCCGCCGGTGACCCTTCGCCTGACGCTGATCGGCCTGGCCGGCGGCGCGCTGGTGCTCGTGCCGTCGCTCTGGTATCTGTTCAGGGTGTTCAAGGGGACGGGTACGGCGTTCGAGCGGGTGGACGCGGGACGGCCGCCCGGCGATGGCGGCGGCGGAGGCACGCATGGCTGAGCAGGAGGTCTGCGACTACTGCGGCTCGGCCGCGCTCGAGTGGCGCAAGTGCAAGCAGCTGTGCACGAATTGCGGGGCGATCGTACGGTCGTGTGCGGATCTGGAGGAGGCCACAGCGCGGCGAGCGGCGCCGTCATCCTGAGCGCAGCGAAGGATGACGCGACCGCCTTCGGCGTGCCGCGTCAGTTGGCCCCAACCGCGTTAGGCGGCGTCGGCGCGGCCTCCTCGGCCGGCGGCGGCTCCTCGGCGCCCGCCGTCGACGGCGCTTCCTCCAGCAGCGCGTCCTCCACGAAGTAGCCCGCCGCCTCGCGCACCGCGGCGGCGACCGTGCGGCGCGTGT
>DATFPD010000007.1:0-2707 GCA_035265005.1 Gemmatimonadaceae bacterium | reverse complement strand
CCGAGCGGCCCGCATCCTGTTCACCATCCTGTTCATCCTGTCGCAGTTCGTCCTGTCGCAGTTCGTCCTGTCGCAGTTCGTCCTGTCGACGCAGTCGCTGTTGCTTCGCTCGTCGGCTTCAGGGTGACCCGTTGCCAACGTCCGCCAGCCGGGATCGGGAGCGGGAGTGACATCGCGGCGCGATCAGGTGATGACCGTCGGCTGCGCGCGTCCGGTGCGCTCGCGAAGCTGCGCCAGCTCGAGTGCCGCGGTCACGAGCGGCCGGAGCGCGTCCTGCGCGTCCAGGTCGTGGCGCGCCGCGTCGGGTTCGAACGACTCGACGTACATGCGGATCGTAGCGCCCTCGGTGCCGGTGCCCGAGAGGCGGAAGACGAAGCGCGAGCCGCCGTCGAGGAGGACGCGGAGCCCCTGGTGCTCGCTCACGCTGCCGTCGACCGGGTCGCGGTAGCTGAAGTCGTCGCACGCCGCCACGCGCAGCCCCGGCCCGAGCGTGGTGCCGGGGAGCTGGGGGAAGCGGTCGCGGAGCTGCTGCATGACGCCGTTCGCCGCGTCGGCGGGGACGGCCTCGTAGTCGTAGCGCGTGTAGTAGTTGCGGCCGTAGGTGGACCAGTGCTCGCGCACCAGCTGCTCGACGCTCCGCTTGCGCGCGGCGAGCAGGTTGAGCCAGAACAGCACCGCCCACAGCCCGTCCTTCTCCCGCACGTGGTCGGAGCCCGTGCCGAAGCTCTCCTCGCCGCAGAGCGTGATGCGCCCCGCGTCGAGCAGGTTGCCGAAGAACTTCCACCCCGTCGGCGTCTCGAAGCACTCGATCTCGAGCCGGCGCGCCACCTGGTCCACGGCCTGACTCGTCGGCATGGACCGCGCGACTCCCGACAGTCCGCGCGCGTAGCCCGGCGCGAGCGTCGCGTTCGCGGCGAGCACCGCCAGGCTGTCCGAGGGCGTGACGAAGAAGCGCCGCCCGAGGACCATGTTGCGGTCGCCGTCGCCGTCGGACGCCGCGCCGAAGTCGGGCGCGTCCGGGCCCTCCATGATCGCGACCAGGTCGTGCGCGTAGGTGAGGTTCGGGTCCGGGTGTCCGCCGCCGAAGTCGGTCTTCGGCTCGCCGTTCATCACCGTGCCCGCCCGCGCGCCGAGCCGCCGCTCCAGGATCTCGACCGCGTACGGGCCCGTGACCGCGTGCATGGCGTCGAAGCGCATCCGGAAGCCGCCGCCCGAGAGCAGCTCGCCGATCGCCTCGAAGTCGAACAGCCCCTGCATCAGCTCCGCGTAGTCGTCGACCGCGTCCACGACGTCCACCGTCATCTCGCCGAGCCGAGTCGCGCCCTGGCTGTCGAGCGCGATGTCGGGCGCGTCGAGCATGCGGTAGCGATCGATCGAGCGCGTGCGGGCGGCAATCGCCTCGGTCACCTTCTCCGGCGCCGGCCCGCCGTTCCCCATGTTGTACTTGATGCCGAAGTCGCCCTCCGGCCCGCCGGGGTTGTGACTCGCCGAGAGGATGATCCCGCCGAAGGTGCGGTACTTCCGAATCAGGTTCGAGGCGGCCGGCGTCGACAGGATGCCGCCGCGCCCGACGATCACGCGCGCGACGCCGTTCGCGGCGGCGATGCGCAGGATGGTCTGCACCGCCTCCCGGTTGTAGTACCGTCCGTCGCCGCCCACGACGATCGTGCTGCCGGCCGGCGGCGCGACGGTGTCGAAGATCGCCTGGACGAAGTTCTCCAGGTAGTGCGGGCGCTGGAAGACGGACACCTTCTTCCGCAGCCCCGACGTGCCGGGGCGCTGGTCGGTGAAGGGCGTGGTCGGGATCTCGCGAATGGGCATCGAGTCGGGCGCGTGGGCGGTGTGGCTTCGCAACGGCAGTGGGACTCGGCCATCGGGACTCGGCGCTCGGCACGGGTGCATCCCGGGGCACTCACTGGTGGGCCCTTGATTCATCAAGGGCCCCAGGCTGCCCTGACCGGGATGCTCGGGCCCTTGATGAATCAAGGGCCCACCACTGCCTGAGATCCAGCCGAGTGCCGAGCGCCGAGCGCCGAGTCCCGATGGCCGAGTCCCGAGATCCGAGTCCCGCTTCTCAGAACGGCAGGTAGTCCTCGTCGTCAGGCGGCGGGGTGTCGTCAGGCGGCGGGGCGCCGTAGCTCGCGGTGCGCGGGCGAGGGGGCGCGCTCGTCGTCGGGGCGGCGTCGGCGCGCGGGCGCGGCTCGGGCGGCGGACCGTACGGGCTCTGGGTGCCGTCGCGCGGCGGCCAGATCACGCCCTCGCATCCAGGGCCGCCGCGCTCGCGCGGCTTGTTCTTGCACTTGAAGTCGGGCGCGCGCGGGTTGCGCTTCGAGGCGCGGTCGTCCCACATCGGGCCGCCGCAGACCGGACAGGCAGGCGTCGCGGTGGACGCGCCGCCGCCGGCACCCGCGGGCGTTGCGGCGGACGCGCTCGCGCCGGCCGGTGCCGCGGGAACGGCCGCCCCGAGCTGCCCCAAGTGTCAGGGCCCGATGTGGGACAACCGCGAGGGGAAGCGGAACCCCAAGGCGCCCGACTTCAAGTGCAAGGACCGCGACTGCGGCGGCGTGATCTGGCCGCCCCGCGGCAGCGTCTCCGCGCTCGCGCCCACCGGGGCGCCCGCGCCCAGGCCCGCCGCGGCTGGCGCGGCCGCCGGTGCCGCGGCGCCCGGCGGCGCGCCGTCCTGCCCCGTCTGCGGCGGGCCGATGTG
>DATFPD010000006.1:0-10765 GCA_035265005.1 Gemmatimonadaceae bacterium | reverse complement strand
CTGCGACTTGAACAGGTAGTGCGTGAGGCCCCACGCGTCGCCGAAGGACAGGACCATTCCGGTGAGGCTGCCGAGGACGCCGAGCAGCGCGTACTCGGCGAGCATGATGCGGCCGATCTGCGCGCGCGTCGCGCCGAGCGTCTTGAGCAGGACGCCTTCGCGCACGCGGTCGCGGCGGGTGGCCGCCACGGCGCTGAAGAGCACGGGAATCCCCATGGCGAGGCTGAAGATCGCCATGAAGCGCACCGCCACGCGCACGCGCGCCAGGATGGCCTCGATCGTCTCCAGGACCAGCGTCAGGTCGATCGACGAGACGTTCGGGTAGCGGTCGACGACCTGCCGCTGGAGCGTGCCGATCGCGTCGGCGCCGCGCGCTCGCGCGAGGACGACGAACTGCTTCGGCGCCGCCTCCAGCGCCGCGGGTGGGAAGACCGCGAAGAAGTTCGGCTCGAAGCGGCGCCAGTTCACCTCGCGCAGGCTCGTGACGCGGGCGCGGACCGGCACCCCCTGCACGTCCCAGACGACCACGTCGCCGAGCTTCACGCCCAGGCTGCGCGCCACCTCGCGCTCGAACGACATCTCGAACAGGGTGTCGGCCGCCGACACGCGGGTGCTGTCGAACCATGTTCCCGCGACGACGCTCTCGGACGACGGCTGGAGCCCGGTGCGGTACGTGGAGCGGTACTCGCGCCGCAGCGCCCAGCCCTCGCGCACGACGCCGTCCGGCGGGTTCGACCGGTTGGTCATCGCCGCCATGTCCCAGCCGTTGATCGACTTGATGCGCATGATGACGATCGGCGTCACCTGCACCACCGGGTGTCCCAGCGCGCGCACGATCGAGTCGATCCCCGGCGCCTGGTCCTCCTGCACGTCGATCATGATGATGTTCGCGCGCGCGTCCTCCGCCGCCGACGCGAACTGGTGCAGCAGGCTCGCCTGCACCTGGTACAGCGTCGTGATCAGGAACGCGCCGAAGCCGAGCGAGAGGACGACGGACCTGGTCTGGTTCGCCGGCCGGTAGAGGTTCGCGACGCCCTGCCTGACGACGTACGGCCACCCCGCGCGCATGAGCCGCCGCGCCGCCCAGGAGAGCGCGCCCGCGCTCGCCCAGAGCACGAGGAGCACGACCGCGATCCCGGCGCTCAGCACGAACGCGTCCTTCATCGTCTCCGCGCGGGTCGCGGCCAGGAGCACCACGCTGCCGGCGAGCGCGAGGTTCACCAGCAGGAGCGGGAGGTCCCGCCAGGCGCCGATCCCCACCGCGGCGCCGGCCTCCCGCCGCAGCGCCTGGAGCGGCGACACCGTGCGAAGCGCGAGCAGCGGCCGCATCGCGAACACCATCGCCACCCAGACGCCCACCAGCAGCCCCGCCGTAATGGCGCCGGGCTCCAGCCGCACGCTCACGTCCACCGGCAGGAAGTCGTTCACCGCGGTCGGCAGCGCGAACTGCACCGCGACGCCGAGCGCGGCGCCGAGGGCGGCACCCAGCAGCCCCATCGCCGCCGCCTGGAGCACGTAGATGCCGAGCACCTGGCCGCTCGTCGCGCCGAGGCAGCGCAGCACGGCCACGGTGTCGATCTTCCGCGTGACGAAGGCGTTCACCCCGCTCGCCACGCCCACGCCGCCCAGCAGCAGCGCGATCAGCCCCACGATGCCGAGGAAGTCGCTCAGCTCCTCGATCCCCTGCGTCATACTCGCCTCGTTCTGCGCCACGGTGCGGGCCCGCACCCGCCCGCGCTCCAGCCGCGTGCGCACCGGCTGCAGCCACTTCGCGGGCTCGACGTCGTCAGGCGTCCGGACCATCACCTCCACTTCGGCGCGGCTGCCCAGCGTCAAGAGCCCGGTCTCGGCGACGTAGCGCGCCGGGATGAAGACCCGCGGGGCCATGACCGCCGCCATCCCCGCGTCGCCCGGCACCGAGACGAGCGTCCCCGCGATCACGAAGCGGCCGAAGCCGAGCGTGAGCGTGTCGCCGACGCGCGCGTCGAGCGAGACGAGCACCGCGGGGTCGACGAAGACGTTAGGCCCCGACTGGAGCGCGCCCCACCGGTCCGCCGGCTGCGTCACGACGCGGCCGTAGAGCGGGTAGGGGCCGCGGACGGAGCGCACCTGCACCAGTCGCGTGCGCCCCGTGCGCGGAACGACGCCCATCGAGAAGAAGGTGGTGACGCGCGCCATCTGCGCCGAGCCGCTGGCGGCGAGGGAGTCCAGCAGCGAGTCGGCCGCCGGCGCCACGGGCGCGCGGGCGGAGAGCAGCAGGTCTCCGCCCAGAAGCTGGCGCGACTGGTCGCGTACGGAGCGCGTGATGTTGGCGGCGAACGAGTCGATCGCCACGAGCGCGGCCACGCCCAGCGAGATCGACGACATGTAGAGGAAGAGCCGGCGTCGGGCGGTGCGGCTCTCGCGCCAGGCGAGGCGCGCCAGGTGCCGCCACGGCGTGGGGCGCGGAATGATCACGGCGCTACCGCCCGCAGCCGGGGCGGCTCCTCGGCGTCCTCGGCCCCGGTGTCCTCGACCACGACGCCGTCCGCCAGGCGAATGACCCGGTCCGCGCGCGCCGCCAGCCCCTGGTCGTGCGTGACCAGTACGATCGTCGTCCCGGACTCGCGGTTGAGCGCCTCCAGCAGCTCGACGATGCGCGACCCGGTGGCGGCGTCCAGGTTGCCCGTCGGCTCGTCGGCGAAGAGGATGCGCGGTCGGTTCACGAAGGCCCGGGCGATCGCCACGCGCTGCTGCTCCCCGCCGGAGAGCTGCGCCGGGAAGTGCGCCGTGCGGTCGCCGAGTCCGACGCGCGTGAGCAGGTCGCGCGCGCGCGCCTCGGCGCCGGTCTCGCCCCGCAGCTCGAGCGGCACCTGCACGTTCTCGAGCGCCGTGAGTGTCGGTATGAGTTGAAAGCTCTGGAAGATGAACCCAACTTTCTGGCCCCGCAGCTGCGCGCGCTCGTCCTCGCTGAACGTCGTCAGGTCCGCCCCGTCCAGGATCACCGTGCCGCGTGACGGGGTATCCAGCCCGGCGAGCAGTCCCAGAAGCGTCGTCTTTCCGCTTCCGGAGGGGCCGACGATCGCGACGAACGCCCCCTGCGGAATGGTGAAGGAGACGGCGCTCAGGACGGTCAGCTGGTGGGTGCCGCTTCGGTACTCCTTGGTCAGATCACGGGCAATCAGCATGAGACGCAGAAGAGTCAGTTCGAGTGGCCCGGGCGGACCCTGCCGCCGCATCGCCGGCGCGATGGTCGCCGCCGTGATGCTGGCGTGCGGGGGCGGCGGGGGCGAGGTGCGAACCGGCGGCGCCAGCACGTCCGGTCAGGGTGCGGCGTCGCCGGCCGGTAGCGCAGTGGGGGGCAAGGAGCGTGCGTCCCAGCCCGCCCGCACCGAATCGGCGGGCGATGCGACCCGAACCGGCCGCCGCCGGGTAGTCGTCATGGGGACCAGCCTCACGGCCGGCCTGGGGCTCGACCCCGCCGACGCGTACACCACGCTCCTTCAGCACAAGGCGGACTCCGCAGGGCTGGACGTGGAGATCGTCAACGCGGGATACAGTGGTGAAACGTCGGCCGGCGCGCTGCGGCGCGTGGACTGGCTGCTTCGCAAGCCCGTGGACGTGTTCGTGCTGGAGACCGGAGCGAACGACGGCCTGCGGGCGCTCAACGTGGACTCGACGCGGGCGAACATCGAGGCCATTCTCGCCAGGGTGAAGGCGGCGCGTCCGGCCGCGCGGGTCCTGATCGCGCAAATGGAAGCGCCGCCGAATCTTGGTAGCCGTTATACGTCCGAGTTCCGGGCGATGTTTCCCTCGATCGCCGAGCGCAGCGGCGCGACGTTGATCCCCTTCATCCTCGAGGGGGTCGCCGGCCACGCCGATCTCAACCAGAGCGACGGGATCCACCCGAACGAGACGGGTGAGCGGATCGTCGCGGCGAACATCTGGAAGTCGCTGCGGCCGGTGCTGGAGGCGCGCGAGTAAGGGCGAGGCGCGCTCCGCACCGGCTCATTCCGCTTGACCCGTGCCCTGGTTTCCGTTAAACTCAAAGGCTGTCCGCATTTAGGCACATTTTCAGACCTTTTCGGGACCGATAGTTATGGCGATGCCGGCAACCCAGATCCGTCGCGGGATGGTGCTCGTATTCGAGGGCGACCCGTGTCGCGTGATCGAGTTCCGCCACCACACTCCTGGCAACCTGCGCGCGATGGTGCAGGCGAAGCTCAAGAACCTGCGGACCGGGAACAGCTTCGAGCACCGCTTCCGCGCCGCGGACTCCATCGAGAAGGCGATGATGGAGACGCACGAGCTGGAGTTCATGTATGCGAGTGCGGACACGTACCACTTCATGAACACCGAAAACTACGACCAGCTCGAGATGGACGAGGAGATGCTCGGGGACAACGCCCAGTGGATGCAGCCCGGGATGAAGATCATCGCCGAGTACTATGACGGGCGTCCGATCGGGATTCAGCTGCCGAACGCGCTGACGCTGCAGATCGTGGACACGGCGCCGGTGATGAAGTCGGCGACGAAGACCGCGTCGACGAAGCCGGCGAAGCTCGAGAACGGGGTGACGGTGAACGTGCCCGAGTTCGTGGGGAGCGGCGAGCGGGTCCGCGTGAATCCGAGCACCGGCGAGTACATCGATCGCGCGCGCGACTGATCGCCCAAGCGAGGCGCAGCAATGCACTTGCACCCGTCTGGGCGCACGGCTCAGACGGGTTGATCTTGGGGGGACGGCCGCTTATAATTGCAATCTCTGTCGGCGGTTCCGGGCGTTTGACGGTGTCGGCGGGGGCGCAGGGAAAGGAGTTCGGCGGCCGGTTCGCGGTACGGAGTCGGTTCGGAGCGCCTGAAACCTGCAGTACGGTGACTGTAGCTCAACCGGTTAGAGCACCGGACTGTGGCTCCGGGGGTTGGGGGTTCAAGTCCCCTCAGTCACCCTTGTGCCGGCCGCACGAGGGAGACCGGCCCGGCTCGATCGAGAGTGTGTGGACGTGGCAGCTTTCGACGACCGGAGATAGGCGTGTAGCTCAATTGGTAGAGCACCGGTCTCCAAAACCGGCGGTTGGGGGTTCAAGTCCCTCCGCGCCTGTTGGACGCTGTTGGACGCTGTTGGACGAGCAGGGGACAATCGTAGGTCGAGCACGATCGAGTAGTCACTCTGGCGGTATCGTCTAGGGGACTAGGACGGAGCCCTCTCAAGGCTCAAACACGGGTTCGAATCCCGTTACCGCTACTCGAGGTTGCAAGTGTCCGGAGTCGGGAGTCGAGGTGGCCGGGTGCAGCGGTCGCCGGGGGCTGCTCGACCGACGCGGCGGATGCGCCAACGAGGTCGAGTCCGGCCCGTTCGTCTATCGGTTCAGGACGGCACCCTTTCACGGTGCAGAGACGGGTTCGACTCCCGTACGGGCTATTTGCACGAAGGGACTGTAGCTCAGCTGGTTAGAGTGCCGGTCTGTCACACCGGAGGTCGCGGGTTCGAGCCCCGTCAGTCCCGTAGCACAGTAGCACAACGGAAATGCCCTGGTGGTGAAACTGGTAGACACGCCATCTTGAGGGGGTGGTGCCGAAAGGCGTCGCGGTTCGAATCCGCGCCAGGGCATGCGATGCGTACGACCCGTCAGGCACGCATAACGAGAGTTCGGCGTACCTAACGCCACGGTAGCTCAGTGGTAGAGCACTCGATTCGTAATCGAGCGGTCGTCGGTTCAATCCCGACCCGTGGCTCTCAACTAAGTGATTGCGACACAATCGGTTGGACGAGGCAGGACCCCTTTGGATTCGGATCCGGAGGGGTTTTTCTTTCCCCCTCTGCCTAACGGTGCCTCGATGCTCAGCCGATCCAGGAAGCGCTGCCCGTGCTGCTGTCCGGATTCGCACGGCGACGGAGCGTGCGCACTACCGGGCCGTCGGACCGTCGGGCAAGACGATTCGCGAGCGCGTCAGCTTCCCGCTGTGTGCGCCTCGGGGGCAAACGCCCATCTCATCCGCTACGGTCGGTAGTGGGTCGGTTCGACGCAACGGCAGCGGCTTTGACGGGATGAACTGCGACAGGATGCACAGGATGTGAACAGGATAGGTGCCCCGGGAGACATCGAGTCCCGGGGGCCCGCATCCTGTTCACCATCCTGTGCATCCTGTCGCAGTTCATCTCGTCAAAGCCGCTGCCGTTGCCGTTGCCGTTGCTCTTGAACCGACCCACTGCCGCGACGGTCCCGTCTGTTGCGTTTCGCCTGATCGCGGGCTAACTTGACTCTCGTTCGCGGGCGTAATTCAGTTGGTAGAATGCCAGCTTCCCAAGCTGGACGTCACGGGTTCGAGTCCCGTCGCCCGCTCTGTCACAGCTGATCGTCGAAGGCCCCGGGGCTGTATGCCCCGGGGCCTTCGTGCGTCACAGGGCCGGGGAGGTCGCGCCTACGGCGAGCGTCCCGCTCCGCGGCTGACGGCGGCGGAGCAGCCACGCGCTCACCGCCGTCATCACGATCCCCACCGGGAGCGGCTCGATGAAGGCGAACGCGACGTTGACGAGCGGGTTCGCGTACATGGTCCGGTGGCGCGCCAGCTCGCGCGCCTGCGCCGCCAGCTCCGCCTCCGTCGCGCCGGACGCCCGCGCCGTCGCCAGCGCGTGCGCCGCGTACCTCTCGAGGAAGTCCGGCATCAGCCAGTAGTAGATGACCTCCCACGTCGCGACGTAGCAGACGCAGGCGACGAGGGTGATGAGCAACCCGACGCCGAAGGCCTTACCGAAGCCGATCGTGCCGTCGGTCATCGTGTCGCGGAACGTCCGGATCCCGAAGTAGACGAGGAGGAAGGACAGGACCATCGTCGTGAAGCCGCCGATCGCGCTGAAGGCCTTGCCGAAGCCGATCTGGTCGGCCAACGCCGTGCTGACCAGCATCATCAGCGAGAGTATGGCGCCGGCGATCAGGCCGAAGGTCAGAACGATTCGTCTCATGGCAGCACTCCGCAGGGTGAGGGTTGGCCGGAGGATGCGGCGGCGGGGTGGGGCGCGCAGTCGCCCGAATGGGTGATTTTCGCGCCGCCGACCTGAATCGCCCGTTCGGGCGACCCGGTCGAGGCGGCTCAGGGGATCAGCGCCCGCTGCCTGGCAAGCTGCACGGCCTGGGTCCGGCGCCTGGCTCCCAGCTTCTCGAACAGGCGGCTGGAGTGGGTCTTCACCGTGTTCTCGCTGACGAACAGCGTCCGGGCGATCTCGCGGTTGGTCATCCCGCTCGCCATGAGCCGCAGGATCTCCAGCTCCCGCGGCGTGACCGCGCGCGCATCGCTCCGGTCAGGTCCCGGCGCAGCCGCCGGGGCCCGCTCGACCTCGCGCACGACGACGGTCTCCCGCGGGCGGGCGATGCGAAGCCCGAACCAGATGCCGACTGCGGCGAACAGGGCCGCGATCAATCCGCCGTAGATCTCGATCGAACGCTCGACGACCAGGAAGCGGTACTCGACGAGTCGGAGCAGTCCGATGAGAAGGCCGCCGGCGAGGCCGTAGTAGGCGACGTGCTTCTTCACGCGCCCAAAGTGCGAGCCCGGCCGCCGGTCGGCAACGGTGATCGCGCCGGAGCGCCGCGAATCAGATCATCGCCGCGGCTCGTCGGTCGATCGCCGTGCCGGTGACTGCGCGCGATTCTCCGCGGGCCGCGCCACGCGCTCCGCCTCGCGCTGGAGCGCCTCCCGCTCCGACTCGCGCTGCGCCCGGACGAACAGCTCGACGAGCCGCTCCTTGGGCAGGCGCTCCCAGTCGTCCGGCCATTGCGCCAGGTCGAACACGAGCCGGTGATCGGTCTTGAAGCGCAGGACTGCCCCGGGAGACGTCGGCACCTTCCTGCCAGCGTCGGGCAGCGGCGCTGGCAGCCGCTCCACGCACGCGATCACCACGCGACCATCGGGGTCGGTGAAGATGCGCCGGCGGCCGGAGTAGGCTTCGGTCGCGGTGGGTGGCGTGAGGCGCCCCTCCTCCGGGCGGCGCCGCGCGACGGGCGGCGGCGGCTCGGCTGCTCGAGCGGCCTGCCCTGCCCGCTGTCCGACGACGCGTGCGGCGTCGAGCAGCCATTGCAGCTCCTCCTCCGACAGCAGCTCCCAGTTCCGGGGCACGCGGGCGAGCCGCCGCCGCTCGGATTCCGACTCGAAGGAGAGCCACCCCTCCTGGTAATCGCCGAGGTAGTCCTGGGCCGCGGTCAGCGGGTGCATTGCTTCCGGCGTCACATCCCACACCCTCCACCACACCCCGGCGCCATCCTGGAACTCCCGAAGCGGCATCGGACTCCTCAGCGACTGCATGACGGCTCTCGCGCACGGGCGGCAGAGCGGCGCGTGATTCCAGCGCCGCCGGCCCTCGAAGCGGGCTGATGGTAAATGGTCGTGGCGAATCCGGATGTGATGTCGGTCACGCCCGCGCGTCAGCGCGCGCGCGGCAACGTGAATGAGAAGACGCTTCCCGACCCCGGGGTGCTGTCGACGGAGATGCGGCCGCCGTGCGCTTCCACGAGTCCGCGGGCGATGGCGAGGCCGAGACCCGCGCCCTCGCTGTCCCGGCGCGACTGCCAGAAGCGACGGAAGAGGTAGCGCATCTCGTCCGCCGGAATGCCGGGACCGGTGTCCTGCACGTCGAACCGGACTTCCTCGTCCGCCGGGTGGACGCGGAGCGTCACCCGGCCGTCGCTGGGCGTGTGCTTGAGGGCGTTGTCGAGCAGGTTGCCGAGCACGCGCTGAACGCGAGCCCGGTCGGCGACCACCGCGAGGTCGGGCGGCGGCTCGTCGACGGCGAGCGAGACGCCGCGCCGCTGCGCCTGGAGCTCGACGGACTCCGCGGCCTCCCGCAGGAGCGCGGCTGCGTCCACGGGGCAGGTCTCGAGCGAGAGCTGGCCGGCTTCGAGCAGCGCGACTTCCAGCAGGTCGCGCACCAGCCGGTGGATCCGCGTCGCGGCGTCCTGGATGCCGAGCAGCCGCAGCCGCCGGCGCTCGGGCGGCAGCTCGGTCTTGAGCAGCAGGTCGACGGTCATGGAGATGCCCGCGAGCGGATTGCGCAGGTCGTGCGCGACCACGGCCAGGACGTCGTCCCGCGTGCGCACGGCGGCCTCGGCGTCGGCGAGGGCGCGGGCGAGACGCGCGCGGTCGCGCTCCAGCTCCCGGTGCATTCGGGCCAGCTCCGAGTGGACGTCGGCCAGGCGCTCGACCAGCTCTTCCGTGACCGGGTCGCGGTAGCTCTCGAGCAGCCACATCCGTGCCGGCTGTGGGGAGGGGGACGCGGCGACGGCGAAGGAGATGACGTGGACGTCGGACGCGCCCAGCAGGGCGAGCTCGACCGGACGCCGCGCCGGCGGCGCGGCGTCGCCGCCCGGGAGGCTCGCCTCGTAGTCGCGCCACTTGAGCCGGGACGCCTCCTCGAGCAGGGACTCGAGGGGATGTCCGACGGCCTGGCGGCCGAGCCGGCTCTCGAGCCGCCCGTTCGACGCCACGACTTCGCCCGCGGCGAGCTCGATTGCCGCACCCGGGTATCCCTTGAGGCACTCGTGGAGCATGGCGGCACCGAATCGGCGTGGCGTACGGGACCCCGAACGTCGAGCGCCGGCGGGGCGCTGTCAACCGCCGCGCGCGCGGCGGGCGCTGCCGTTAGGCGCGGGCCGCGGGCCGGGCCGGCGGCGACGCATCAGCCCGCTGTCGGGGCCTCGTCAGGCAGCGCGGCGCCCCCTTGCCGCGCCATCTGTTCCGGTTAGCTTGCTCTTGCCCGAACATAGACCGAAGATCGGCGGCGACGGGGAGAGAGCGAATGATCGACAGGGAGCAGTTGCTCGCGTGGCTGTGCGGACCGGACGCGCCGGTCCCGACTCCGGCAGAGATCGCTTCGATACTCGGACTGTCGTGGGACCGCGTGCGGGACTCGACGCTGCTCCGGGTGGCCGGGCGACTGTGCGCCGCACGCTTCACGCTGGCCGTGCTGCGCGACGTGTTCGTCGACGACGACGAGGTGCGGGAGTGGCTTCGGGCGCCCCGGGCGGAGCTCGGCGGACGCTGCGCGGTCGACCTCCTGATGGCGGGCGACGTTCGCCCGGTGGAGGAGCTCGCCGCCCGCGAGTGGCACGGCACGTCGCTCCTCCGCTGCAGGTCCACGGCCTAACGCCGCCGGCTCAGTCGCCGAACGAGATCCCGGTCTCCCGGGCGGTGCGGACCACGTCGTGGGTGACGTCGACCCGCTTGGGCTCGCGGAGCGCCTCTTCGATCGGGATGGTGACGATGTGCGGCGACTGGAGGGCGAGCATCTGCCCCCACTTCTTGTCCGCCACCGCGCGGATGGCGGCGCCGCCGAAGCGCGACGCCAGGAGCCGGTCGTAGCCGGTCGGCATGCCGCCGCGCTGGATGTGGCCGAGCACGAGCGACTGGGTCTCCTTGCCGGTGCGGCGCTCGATCTCGCGGGCGAGCCCTTCGACGACGCCGCCGACCCGCTTCGGCTGGCCGGGGAGCGACTCGCCGAGGATGGACTCCTCGCCGCCGACGGGGGCGGCGCCCTCGGCGACGACGACGATCGAGAAGTAGCGCCCCGCGCGGTCGCGCGCGACGATCTTCTCGCAGACCTTCCCCACGTCGTAGGGGATCTCCGGGATCAGGATCACGTCGGCCGTCCCGGCCAGCCCCGCGTGCAGCGCGATGAACCCGGCGTGGCGCCCCATGACCTCCAGCACGATCACCCGGTCGTGGCTCTCCGCCGTCGTGTGCAGCCGGTCGATCGCCTCCAGCGCCGTGTTCACCGCCGTGTCGAACCCGAACGTCG
>DATFPD010000005.1:0-3616 GCA_035265005.1 Gemmatimonadaceae bacterium | reverse complement strand
CTCGCCCCCGCACGCGCGAGGGACCATGGCTGGAGCGCCGGCGCACGATGCGTGACTCCAACCGGCCGCCGGACCCGGCCGCCGGACTGCCGGAGGAGGCGCTCGCCGCGATGCGCCGCGCGATGTCGGAGTATCTCGTGCGGCCGGGCGACGCGACGGAGCTGCGCACCGCGCTCCGCGTCATCTCCACCGAGGCGCGCGCGCGCCAGCTCCGCGCCGAGCAGCTGATCGTCGCGCTCAAGCAGGCGTGGCACTCGGTCCCGGACGTGCAGCACGCGGCGACGCAGCAGGAGCGCGACCGACTGCTCGACCGCCTGATCACGGTCTGCATCGAGGAGTACTACCGCGGCTGACCCGTGCGCGCGCGCGTGCGTGCGCGACGCGATCGGTCGCGGCTTGATCGGGCTCCGCCCCCTGGGGAGATTTCGAACGATCCCGGGTGGCGGTTCGGCCGTCCGGACGCGTTCACCTCAACGAGGCGCTCCATGGCCACCGCAGCCGCTGCTCCCACGTCCCGCGCCGCGCCGACCGGCGCCGGAATCTCAGGCCGAATCCGGGCGCTCTGGACGCGCCTGAGCGCCCTCCCCGGCGGAAAGCTCCTCTTCTCCCGCCTCCTCGGCTTCATGGCCCCGTACACCGGGAGCATCGCCCCACGGATCGTCGAGCTGCGACCGGGGTACGCGCGGGTGGAGATGCGCGACCGGCGCGCGGTCCGCAACCACCTCAAGTCGATCCACGCGATCGCGCTCGCCAACCTGGCCGAGGCGGCGTCCGGGCTCGCGGTGATCTACGGCCTGCCGGACGACGTTCGGGGAATCCTGACCGGCTTTTCGATCGAGTACCTCAAGAAAGCTCGCGGCCCACTCGTTGCCGAATGCGACCAGGGCACCCTCGACCTCGGGCCCGAGCGTCGGGAGTACGAGATCGAGGTGCTGATCCGCGACCGGGCGGGGGACGTGGTGGCGAGGGCGAGACCGAGATGGCTGATCGGACCAGCGCAGAGCAGAGGGTGAATGCGAGCTGCGTGCGATGTGCGTCGTGCGAATTGCGAGAAGTGCCTCGGGATGCCGCCTAGGGCATCCCGAGGCACTTCTCGCAGTTCGCGCCTCGCGATTCTCACCCTGATCCCCGCCGCCGGGTGCCAGCCGCGATGACGGACCCGCGCCTCCTCGCCGTGATCGGCGTCGTCGGCATCCTGCTGCAGCTCGGGGGCGCGCTCCTCCTCGTCGTACTGTTCGTGCTGCTGCGGCCGCACTCGATGCGCCGCACCTACTTCACCGCGTGGCGGCGGGCCTGGCTCGCCCTCGCCATGGCGATTGCGGCGCTCGTCGTGCGCTACTTCGTCCTCGGCGCCGGTGCGGGGGGCGCGGCGGACAGCGAGCCGCGCGTGCGCGCGCTCTACTTCATCTACCAGCTCTGCAAGGTCGCCTACTGTGCGCTGCTGGTCGCGGGCACCGTGATCTACGCGCGCGGCGTCCGCCCGGCCGCGGTCATCCGCGTGGCCCTCCCGCTGGCGGCGGCCTACGCGCTGCTCTCGACCTCGCTCTCCCGGCGGCTGAACGAGATCGTCATCTGGCAGAGCCCAGTCACGGTGCTGACGCTCGGCTACTGCGCCCTGGTGCTGTTCAGGATGCCCATCCCGCGGCGAAGCCTCGGTGCCCGCGTGACCGCCGGCGTGTTCGCCCTGATCGCCCTCGTCTGGGGAGTCTACTTCATCGGCTTCAGCCGGTCGACGACCAGCGCGCTGTCGGAGCTCGTCGTCCGCTTCAACCCGTACGTCGACCTGATGCTCCAGATGCTCCTCGGCTACGGGATGGTGGTGATGCTGCTGGAGGACGCGAAGCGCGAGGTGGACGACGCGCACGCCGAGCTCGCGGTCGCGCACGACCAGCTCCGCCGCGCCTCGCTTTACGACTCGCTGACCGGCTCGCTCAACCGGCAGGCGTTCGCCCAGGGGGTCGGGCTGGAGACGGCGCGCGGCACGTTCGGCGCGGTCGCCATGCTGGACCTGGACAACCTCAAGGTCGTCAACGACAGCCGGGGGCACGCGGCCGGGGACGAGCTGCTCCGGCATCTGGCGGACGCCGTGCGCTCCTGCACCCGCCCGACCGACCGCTTCTACCGATGGGGCGGGGACGAGTTCATCGTCGTCTTCCCCGGCGCCCGCGCCGCCACCGTCCAGTCGCGCCTCGAGGACGCCATCGCCTCCGCCCCGCCGTTCCAGCGGGAGGGCGATGCGAGCCCGCCGATCCCGCTCCTCGCGAGCGTCGGGGCCGCCGAATTCGGGAGCGCGGACGAGCTCGTGGGCGCCATCGACCGCGCCGACGCCGCGATGTACCGGCGAAAGGAGGACCGGAAGCGCGGGCCCGGGGGAGTGGCGGCCGCCGCGGCGGGCCGCTGACTCCGCTCGGCTGGAAAAGCACGCTCGTGCTGAAACCTCGGCCCGCTCGTGTCGTTGTGAGGCGAGCAGCACTTCCTACACACCGAGGTACCTATGCGTGCATACGTTTCCCTCGCGGCGATCGCCGCAGCTACGGCGGTCCTCGCGCCCGCCGCCGGGGCGCAGGGGACAGGCGCCGAGTCGGAGCGCAGGGGCTGGACTCCGACCGTGATCGTGGGTGGGGGGCTCAACTACGCCCAGTCGGTCGGCGAGTTCGCCGACAACGTGAAGGGCGGCGCCGGCGGCAGTGGCTTCGCCGTGATCGGCCTCGACCGGGCCGGCATCTTCGGCCTGCGGGTGGACGGCGGCTTCCTGATCTACGGGCACGAGCGCAAGCGCGTGCCGCTCAGCTCCACCATCGGCGGCCGGATCACGGTCGACGTGACGACCAACAACAACATTGCGCTCCTCGGCATCGGCCCGCAGATCACCGCGCCGCGCGGGCCGATCCGCCCGTACGTGAACGGGACGGTGGGGCTCGCGTACTTCTTCACCCGATCCTCGGTCTCCGGCACCAACAACGAGTCGCCGTTCGCCAGCACCGAGAACTACAACGATCCGCAGCTCGCCCTCGGCGGCGGCGCCGGCGTCTACATCCCGCTCCCGACGACGCGCGTCCCGGTCATGCTGGACGTCGGCGCCCGCTTCCAGGGGAACGGCCGCGCGCGCTACCTGAAGGAAGGGAGCATCACCGACAACACCGACGGGTCCATCAGCTACACGCCGATCGAGAGCCAGACGAACTTCGTGACGTACCATCTCGGCGTGTCGGTCCAGATCCGCTGAACGCATAGATCGCAGGAGATCGCGCCGCGGTTGACGCGCGGCATTGGGGCCCCCAGCGTTGGGGGCCCTTTTCCCATCCCAGCCATGAACCGCCCCTACCGCCGGACGCTGTTCGACCGACTGGGCCCGGACGCCGGCGCGATCGTCAAAGTCGCCGCGCTGAGCGGGCTGATCTTCCTCTTCGCGCTGATCCTGTCGGTCGGATTGTTCCGCGACCGCTTCGGGCTACTGGTCAGCGTGCTGGCCGCGGCCGCGGCGACGGTCGCCATCGCGGCCGTGGTGGTGAAGGTCAGCTCCCTCGCGGGCGCCGGCTTCAAGTCATTCATCGAGCCGAGCGGCTCCAGTACGCCGTACACGCAGCAGTTCTCCCACCAGGAGGCCATGGCCGCG
>DATFPD010000004.1:0-19191 GCA_035265005.1 Gemmatimonadaceae bacterium | reverse complement strand
GCGAGCACGTCGGGCGGCAGGGCGGCGAGGACGGGGAGCACGGGCGGGGCTCGGGGGTATCGGGTGGGCGCGGGATCGATTCCCGCAAAGCTACGGCAGAGCCCGGATGACCGCCATCGGGAACGCCGGCGGTCCGCGCCTTGCTTCGCTCACCGGGTTCGCACAACGGCGACGACGGGAGGAACGATGAGGGGGACGGCCAGCTTCGCGCGACCGCTGGGGTGGGCGTTGGCGAGCCTCGCGGCGCTCGCCGCGTCCGCGCCGACGTCGGCGCACGCCCAGCAGTACTTCGGGCGCAACAAGGTGCAGTACGAGACGTTCGACTTCCGCATCCTGCGCACCGAGCACTTCGACATCTACTACTACCCCGCCGAGTCGCTGGCCGCGGCCGACGCCGGGCGGATGGCGGAGCGCTGGTACGAGCGGCACTCGCGCACGCTGCGCTTCACCTTCGCGCGCAACCCGCTGATCTTCTACGCCGACCACCCGGACTTCCAGCAGAACAACGTCATCGGCGGCTTCATCAGCCAGGGCACCGGCGGCGTCACCGAAGGCGGAAGGAACCGAGTCGTGATGCCGTTCACCGGCGTGTACGCGGACAACGACCACGTCCTCGGCCACGAGCTGGTGCACGTCTTCCAGTACGACATCGCCGGCTCGGCGCCCGGCGGCATGCAGGGGATGAACAACCTCCCGCTCTGGCTGATCGAGGGGATGGCGGAGTACCTGAGCGTGGGGCGCGCCGACCCGCACACCGCGATGTGGCTGCGCGACGCCGCGGTGCGGAACGACCTGCCGACGATCAAGCAGCTCTCCACCGACCCGCGCTTCTTCCCGTACCGGTACGGGCAGGCGCTGTGGGCGTACATCGGCGGGCGGTGGGGGGACGCCGCGGTCGGCGCCGTCTACCGCGCCGCGCTGCGCACCGGGATGGAGGGCGCCGTGCGGGCCGTCCTCGGCCTGAGGAGCGACTCGCTGTCCAAGGAGTGGCTGGCGGCGATCCGCGAGCAGTACACGCCGCTGATCCAGGGGCGGCAGCCGGCGGACTCGGTCGGCGTCCGCGTGCTGGGGAAGGCGTCGAAGCGCGGCGACATGGACCTCTCGCCGTCGCTGAGCCCGGACGGCAAGTACGTCGCGTTCATCTCCGGTCGCGGCATCTTCACGGTGGACCTCTACATCGCCGACGCGCAGACGGGCGAGATCATCAACCGCTTCACCAGCCCGAACCGCGACGCGCACTTCGACGCGATCAGCTACATCAACTCCGCCGGCTCCTGGTCGCCTGACGGGCGGAAGCTCGCCTACGTGGTGCAGGTCGAGGGGGACAACGCGATCGGCATCTTCGACGTGAGCTCGCGCCGGGTGGAGCGGCAGATCCGCGTGCGCGGGGTCGGCGAGATCACCGACCCCGCGTGGAGCCCGGACGGGCGCAGCATCGCGTTCGCGGGCTCGGCGGGCGGGATCGGCGACCTGTACCTGCTCGACCTCCAGAGCGAGCGCGTCAGGCAGCTCACCAACGACCGCAACGCCGACCTCCAGCCGGCGTGGTCGCCCGACGGGCGCACGCTCGCCTTCGCCAGCGACCGCGGCGACGGGCAGTCGGGCGGCTCGAGCTTCGAGCAGCTCAGCTACTCGCCGATGCGTATCTCGCTGCTCGACGTGGAGAGCGGAGAGCTGCGCACGCTGCCGCTGTTCGCCGGCGCGAAGCACATCAACCCGCAGTGGTCGCCGGACGGGCGCGACATCTACTTCATCTCGGACCGCCAGGGCTTCAGCGACATCTACCGGGCCACGCTCGGCGACGACCGGCGCTCGGTGTCCGCGGTCTACCAGGTGACGCGGCTCGTCACGGGGGTCAGCGGCATCACGGCGAGCTCGCCGGCGCTCTCGGTCGCGCAGCAGACGGGGCGACTGATGTTCTCGGTGTTCGATCGCGCGGGCAACAGCATCTTCCGGCTGGAGCCCGACGCGGCGCGCGGCCAGCCGGTCACCGCCGGCGCGGACACCAACATCACGCTCGCGGGGCTGCTGCCGCCGGCGCGGAGCACCGAGTCGCGCGGGCTGGTGTCGCTCGCCCTTCAGGACCCGACGACGGGACTGCCGAGCAGCGCCCAGTTCACCGGCTCGGCGTACCGCCGCCGCTTCTCGCTCGACTACCTCGGCTCGCCGGGCGTGGGCGTGGCGGTGGGGCCGCGCGGCGCCGGCGCGGTGGGCGGGATCGTCGGCTACTTCAGCGACATGCTCAGCGACCAGGTGATCGGCGCGACGATCCAGGGCGGCGGCCAGAGCTACAAGGACTTCGGCGGCGAGCTGTTCTACCTGAACCAGCGCCGGCGATGGAACTGGTTCGGCGGTGTCGCCCACATCCCGTACCTGTCGGCCGGGGCGCAGGTGTCGCCCGGACCGGACGAGAACACCACCTACTACGACCAGATCTTCTTCCGGCAGCTCGTCACGCAGGGGTCGCTAGGCGCGCAGTACCCGTTCTCGCAGACTCGCCGCTTCGAGCTCAACGCCTCGGCCACGCGGCTGGCGTACGACGTCGAGGTCGACCGGTACACCGTGGACGCGTTCGGCACCCCCATCAATCTCGAGCGCAACGCGCGGGTGACGACCTTCGACACGCCGCCGGCCGTCGCCTACTACCAGCCCAGCGCGGCGCTGGTCGCCGACTACTCGATCTTCGGGATGACGTCGCCGATCGCCGGCGGGCGGTGGCGGCTGGAGGCGACGCCGACGTTTGGCGACGTGAAGTTCACCTCGGCGCTCGCCGACTACCGGCGCTACTTCTACGCGCGCCCGGTGACGTTCGCGTTCCGCGGGCTCCACTACGGGCGCTACGGCGGCGACTCGGAGGACTTCAGCAAGCTCGGCCCGCTCTACCTGGGCCAGGAGCAGCTCATCCGCGGCTACAACGTCGAGTCGATCGACGCCTCCGAGTGCACGGGCCTCACGGAGTCGAGCCAGTCGTGTCCCGTGCTGGACCGGCTGATCGGCAGCCGTCTCGCCGTGGTGAACGCGGAGCTGCGCGTCCCGCTGCTCGGGCCGCGCGAGATCTCGCTCATCGGCTTCAACTTCGTGCCGGTCGAGCTGGCGCCGTTCGTGGACGCGGGCACGGCGTGGACGGCGGCGGAATCGCCAAAGTTCACCTTCAGCCGATCCTCGTCCGAGCGCATCCCGGTGGTGAGCACGGGCGCCGCGGCGCGCATCAACGTCCTAGGCTACCTGGTGGCCGAGATCTACTACGCGTATCCGTTCCAGCGCCCCGAGCGCGGCGGCCACGTCGGGTTCAACCTGGCGCCGGGCTGGTAAGAGGCGATACGCGATTCGCGATTCGTGATTCGCGAACTGCCACGGGCAGCCATGACTGGCGTCCCGAGGCCCTTCGCGAATCACGAATCGCGAATCGCTGTTTATTCCTCTTCGTGCACCGCCCGAAAATACGCGGCCAGGTCCAGCACGAAGGGCTCGGCCGCGGCGGCGGGCAGCCACTCGAGCCGGTCGTCGAGCAGATCGGGGCGCGCCTCGCCGGGGCGCCAGCGTTCGATCAGTCGGGCGTCCGCGTCGATCACCCAGTACTCGGGAACGTTGCGCCTGGCGTAGAATCGCCGCTTCGTGACCCGGTCGTAGCGCGCGGTCGAGGGGGACAGGACTTCGGCCGCGACGAGCAGCGCGCCGATGTCGGTCCAGTCGCGCGGCGCACGACCGGCGGCCAGCGGGACCACGAACACGTCGGGCTGAACGATACTCTCGGGCTCCAGCGCGATGTCGGCGGGCGACATGAATGCTCGGCCGACGCGCTGCGATCGAACGTACGGCTCGAGGCCGCTCCAGAGCAGGCCGACGGCGTGCTGGTGCACGAGCCGCGGCGAGGGGCTCACGAGCAGCTCCCCGTCGATGAGCTCGTAGCGCTTCCCATCCTCCGGGAGCGCCCGGACCATTTCTGCGGTCCACCGCTGGTTGATGGCAGGCATGCCCATAGTCTGCTCGGCGCGGGCGAAACGATGCAAGGGCGCGCGGCCTAGCGTGCCCGCAGCCAGCGGTCCAGGAACGCGAGCGTCGTGCAGCGCACCTCGGCGCGGCCGCTCGTCGCGAGGCCCACGAACTCGTGCCCGACGCCGCGCAGCTCGAGCACGGTCGCGGCCGTGCCCACGCCGCGCAGCTCGGCCGCCATCCGCCGCGCGTGGTCGGGCGGGACGAGGTCGTCGACGCTTCCCTGCACCAGGAGGAACGGCGGCGCGCCCGTGCGGACGTGGGCGATGGGCGACGCGAGCGCGGCCATCCGCGGCGCGTCGCCAGGGAAGGCGCCGAGGAAGTTGGTGACGAGCCGCGCCTGCTCCGCGGTGTACGGGCCGTTGACGCGCAGGTCCTGCGGCCCGGCGTACGAGATGACCGCCGACACGGCCGGCGAGCGCGACTGGGCGGCGCACCGTCCGTCGAGCGCCTCGTCAGGCGGCGCGACGCCGAGCATCGACGCCAGGTGCCCGCCGGCGGAGTAGCCGACCGCGGCGACGCGCGCCGTGTCGATCCCGTAGCGCTCGGCGTGCGAGCGGAGCCAGCGCACCGCGCAGCGCACGTCCTGGAGCGCCGCCGGAAAGACGTTGCGCGGCGCCTGGGTCAGGCGGTAGCCCAGCGACGCCGCGACGTAGCCGCGCGCGGCGAGCGCCAGCATCTCGTCGCGCAGGTTGCGCCGGCTGCCGCCCGACCACGACCCGCCGTGCAGCAGCACCACCAGCGGGCGGGGCGCGGCGCCGCCGCCCGGGGGGAGGGCGATGTCGAGCCGGCGCACGTCGTCGTCGCCCGCCGCGTACGGCACGTCCTCCTCGACCCGCGCGACGCGCGACGCGTCCCCGCGCGCCGGCGCGCAGTCCCGGACGACGGCCACCGACTCGCCGCCGGCGACGCCGTCCGCGCCCACCGCCGGGTCGCGCGCCGGGCCCCCACACCCCGCGCAGCCGACGAGCGCGAGCGCGGCGCGGATGCGCCTCACCGCGCCGAGACCTTGCCGGTCGGGGAGAGGATCTCCCCGGAGTAGTAGCTCGAGTCGGTGGACGCCAGGAACACGTACGTCGGCGCCAGCTCGGCGGGCTGCGCGGGGCGCTCCCAGAGCGTGTCCTCGCCGAACTTCCGGACGTGCTCCTCGCTCTCGAAGGTCGACGGGATGAGCGGCGTCCAGACCGGGCCCGGGGCGACGCCGTTCACGCGGATGCCGCGCTCCGCCACCTGTTGCGCGAGCGACTTGGTGAAGGTGTGGATCGCGCCCTTGGTCGCGCTGTAGTCCAGGAGCGTCTTGTTGCCGTCGAACGCCGTCACCGAGCCGGTGTTGACGATCGCCGCGCCGCGCTTCATGTGCCGGAGCGCCGCCTGCGCCATGAAGATGTAGCCGTAGATGTTCGTGCGGAACGTGCGGTCGATCTGCTCCTCGGTCAGCTCATCGATCGAGGGGATCTCCATCTGGTACGCGGCGTTGTTGACCAGGACGTCCAGCCGCCCCGTCTCCTTGTGCACCGCGTCCACGAAGCGCCGGCACGCCTGCCGCTCGCGCACGTCGAAGCGGCGCACGACGCATCGGCGGCCCGCCTTCTCCACCCAGCCCTGCGTCTCCTCCGCGTCGTCGTCCTCGTCCTTCGACAGGTAGCCGATCGCGACGTCCGCTCCCTCGCGCGCGAAGGCGATCGCGACCGCGCGCCCGATCCCGCTGTCGCCGCCGGTGATGATCGCCGTCAGCCCGTCGAGCTTCCCGCTGCCGCGGTAGCTCCGCTCGCCGTGGTCGGCGCGTGGCGCGAGGTCCTCCTCCTGCCCCGGCGCCTTCGACAGCTCCATCCGCTTCGACGGCTTCTTGCCCCTCTTGGGATCGCGACTCGGCATGTGCGCTGTTCGCCCTCTGCGTTGGTAGTGTGGGAAGAGGCGGCAATGCGCACGGAGCGTACCCCTGCGGGAGGCGGGACGCGGGACGCGAGGGGCGTCCCGCGTCCCGCCTCCCTCGCCCTACGACCGGATCTCGATCTTGCGACCGCGGCGCTGCTCCTGCTTTGGCTTCGGGAGCGTCACCTCCAGCACCCCGTTCTGGAACGAGGCCTGGATGTCGTCGGCGTCGGCCCCCTCGGGGAGCGGGATCGCGCGGTAGAACGAGCCGTAGCTGCGCTCACTGTGGTAGTAGCCGTCGCGCTCGTCCTCGCTCTCGTTCTTGCGCTCGCCGCGGATCACGAGCGCCTCGTTCTCGATCTCGAGCTCGACGTCGTCCTTCGTCAGCCCCGGAAGGTCGGCACGCACCACCAGGCGGTCGCCGCGCTCGAAGACCTCGACCTGCGGCGACCAGATCCCCTGCGGCAGCGACCGCTGCATGGACTGGAGCTGCGGCGCGAGCAGACGATCGAAGCTCGCGAGCGGCGCGAGGCCGAGCTCCCGCCCGACGCCGAAGTCGGAGAACAGGCGGTCCATGTCGTCCATCATGCGCCGCATCATCGCGAACGGGCTGCCGCCGGCGTAGGCGCCGGGAGCGTTCAGCCCCCGCTGCGGCTGCCCTCTCCGCGCGACCGCGGTCCCGGCCTCGCGACCCTGCTCCGCTCTGCCCTGCTCCGTACGCATGTCATCGCCGCCACGCGCCACCTGCACCTCGCGCTCACGGTCGCCGCCGCCGCCGGTGCGCTGCGGTTCCCGTCCCTCGCTCTGGCGAGTCGTCTTGTTCTGCTGTCGAGTCTCCCGGGTGTCGGTTCGAGTAGCCATATCGTTGAGCCTCCTCCTGTTCAGTCGCGGCCCCCGCGCACGACCGACCGCGGGCGCCGAGGCCGAGGGGCCGCAATCCGAATACCGCCGCACTCGGCATCGCTGGCAAACTCACTCTGCCACGCGCGCCACAGCGGCAGACTCCGCGCGGCCGGGCTACGGCTTCGCCGTCCCCAACCGCGTGCGCTCCGCGCCCCGCCCGTTTCCGCGCGCCTCGTGCGCCGCCACGAGCGCCTCCAGCTCGACCCGCTCCACCGTTTCGCGCTCGAGCAGGAGCTGCGCGATGCGATCGAGCACGTCGCGCCGCTCCTCCAGGATGCGGCGGGCGCGCTCGTGCTCGGCGTCGACCATCGCGCGCACGGCGGCGTCGATGGCGCGGGCGGTCTCCTCGCTGTAGTTGCGCTCCTCGCCAAGGTCCACCGGCGTCTGGAGGAAGCGGGCGCTCGTGGCGCGGCCGTAGGTGACCGGGCCGAGCTCGTCGGTCATCCCGAAGCGGGTGACCATCTGGCGCGCCGTCTCGGACGCGCGCTCGAGGTCGTTGTGCGCGCCGGTGGAGATGTCGTCGAGCGCGATCTCCTCGGCCGCGCGTCCGCCGAGCATCACGCACAGGCGGTCGCGCAGCTCCCCGCGCGTGAGCAGGTAGCGGTCCTCGGTCGGGAGCTGGAGCGTCGCCCCCAGCGCGCCGATCGAGCGGGGGATGATCGTGACCCGGTGCACCGGGTCCGCGTGCTCCACCGACAGCGCCACCAGCGCGTGCCCGCCCTCGTGAACGGCGACGCGGCGCTTCTCCTCTTCGTTCATCACGCGCCCGCGCCGCTTGAGGCCGAGCTGGATGCGGTCGATCGCCTCCTCGAAGTCCGCCTGGGTGACCGACGCCGCGTTGCGGCGCCCCGCGGCGAGCGCGGCCTCGTTCACCACGTTCGCGAGGTCCGCGCCCACCATGCCGGCCGTACGCTGCGCCACCGTCTCCAGCCGCACCTCCGGCGCGAGCTTCACCCGCCGCGCGTGCACCTGGAGGATCGCCACTCGCCCCTCCACGGTCGGGCGGTCCACCAGCACCTGCCGGTCGAAGCGTCCCGCGCGCAGCAGCGCCTGGTCGAGCACCTCGGGGCGGTTCGTCGCGCCCATGATGATCACGCCCTTGCCGGGGTCGAAGCCGTCCATCTCGACCAGGAGCTGGTTGAGCGTCTGCTCGCGCTCGTCGTGCGTGGCGAACGCTGCCGCGCCGCCGCGCGACTTGCCGATCGCGTCCAGCTCGTCGATGAAGATGATGCAGGGCGCGCGCTCCTTGGCCTGCTCGAACAGCGCGCGCATCCGCGCCGCGCCGACGCCGACGAACATCTCGACGAACTCCGAGCCGCTGAGCGAGAAGAAGGGGACGTTCGCCTCGCCCGCCACCGCCCGCGCGAGCAGCGTCTTCCCCGTCCCCGGCGAGCCGACGAGCAGCACGCCCTTCGGGATGCGGGCCCCGAGCGCGCGGTACCTGGTGGGGTCCTTGAGGAAGCCCACCACCTCGACCAGCTCGGCCTTCGCCTCCTCGACGCCCGCCACGTCGGCGAAGGTGACGCGCTCGCCCTCGTTCTTGTCGTAGATCTTCGCCGTCGACTTGCCGAAGCTGAGCGGCCCGCCGCGCCGCTGCATGCGCGTCATCGCCCAGAAGTAGAGGCCGATCATGAGCAGGAACGGCAGCCCGCCGAGCAGGAACTGCCGCCACACCGAGTCGCGCGCCGCACGGCCGGAGAACACCACGCCGCGCGACTGCATCTCCTCGATCAGGTAGCTCTCCTCGACCCCGGGGAGTCGGTCGGTCGAGATAGTGCGGAAGGCGGCCGTGTCGCGCACGCGCCGCAGCTCGGCTGGCGTGGGGCGGAGCGAGTCCGGGATGCTCTTCAGCTCGGCGAGGATGCGGTCCGAGGCGAGTCGCACCTCCTTCACGTTCCCGGCGCGGAGCTGCGCGAGGAAGTCGCTGTAGGGGACGGCGCGCGGGCGCGGCGCGCGCACGGCGAAGAACTGGAGCAGCGACAGCACCACCAGCGCGGCCAGCAGGTACGCGCCCGAGAATCGAAACTGCTTCCTGCGCAATTGCTCCATCGGGTCTCCGGGACGTGAAAGGAACGGCGCGCGAACGGGCGCGTCCGACCCTGCCCGACAGGGCAATCACTTTGCCAGCGCCGGCGCCTCGGCCAGCGCCTCGGCCGCACCGCGGTCGGCGCCGCCCCTTGCCTCCCGATCGCGCTTGCGTACTATGGTGGATCTGTTCCGCTATAGTGGAATCCGACGGCAGTGCCGCCTCTCCCCCCCGGGCGGAGCGCATCCCCGCGCGCACCCATTCCCGGAGACCCCAGATGAGCAGCTCCTTCGTCCGAGCACTGCGGCACGCAGCGCGTGCGCTGCGGCGCAGCCCCGGCTACACCGCCACCGCCGTGCTGACGCTCGCGCTCGGCATCGGCGCCACGACGGCGATCTACAGCGTCGTCAGCGCGCTGATGCTGCGCCCGCTTCCCTACCCCCACGCCGAGCGGCTGCTCGTGCTCTCCAACACGCGCGCAGGGCCGGCCGGTGGGGCGGAGATCGACTACGGCGGGGGCCCGCGCGAGGTGCTGCGCTGGCGGCAGGGGCTGCGGACGCTCGAGGCGGTCGAGGCGATCTACGCGCGCCCGATCGCCCTCAGCGGCGAGGGCACCGAACCGGAGACGATCGACGGCGCCGGCGCGACGGCGGGCTACCTGCCGCTGCTCGGCGCCGACGCCGCGTTCGGGCGGAGCTTCACCGGCCATGAGGACTCCTCCGCCGCACAGCTCGCCGTGCTCAGCCACGGGCTCTGGCGTCGGCGCTTCGGCGGCGACCCGGCAATTCTCGGGAAGTCGATCGTGCTCGACGGACGGCCGCATGTGGTGATCGGCGTCCTGCGGCCGTCGTTCCAGTCGCTGGTGCGGCGCGTGGACGTGTGGGTCCCGCTGGGGCTCACCGAGGCCTCGATGAAAGCACCCGTCTCGCGCTTTCACGCGGTGCTCGGACTCGCGCGCCGCGGCGTGAGCCTGGCGGCGGTCACGGCCGAGCTGCGGGCAACCGCGACGGAGCTCCAGCGGGACTACCCGGCGTCGAACACCGGGTGGAGCGCGCGGGCCCGGCCGGCGCAGGCGGCGATGGCCGAAGACCAGCGCGCGAGCGCGCTGACGCTGCTGGGCGCGGTCGCCTTCCTCCTGCTGCTCGGCTGCGCCAACGTGGCCAACCTCACGCTGGCCAGGGCCGTTAGGCGCCGCGGCGAGACGGCGGTGCGGCTGGCACTCGGCGCGACACGCTGGCAGGCGGCGCGGCCGCAGCTGGCCGAGAGCGCGCTGATCGGGCTGGGCGGCGCGGCGTTCGGCGTCGCGGTGGCGGCGCTAGCGGTGGGCCCGCTGCTGGCGCTCGACCCCGACCGCCCGCCGATCCTCGACTCGGTCACGCTCGACGGACGGGTGCTCGCGGTCGCGGTGCTGCTCTCGGTCCTCGCCGGCCTCGCCAGCGGCGCGCTCCCCGCGCTGCGCGCCGCGCGGCTCGGCGGCACGGCCGGGACGCTCGCCGAGTCCGGGCGGCGCCTGGCCGGCGGGGCGCGCGACCGGCGCGTGCGTCGCGTCCTCGTCGCCGCGCAGACGGCGCTCGCGCTGGTGCTGCTCACGGGCGCGGTGCTGATGCTGCGCACGCTGCGCGAGCTGGGCCGCGTCGACCCCGGCTTCGACGCGCACAACGTCCTCACGATGCAGCTCAACCTGCCGGCCTCTCGCTACCCGGACAAGGCCGAGCGCGCGGCGTTCGTGGAGCGGGCGCTGGAGACGATCCGCGCGGTGCCCGGCGTGGTGGGCGCGGCGTCCACGCTGAACCGGTTCGTCCCGCAGCAGAGCCTCCAGACCATCCTCAGCATCGAGGGGCGCCCGGCCGGTCCGGAGAACGACTTCTCGACGCACTTCCGGCGGCTGAGCCCGGGCTACTTCGAGACGATGCGCATCCCGCTGCTGCGCGGCCGCACCTTCACCGCCGAGGACCGCGAGGGGTCGGTGCCGGTGGCGGTCGTCAGCCGCTCGCTCGCCGAGCGGGCGTGGCCCGGCGAGGACGCGCTCGGGAAGCGGCTCAAGCGGCCGGGCGACGCCAACCCCTGGCTCACCGTCGTCGGCGTCGCGCCGGACGTGCGCGATGCCGGCCTGGACGACGAGCTGGGCCCGACGATCTACCTGCCGTACGCGCAGACGAACACGGGCACGGTGAGCCTCGTGGTGCGCACGGCGTCGGCCCCGGCCGGCCTCGCCCCGGCGGTGCGCCAGGCCGTCTGGTCGCTCGACCGCGACCTGCCGCTCGACGCCGTGCTGCCACTGGAGCGGCTGATGGACGACTCGCTGTCGAAGCAGCGCTCGCGCGCCGTGCTGCTGTCGCTGTTCGCGGCGGTCGGACTCGCCCTCGCCTCGTTAGGGCTGTACGGCGTGACGTCGCACACGGTGGCCGAGCGGACGCGCGAGGTCGGCATCCGCATGGCGCTCGGCGCGACGGGCCCGTCGGTCGGCCGGCTGCTGGTGCTGGACGCGATGCGCTGGGTGGCGGTCGGCCTGCTGGTCGGCGCCGCGCTGGCCCGCGCCGCCGGCGCCGCGATCCAGGGCCTGCTCTTCCGCTCGTCAGGCGCCGACCCGCTCACCCTGCTCGGAGCGGCGCTGGTCCTGGCCCTCGTGGCGCTCGTGGCCGCGTACCTGCCGGCGCGCCGCGCGGCGAGACTGGTGCCGGCGAGCGCGCTGGGGGGAGAGTGAAGGGCGATTCGCGAATCGCGGTGCGCGATTCGCCCTTCACTTTCTCGCGTCGATCACCAGGAACAGCTCGGCGCGCGAGCGGCCGGTGTTGCGGAAGCCGTGCGTGACGTCGGCGCGGTAGGAGATCGAGTCGCCGGCGCGGAGCGGGATGCGCTCGGCGCCCACGGTCATCTCGACCGCGCCGGCGGCGATCGTGATGTGCTCGACGGAGCCGCGCGCGTGCGCGGGGAAGGAGCCGACGTCGGCGCCGGCGGGGAGCACGTACCAGACGACCTCCAGCCCGCGGGCGAGCGACGGGTCGGAGAGCACGTGGCGCTCGACGCCGGTCTCGGGGTCGACCAGCGGACGGCGGTCGCCGCGCCGGCGCAGCGCCACGCGCGGCGGCGCGTGCTCCTCCTCCACCAGCTCGGAGACCGGCACCTCGAGCGCCGCCGCGATCTGGCAGACGACGCGGATCGTCGGACTCTTGCGGTCCCGCTCGACGTCGGAGAGCATCGCGCGGCTCACGCCGCTCCGCGCGGCGAGGGCATCCAGCGTCAGCCCGCGATCGGTGCGCAGCGAACGCACGGCGCTGCCGAGGCTCATCCGACCGGCTCCGGGTCCGCGTCCAGCCCCAGGTAGCCGAGCACGAGCCGATCGAGCTCGGCGCCGAGCTGCTCGCCGGTGCCGACGATCTGCTCCAGCTCCGGCTGCGACCAGCGGCGCTCGGGAAGCACCAGCCCCTGGAGCGCGAGCGCGACGACGGTCAGCGCGAAGCGGATCGCCGCCGCGGGGTCGGGGTGGCGGATCTCGGCGCGGCGCGCGAGCAGGAGGTCGCCCACGCGCGCGAACGCGTCGCCTCGCAGCGCCTCGGCGTGGCGGCGAAACTCGGGATCGGGGTGCGCGTCGGCGTAGCGCAGGAGCGCGCGCAGGATCGTCCGGTGCTGCTCGTAGCCGCGCACCATCCCGCCCACCACGCTGCGCACGATCCGCGTCGCCGGCACGCCGGCCCAGCGCGTGGGGTCGAGCGCGTCGCGGTTGGCGGCCATGCTTCGGGCGAAGAAGCGCTCGTACACGGCCCGCATCAGCGCGTCCTTGTCGGGAAAGCGCCGGTAGACGATCCCCACCGAGAGCCGCGCGCGGCGCGCGATCGCGGGCACGGTCGCGCCCTCCAGCCCCTCGCGCGCCAGCACCTCCTCGGCCGCCTGGAGCAGTCGCTCCAGCGTGCGACGGCTGCGCGGCTGCTTGGCGGGGTGGGCGTCGACGACGGGCTCGCTGGACTCGGTCACGCGCGCTCGAGTGGGAACATGTGGCACTTGCGATGTGAACATACATTCACGTATAATGTGAAAGCAAGTTCACATTAGGCCACGTCGTCTCTCAGGGAGTGCCCCGTGCCCACTGCCGCCCACGTCCCCGCCCCCACCCCGCTCGCCGTCGTCCCCTTCGAGCGTCACGGCGGGCTCGTGTTCCTTCCGGTCCGCGTCAACGGCGGCCGGCCGCTCAGCTTCGCACTGGAGACGGGAGCCGCGCCGTCGGTGATCGACCGGGACGTCGCCGCGGCGCTCGGCATCGCCTCGGCCGGGGGCAACGTCGTCAGCGGTGCCGGCGAGGGCTCGGCGGCGTACACGGTCGTGCCTGACGCGGCGCTCGAGCTGGCGGGAGTCGTGGCGCGCGATGCCAGTCTCATCGCGGCGCCCCTCCGCGACCTCGGACGCTACGCCGGCCACCCGGTGGACGGACTGCTCGGGCTCGACTTCCTGCGCCGCTTCGCCCTCGTGGTGGACTTCGAGGGACGGCGGGTCGTGGTGCACGACGCGGCGACGTTCGCGCCGGGCGCGGACGAGCTGGGCGCACGCGTTCCGGTGTCGCTGAGCAGCGGCCACGCCATGCTCGATGCGTCGATCGTGCTCGACGACGGGCGCTTCGTAGACGGCCGCTTCGCGCTCGACACCGGCGCGAGCCCGTCGGCGGTGGTCGCCGCGCCGTTCGTGCGCCAGCACGGGCTCGTCGAGGCAGTCGGGCGCACCTCGATCGCTCCCGGCCGCGGGATCGCCAGCGAGTCCGGGATGACGCTCGGCAGGCCGGCGGGGCTGCGCGTGGGGCCGTTCACCGTGGCCGAGCCGGTGTGCGGGCTGTCCGCAGACACGGTCGGGGCGTTCGCGTCCGACCGCTGGGCGGGCGTCGTGGGCAATGGCATCTGGGAGCGCTTCACGCTGACGCTGGACCTGTCGCGCGAGCAGGTCTACCTGCGCCCCAACGCCGGCTTCGCGCGGCGCGAGCTGGCGGACGCCAGCGGCCTCACCATTCTCGCCGAGGGCGACGAGCTGCGCCTCTACCGCGTGTCGCGCGTCGCGCCCGGGTCGCCGGCGGCGGAAGCGGGGGTCCGCGAGGGGGACGAGCTGGTCGCGGTCGGCGGGCGACCGGCCCCCGAGACGAGCCTAACGGTGCTTCGCGAGCGGCTGCAGGCGGCCGGGCGGACGGCGGAGCTCGCGCTACGGCGGGGGGAGGAGCTGGTGTCGGTGCGGCTGGCGCTGCGTCAGCAGGTGTGACGAGCTGGCGCGTCTGGCGCGCGGCACCGCAGGCGGAATTCCTCCGGCCATGTCCGTCTGATCGGCGTGGACCAAAGCGATCTGTCCACGCTCACCAGCAGACGCCCGGAGGCGAGAAGCGGCCATGTCCGACCCAATCCTGATCTGGAACGCGGTAGCCCTGGAAGCGAATCGCGTCAGTCACACTAACGGGCAGGGAGAACAGGTTGGCCCCACGCTCAGCGCGCGCGCGCTCGCCATCGTCCACCTCGCGATGTACGATGCGTTCGCCGGCGTCAGAAAGACTCCCGCCGTCCTGCCACCGTACCTTTCCGGGCTGCCCGTGCCGGGTGCGGGCGCAACGACCGAAGCGGCGGTCGCCGCCGCCGCCCACGCGACGCTCTCCGGATTGTTTCCAAGCCAGCAGCCGTTCTTCGACATCGTGCTCGCGGGCGCCGGCGATCCGTCGAACGCGGGACATGTATTCGGGCTGGCGGTCGCGCAGGCCATCCTGGCGGACAGGGCGGCCGACCCGAACGCCGCGTTCGGAGGTCACGTGCCATCGCCGGCGCGCGGCAGACATCGCGTCGACCCCGACAATCCCGGACAGGGGTTCTACGCGCCCTTCTACGGCGCGCGATCGAAGGGGTTCGCCATCACCGCGCGTCACGAGCTGGCGGCACCCCCGCTCGACAACGCCGAGTACGAGAAAGCGCTGCGGCAGGTTCGCGGCAAGGGCATCGCGCCCGAGCTCATGGGGACGCTTCCGGCCGCCAGCGACGCGCGCACGCCCGAGGAGACGGTGATCGGCACGTTCTGGGGCTACGACGGCGCGCCCAACCTCGGAACGCCGCCCCGGCTCTACAACCAGATCGTGCGCGCGATCGCGACCGCCCGCGGCAACACGCCTGACGACAATGCGCGCCTGTTCGCCTTCGTAAACGTCGCGATGGCGGACGCCGGCATCCTCGCCTGGGACCAGAAGTACCTTCACGACCTCTGGCGTCCGGTCGTGGCCATCCGGGAGCACGACACGTCGATGGGGCCAGCGGCGTCGACGGGCCAGAACAACATGTCGGACGACTGCGACCCGGGCTGGCTGCCGCTCGGCGCCCCCAACAGCAACTCGGCGGCGAAGAACTTCACCCCTCCCTTCCCGGCCTACCCGTCGGGGCACGCGACGTTCGGGGCCGCCGTCTTCCACATAACGAGGCTCTTCTACAAGGTGCCGGTGGGAAACCGACAGCGGGACAACCTTGCCAACGGTCTCACCTTCGTCTCGGACGAGCTCAACGGCGTCAACCGCGACAACAAAGGCGCGGTGCGTCCCAGGCACGTTCGGTCGTTCCCCGACGGCCTCTGGCAGATGATCGAGGAGAACGGCCGTAGCCGCGTATTCCTCGGCGTCCACTGGGTCTTCGACGCCTTCGCGGTCAAGAACAACGGCCAGCCGAATCTCACCAAGAAGGTCGGAGGCAAGTTCGTGGGCGGCGTGCCGCTCGGGCTGCTGGTGGCCGAAGACATCTTCCAGGGCGGAGGGGGCAAGGCGCCGAAGAAGTCGACCGTTCCGCCCCGCCCGTGAGCGGCACCGGACCGCCGGGGCCGGCGGTCCGGTGCTCGAGGTGTCATCGGCTTGCACCGCGTGCCGGCGCGAGGTTGATCATCAGCACCGCCGCCAGGATCACGACCGTCGCGACGACGGTGTGCGCCCCCACCGCCTCGCCGCCCACCAGCCAGCCCACGAGCACCGCCACCACCGGGTTGACGTAGGCGTAGGTCGTGACCCGCGCCGTCGTGGTGACGCCCAGCAGCCAGACGTACGCCGTGTAGGCGAGCATGGAGCCGGCGACGACGAGGTAGGCCCACGCGGCGATCGAGCGCGCCGACACCGCGCCGCCCGCAACGCGCGGGCCCTCCCCGACGGCGAGCCCGAGCGCCACCAGCACCGCGCCGCCGGCGAGCATCTGCATCGCGGTGTTCAGCAGCGGCGAGTCGGGCAGCTTCACGCGGCGCGACGCCAGCGACCCGACCGCCCACGCGACGTTCGAGAGCAGCACGGCGCCCGCGGCCAGCAGGTCGCCGCTCGCGCCGCGCGCCAGCTCGGGGCGCAGCAGGATGTACTGGCCGACGAAGCCGAGCACGACGCCCGCGATGGCGAGCGGCGCCGGGCGCTCGCCCTCGCCCGTGACGCGCTCGAGGATCAGCATCCACGCCGGCACGCTGGCGACGAGCAGCGCCGCGAGCCCGGACGAGATGCGCTGCTCCGCCCAGGAGACGAGCCCGTACGCCGCCGAGATGAGCAGCAGCCCGGCCAGCGTCGCGCCGCGCCACTCGGCCGCGCTGCCTAACCGGCGACCGCGGGCCACCGCCCAGGCGTAGAGCACCGCGCCGGCGGCCAGGAATCGCGTGCCGGCCATGAGCAGCGGCGGCATCGTCTCCACGGCGTACCGGATCGCGAGGTACGTCGAGCCCCAGACGACGTAGAGGATGGCGAACGCCGCGACGACCAGCGCCCGCGGCGGGCTCGCCCGTTCGCCCGCCGCGTGAGGCATCCGGCCCTACTGGCCCCGCAGCGCCACCATCGGGTCCACGCGCGTGGCGCGGCGGGCCGGGAAGTACGTGGCCAGCAGCGCGACCGCCGCGAGCACCGCCGCGACCGACAGGAACGTGACGGGGTCGCGGGCGCTCACGCCGAAGAGGAGGCTCTGGAGCAGCCGGGTGAGGGCGACGCTGCCCACGAGCCCGAGCGCGATCCCCGCCGCCGTGAGCGAGGCGCCGTGGCGCATCATCAGGCGCAGCACGTCGCGCTTCTGCGCGCCGAGGGCGACGCGGATGCCGATCTCGCGCGTGCGCTGCGCCACCAGGTACGCGATCACCCCGTAGAGCCCCGCCGCGGCCAGCAGCAGCGCGATCGTCGCGAACACCGCCAGGAGCGAGAGCGTCATGCGGCGGTCGGCGAGCGAGGTGGCTATCACCTCGCGCATCGTCGCGACCTGGAAGATCGGCTGCGTGGGGTCGGCGGCGCGCACCGCCTGGCGGAGCTGCGCGACGATCCCCTCCGGCGGCACGGTCGTCTTGATCACCAGCGTCATGTCGCGCAGCCAGCCGATCGTCCCGCCCTCGGTGTACGGGAAGTAGATCTCGGGGAGCGGCTGCTGGTCGAGCCCCGCCTGACGAATGGCGCCGACGACGCCGATCACGGCGTGCGGCGAGCCGCCGACGTTGAACTGCTGGCCGATGGGGTTGGCGTCCTTGAACTCGCGCCGCGCCAGCACCTCGTTGATGACGATGACCTCCTTCCCGGAGTCGCCGTCCTGCTCGGTGAAGTCGCGCCCCACCTTCACCGGGATGCCGAGCGACTGGAAGAACCCGGGCGTCGTGACGCGCCACTCGGCCCACGGCTCCTTCCCCGGCTGGGGCGCCGGCTTCCCGACCACCGAGTAGCCGCCGTTCGTCCAGGCGTTCTGGATCGGCAGCATGGAGATGGCGGCGGCGGAGCGCACGCCGGGAATCGCCCGGACGTTCTGGACGATCGGGCGGATCAGGCGGTCGCGCGCCTCGTTCTCGGTGGCGTAGCGCGCGGTGGGGATGGCGACGTGCGCGGTGAGCACGTTCTCCGGCGCCAGCCCGGGCTCGGTGTTCCGAAGGAGCAGGAAGCCGCGCAGCAGCAGCCCGGCGCCGGCGAGCAGCACCAGCGACAGCGCGACCTCGGCGACGACGAGCAGGCTGCGCGAGCGCTGCTGGCCGCCGCTGGCGGTGGACTTCACCCCGGACTCGGAGAGGTGCTCGCGCACGTCGGTGCTGGACGAGGCGAGCGCGGGGAGCAGGCCGAACGCGATCCCGCTCAGCGTGGCGACGGCGAGCAGGAAGCCGAACACGCGCCGGTCGAGGGGGACGCCGCCGGCGAGCGGGAGCGCGCGCTCGGCGAGCGGGCGCAGCGCCTCGAGCCCCCACCAGGCGAAGAGCGCGCCCAGCACCGCGCCGGCCAGCGCCAGGACGACGCTCTCGACGAGGAACTGCCTGACGAGCCGGCCGCGGCTGGCGCCGAGGGCGAGGCGGACCGCGACCTCGTGGCGGCGGGTGGCCGCGCGGGCGAGCAGGAGGTTGGCGACGTTCGCGCAGGCGATCAGCAGCACCATCCCGACCGCGCCGAAGAGAATCAGCAGCGCCGGCCGCGCGCGCCCCACGACGACCTCGCGCAGCGGGTAGAGCAGGACGGTGCGCAGGGTCTGCTCGTTGGGGTACTGGCGCTCGATCCCCGCGGCGATGCGGCGCATCTCGTCGGAGGCCTGCCCCATCGTGACGCCGGGGCGCAGCCGCCCGACGACGGCCAGCATGTGGCTGCCGCGCGACTTCTCGGTCTGCTCGCTAGGCACGAGCGGGAGCCACACGTCCGCCGGCCGGGCGCCCGGCGGGAAGCTGAACCGCTCCGGCATGACGCCAATGATGCTGTACACGGTCCCGTCGAGCGACACGCTCTTCCCGAGCACCGACGGGTCGGCGCCAAAGCGGCGGCGCCACATCCCCTCGCCGAGCACGGCCACGTTCCCCTTCCCCGGCTGGTCCTCGCCCTCGGCGAAGCCCCGGCCGAGCAGCGCCGGCACGCCGAGCATCGGGAAGAGGTCCGCCGTCGACTCGACGACGCTGATGCGCTCCGGCTCGCCGCCGGCGCCCAGGAGGTTCCGGCTGGCGCTCTGGTAGGCGACCATCCGCTCGAACGAGCGGCTCTGCGCCTTCCAGTCCCGGAAGTTGGGCACCGACACCGAGCCGGTGAACCCGCTCTTGTCCCGCTTCGCCTCGTACATCCGCACCAGGCGCTCGGGCTCGCGGAACGGCATGGGCTTGAGCAGCACCGCGTTGATGACGCTGAAGATCGCCGCGTTCGCTCCGATGCCGAGCGCGAGGCAGAACACCGCGATCGCGACGAAGCCGGGCGCGCGGCGGAGCGACCGGAACGCGTACCGGACGTCCCGCGACACTCCATCCAGCCAGTCAGCCACTCCGCCTTCGCTGCGGGTCTTCCGTCCGCTCCGGCCGCTCCGGTACGTCGCCATTGGCGCTCTCCTTCGGGTTGGGTGCGCGCGCTGCTCGCAGGAGAACAGACAATGCCGGGGAGAATATGGATTGCTTCGGGGGAGGGCCAGGAGGGGAACGCGGGGGTAGTGGGTCAGTTTGAGGCAACG
>DATFPD010000003.1:0-8444 GCA_035265005.1 Gemmatimonadaceae bacterium | reverse complement strand
GAGGACAACGACCCGAAGAAGCGCCTGATGGTGGTGGTGAACTACAACAACGACCTCGGCGACTACATGGAGTGGTCCGACGCCGGCTTCCTGCCGATCCAGATCACCAACGAGGCGTACAAGATCGCGGTGAACTACATCATCTACGGGATGACGCGGTGAGAATGGCCGGGATGCGGGATGCGGGATGCGGGACGAACAGCCCCGGGGCGCCGAAGCGCCCCGAGGTTGCGCATCCCGCATCCCGCATCCCGCATCCCGTGCTCGCGATGCTGTTGCTGCTCGCGATGCCGCTGCACGCGATGCCGCTGCACGCGCAGTGGCGCCAGCGCGCCCCACAGCCCCACAACGTCGCCTACGACGGGCGCTTCACCTTCGCACGGATCCGGTACACGGAGCTGTACAGCGCTGGGTGGTCGTACGACTACCCGGAGATGGAGCAGAACTTCATGACGCTGCTCCACGAGATCACGACGCTCTCGCCGCACGTCCGGCGGAGCAACATCCTGACGTTCGACGACCCGGAGCTGCTCAAGTTTCCGATCGCGTACGTGTCGGAGCCGGGCTACTGGGTGCCGAGCGAGGCCGAGGCCGAGGGGCTGCGGCGGTACGTGGAGAAGGGCGGGTTCGTGATCTTCGACGACTTCATGGGGCGCGAGTGGGAGAACTTCGAGACGCAGCTCCGCCGCGCGCTGCCGAACGCGCGCATCGTCCCGCTCGACCTCTCGCACCCGATCTTCGACTGCTTCTTTCACATCAAGTCGCTCGACATCCCCTACCCGGGGCGCCCCTACATCCGGGCGAAGTTCTTCGGCGTGCACGAGGACAACGACCCCTCGAAGCGCCTCGCCGTGGTCATCAACTACGACACCGACCTCGGCGACTACATGGAGTGGACGGGCCGCGGCTGGTACCCCGTCGATCCGACGAACGAGGCGTACAAGCTGGCGGTGAATTACATCGTGTACGGGATGACGCGTTAACGGCTGCGAGTTGCGAATTGCGAGTTGCGAGTAGTGCCTCGGGCAGCGCATCGAGGCCTCCCGACGCACTACTCGCAACTCGCAATTCGCAACTCGAAACTGGGATAGGACCAACGGGAGACTGACACTGTGGAAGCCGTAACGACGACGCCGGCACCAACGACCCCGACCGACGACATCGCCCTCGCCGAGCGCCTGAAGCGCGGGCGCGACGACATCGTGTCCGAGCTGCGGAAGCTCATCGTCGGGCAGGAGGGGGTGATCGAGCAGGTGCTGATCTCGCTCTTCTCCGGCGGGAACAGCCTGATCCTCGGCGTGCCGGGGCTGGCCAAGACGCTGCTCATCCACACCATCGCCCGGGTGCTCGACCTCAAGTTCTCGCGCATCCAGTTCACCCCCGACCTCATGCCGACCGACATCACCGGCACCGAGATCATCCAGGAGTCGCACGACGACCGGGGGAACCTGCGGCGGCAGATGGTGTTCACGCCGGGACCGATCTTCGGCAACATCGTCCTCGCCGACGAGATCAACCGCACGCCGCCCAAGACCCAGTCGGCGCTGCTGGAGGCGATGCAGGAGCACCGGGTGACGGTGCAGGGGAAGACCTACCAGCTCCCCGAGCCGTTCTTCGTCTTCGCGACGCAGAACCCGATCGAGCTGGAGGGGACCTACCCGCTCCCCGAGGCCCAGCTCGACCGCTTCATGTTCGAGATCGTCATCGACTACCTGAGCGAGGACGAGGAGGTGCAGGTCGTCCAGTCGACGACCGCGGTGCAGGACCACCGCTTCCGGCACATGGTGACCGGCCCCGACATCCTGGCCTTCCAGCAGCTCGTCCGCCGCGTCCCGGCGGCCGAGGCGGTGACGCGCTACGCGGTGAACATCGCGCGGATGAGCCGCCCGTCGTCGCCCCAGGCGCCGGACTTCATCAAGAAGTACGTCCAGTACGGCGCCAGCGTCCGCGCGCCGCAGCACCTCATCCTCGGCGGCAAGGCGCGGGCGCTGATGCAGGGGCGCTACCACGTGAGCTTCGAGGACGTCCGCGCCCTGGCCCGCCCGGTGCTGCGCCACCGCGTCCTGACGAACTTCCACGCCCACTCCGACCGCGTGACGTCGGAGCAGATCATCGAGCAGCTGCTGAACGCGGTGCCGGTGCCGAAGAGCAAGATGTGAGCTGATGCCTCCTCGCCAGACTTCCTTCGCCTCCGGGGCCCGCTTCCTCGACCCCGCGGCGCTCGCGCGGATCGACACGCTCGAGCTGCTCGCGCGCACGGTCGTCGAGGGGTTCATCCACGGGCTGCACCGGTCGCCGAACCTCGGGCTGTCCACCGACTTCGCCGAGCACCGGCAGTACATGCCGGGGGACGACGTGCGGCGCATCGACTGGCGGCTGTTCGGGCGCACCGACCGCTACTACATCAAGGAGTTCGAAGCCGAGACCAACGCCGACGTGCTGCTGCTGCTCGACGCCTCGCGCTCGATGGACTTCGCCGGGCGGCCGGGCGCGGTGACCAAGCTCGACTACGGCCGCTACCTGGGCGCCTGCCTCGCCTACTTCTGCGACCGGCAGCGGGACCGCGTGGCGTTAGGCGTGTTCGACGAGGGGGACCTGGTCGAGTTCCTCCCGCCCTCGGGGCGGCGGCTCGACACGCTGCTGCACACGATCGACCGCATCGCGCCGCGCCGCCGCGCCGCCGCCGAGGCGGAGCGGGGGTCGCTGGCGGCGACGATGGCCAAGGCCGCGCAGCAGCTCCGGCGGCGCAGCATCGTCGTGCTCGTCTCCGACTTCTACGAGGACGCCTCGACGATCGTCGAGGCCATCGCCCCGCTGCGCGGCCGCGGCAACGACCTGGTCGCCTTCCAGCTGCTCGACCCCGCCGAGATCGAGTTCCCGTTCGACGAGGCGGCGAGCTTCGAGGACCTGGAGAGCGGCGAGGTGCTGCCGGTGATCCCGGAGCAGATGCGCGCGCAGTACCAGGCCGCGATGACGACGCACCTCGACACGCTGCGCCGCCGGATGGGCGAGGGGCAGGTGGACTTCACCATGGTCGACACCTCCCGCCCGCTGGACCACGCGCTGTTCACGTTCCTGAGCACGCGCGAGCGGCTGGGGAGGGTCCGGTGAGCTTCCTCGCCCCGCTCTTCCTCCTCGGCCTGGCCGCGATCGCCGTCCCGATCCTGGTGCACCTGCTGCACAAGGAGCGGAAGGAGGTCGTGGCGTTCCCGTCGCTCATGTTCCTGCGGCGGATCCCGTTCCGCTCGGCGCGGCGGCAGCGCATCCGGCACTGGGCGCTCTTCCTGCTGCGCTGCGCGGCGCTGGCGCTGCTGGCGGCGGCGTTCGCCCGGCCGTTCTTCCAGCGCCCGCGCCCCACGTCGGCGGCGCTCGGCGGCGCGCGCGAGGTCGTGGTGCTGCTCGACCGCTCGTACAGCATGGGCTACGGCGACCGCTGGGCGAAGGCGACCGCGGCCGCGCGCGCCGCGCTGGACGGTCTGCGCGCGGGCGACCGCGCGACGCTCGTGCTGTTCGACGAGCACGCCGCCGCGGCCACCGAGCCCACCGAGGACCGCGCCGCGCTGGCGGCGGCGCTCGACCGCGCGCGCCCCGGCTCGATGCGCACGCGCTACGACCCCGCCGTGAAGCTCGCCGCGCAGCTGCTCTCGGCGAGCGACCGGCCGCGCCGCGAGGTGGTGCTGGTGAGCGACTTCCAGCGCGGCGGGTGGGAGGGGCACGACCCCGACGTCCGCCTCCCCAGCGGCGCCGCCCTGTCGACGGCGAACGTCGCCGACGGGCAGCCGCCGTCCGACGTCGCGGTGACCGGGGTGACCTTCCGCCGCGAGGCCGCCGCCGACGGGCGCGAGCAGGTCTCGGCCGCGGCGCGGCTCACCAACGCCGGCGCCGAGTCTCGTCAGGCGGTGAGCGTGTCGCTCGAGCTGAACGGCCGCGTCATCCAGACCCAGACCGCGCGCCTCGACGCCCGCGGCTCGGCGGCGGTCGCCTTCGCGCCGTTCCCGCTCCCCGACGGCTCGGTCTCGCGCGGGACCGTGCGCGCCGCGCCCGGGGACGCGCTGGCCGCCGACGATGCGTTCCACTTCGTGCTCTCGCCCGGCCAGGCGCTGCGGGTGCTGGTGCTGGAGGCCGCCGACGCCCCGGCCGAGCGGAGCCTGTACCTGCGCCGCGCGCTGTCGCTGGGCGACCAGCCGCCGCTGCGCGTGGAGGTGAAGAAGGTCTCGCAGTTCACCACCGCCGACCTCACCGGCCGGTCACTCGTGATCCTCAACGACGCGCCGCCCCCGCGCGGCGACGCCGGCCGCCGGCTCCGCGAGTGGGTGGAGCGCGGCGGGGGGCTGATCGCGGTGCTCGGGACCAACACGTGGCCGGCGTCGGACGCCGGCGAGCTCCTCCCGGCGACCCCGGGCGCGGTGGTGGACCGCGTCGCCGACCGCGGCGGCGCGCTCGGCTACGTGGACTACGGGCACCCGGCGTTCGCGCTCTTCGCCGCGCCGCACAGCGGCGATCTCTCGGCGGCGCGCTTCTATCGCTATCGCGCCCTGAGCGTTCCGCGCGCCGCCGCCGCCGCGCCCGCGGCGGGCGGCGACTCGTCGTCCGCGCCGAGCGTCCTCGCACGCTTCGACGACGGCGCGCCGGCGCTGGTCGAGCGGCGGCTGGGCGCGGGGCGCGTGCTCGTGCTCGCGTCCTCGCTCGACGACGTGTGGAACGACCTGCCGGTGCAGCCGGTCTTTCTGCCGCTGGTGCACCAGCTCGCGCGGCACGGCGCCTCCTTCGCCGAGGCGCGGCCGTGGCTCGCCGCCGGCCAGGTGGTGGACCTCGCGCGCCAGCTCGACGCGCTCGCCGGCGCGCCGCCGGGCGCCGCGGCCGCGTCGGGGGCCACCGCCGCCGCTCGCGAGTTCATCGTGCGCGCGCCGTCGGGCGAGCGCGTGACGCCGCAGTCGGCGCAGCGCGCGGGGTTCGTGGAGCTGGCCGAGCAGGGCTTCTACGAGGTGCGGGAGCCGGGCGCGGCGAACGGCGGCACCGGCCGCACCCTCCCGCTCGCGGTCAACGTGGACGCGGCCGAGTCGGACCTTGCCGCGCTCGACCCGCAGGAGCTCGCCGGCGCGGTCACTCAGACCGCGCCCGCCGCCGCGCAGGCGGCCGCCGCCGCCGAGCCGCTGTCTCCCGAGGAGCAGGAGGGGCGGCAGACCCTGTGGTGGTATCTATTGCTAGGTATCCTCATCCTGCTGGCCGCGGACGCCGTGATGGCGAACCGGCTGTCCCGGCGGGGGGCGAGGTAGAATATGAACTGGCCGCGGATCAACCCGGATGAAAAGATCCGTGTTCATCCGGGTTGATCCGTGGCCAGTTTTCTCGCTGTAACGACGTAGAACTCTGAGGACGAGCCCATGGCAACGACAGTCGGCTACACGACGGTCCGGGACGCGCGCGGGGAGCTCGCGCGGCTCTTGCGCGGCGTCCGCAACCGGTGGCGCCTGCGCGTGGCGATGCGCGGGGCGGCGGTGGTGCTGGGCGCCGGCTTCGTCGTGCTCGCGGTCTCGGCGCTGCTGCTGGACCAGCTGCGCTACGAGCCGGGGGCGGTGATCGCGCTGCGGCTCGTGCTGGCGGCGGCGGTCGGCGCGCTGATCGCCTGGTTCGTGGCGCGCCCGCTGGTTCGCAGCGCGCCCGACGATCGGGTGGCGCTCTACGTCGAGGAGCACGAGCCGTCGCTCCAGGCGGCGCTGGTGAGCGCGGTCGAGGTGAGCGCCGCGCGCGCCGGGGCGGGGACGTCGGACGCCCTCGCGCGCCGCGTCGTCGAGGGCGCCGTGGAGCGCACGCGCGCGATCGGCGCCGACCGGCGCGTGGAGCAGGACGCGCTGCGTCGCACCGGGGGCGCGCTCGCGGGCGTGCTGCTCGCCGTCGTCCTGGCGACCGCGCTCGGCCCCGCCGTTCTGCGCACCGGCGCGCGCGCGCTGCTGCTGCCGTGGCGGGACGCCGACTCGGCCAACCCGTACGGGATCGCGGTCACGCCGGGGAGCGTGACCGTGGCGCGCGGCGCCGACCTGGAGATCGCCGCGCAGCTCCGCGGCTTCGCGTCGCAGGACGTGGAGGTCGCCGTCCGCCGCGGCACCGGCGCGTGGGAGCGCGTGCCGATGGAGCTGAAGGGGGCCGCGGCCGTGGGAGCCGCCGCCGGCAAGGGCGCCGACAGCGGCGCCACCGCTGGCGCGAGCGCCGACGACAGCTCGACCTTCGCGCTCCGCCTCTTCGACATCGACTCGACCGCCGACTACTTCGTCGAGGCCAACGGCGTGCGCTCGCCGGTCTACCGGATCTCGGTCGCCGACCTGCCGACCGTGAAGCGCCTCGACCTCGAGTACCGATTCCCGGCCTACACCGGGCTCGAGCCGAAGGTCGAGGAGGACGGCGGGGACATCGCCGCGCTGAAGGGGACCGTCGTCCGCGTGCGCGCGATCACGACCATTCCGGCGGGCGCCGGCCGCCTCGTCGTCGAGGGGCGCGACCCGATCCCGATGCAGCCCGGCGCCGACGGCGTGCTGGCCGGCGACCTCCCGGTGGAGCGCGACGGCTTCTACAAGGTGGAGCTCCAGGCCGCCGACGGGCGCATGGTCTCCGGCTCGCTCGACTACTCGATCGACGTCCTGGCCGACCAGCCGCCGACGGTCTCGCTCTCGAAGCCCGGGCGCGACGTGAAGGTGACCGCGCTGGAGGAGGTCTTCGCCGAGGCGCGCGCGTCCGACGACTTCGGCGTGTCGAAGCTGGAGCTGGTCTACTCGGTCAACGGCGGCGGCGAGAAGGCGGTCCCGCTCTCGTCAGGCGGCGGGCGCGGGACGAAGGACCTCTCGGCCGGCCACACCTTCTTCCTGGAGGAGTTCGGGCTCAAGCCGGGCGACTTCGTGTCCTACTACGCCCGCGCCGCCGACCGCACGGGGCAGACGGCGACGACGGACATCTACTTCATGCAGATCCGCCCGTTCGGTCAGGACTATCGTCAGGCGGAGCAGGGGGGCGGGATGCAGGGCGGCGGGGCGCAGGACGACTCGCCGGGGGCGATGAGCGAGCGGCAGCGCCAGATCATCGCCGGGACGTTCAAGGTCGAGCGCGACCGCGCCGGCTTCACCGACAAGGAGCTGCGCGAGAACCTGGCGACGCTGGCGCTGGCCCAGGGCCGGCTCCGCGAGCAGGTCGAGGGGCTCGCCCGGCGCATGGTGGAGCGCGGCGTGGCCGAGGCCGACTCCGGCTTCCGCGTCATCGCCGAGGAGCTGCCGAAAGCCGCCGAGGCGATGGGCGAGGCCGAGGAGCAGCTCGGCGGGCGCCGGCCGAAGCAGGCGCTCGGCCCCGAGCAGAAGGCGCTCCAGCACCTCCAGCGCGCCGAGGCGGCGTTCCGCGAGGTGCGGGTGAGCTTCAACCAGCAGCAGGGCGGCGGCGGCGGGAGCCAGCAGCAGCTCAGCGCCGAGGACCTGGCCGACCTGTTCGAGCTGGAGGCGGACAAGCTCCGCAACCAGTACGAGAGCGTGCAGCGCGGGCAGCAGCGGCAGCAGGACAACCAGGTGGACGAGGTGATGGAGCGCCTCCGCCAGCTCGCCGCCCGGCAGCAGCAGGAGGACGAGCGGATGCGCCGCCGCGCATCGAGCGCGCGCCCGCAGAACCAGCAGGGCGGCGGCGGCGGCAGCAGCCAGCGGCAGCTCGCCGAGGAAACCGAGGAGCTGGCGCGGCGCCTCGAGCGGCTGGCCCGCGAGAACCCGACGCCCGAGCTGAACGAGACCGCCCGCCGGCTGAAGGAGGCCGCCGACGCCATGCGCCGCGCCTCGGCCGCCAACCAGGAGGGCTCGTTAGGTGAGAGCGCCGCCGCCGCCAACCGGCTCCAGGAGGCGCGGCGCCTGCTCGAGAACAGCCGCACGGGCCGGCTGGAGCGGGACGTGAAGGACGCGCTGAGCCGGGCCGAGCAGCTGGCCGAAGAGCAGCGCGACGTCGGCGGCGAGACCGAGAAGGTGACCACCGGCCAGGGCACGCCCGAGCGCGCGCAGCGCCTGGGCGAGCGGAAGGACGCGCTGGCCGGCGGCGTGGAGGAGCTGGAGCAGCAGCTCGACCGCATGGCGCGCGAGTCCCGCCGCGACCAGCCGGACGCCGCGCGCAAGCTCCAGGAGGCGGCGGACGCGATCCGCGACAACAAGGTGAAGGAGAAGATCCGCTACTCGAAGGGCTTCCTCCGCGGCCGCGCCCCGGCCGAGTACGCGCGCAACTTCGAGGGGCAGATCGGCGAGAACCTGGACGAGGTCCGGCAGAAGATCGCCGAGGCCGCGGGCTCCGTCGGCCGCTCGGCGCAGCGCGATACGTCCCGGGCGCTCGACCGCGCGCGGGACCTGGTGCGCGGGATGGAGTCGCTGGACGAGCGGATGCGCGAGCAGGCGGGGGGCCGTGAGCGAGGGCAGCAGGGCCGGGAGGGGCAG
>DATFPD010000002.1:0-13589 GCA_035265005.1 Gemmatimonadaceae bacterium | reverse complement strand
CACTTACTCGTTCGCCGAGCTGCGCGCGATCCTCAACCGCTCGATCAACGAGACGCTGCCCCGCTCGGTACTGACGCACGCCACCACGCTCGCCGCCACGCTCGCGCTACTCCTGCTGGCCGGCGAAGTGATCCGCCCGTTCGCGTGGGTCATGTTCTTCGGCATCTTCGTCGCCACCTTCAGCTCGATCTACGTGGCGTCGCCGCTGCTCATGTACATCGAGCACCGGTGGCCGCGCGCCGAACACGGCCCGGCCGCCGGCGGCACCGGTGCGCAGAAGTCGAGTCCGCGCCCGCCGAAGTCGAAGGCCGAGCGCACGGCGGCCGCGCAGACGTCGGCGCAGCCCACCCGCTGATCCTCGACGCCTCGCCCCCGAGCGCATCGATGCGCTCGGGGGTCCCGTTCGTCGACAGCCACGCGCACCTCGCGGACCCCGCCTTCGACGCCGACCGCGACGAGGTGGTCGCGCGCGCGGGGGCGGCGGGGGCGGAGGCGGTCGTCTGCATCGGCGAGTCGCTCGCGGCGGCGGACCGCGCGGCGGAGCTGGCGGCCAGGCATCTCGGCTTCGCCGCCTGGACGGCCGGCGTCCACCCGCACGACGCGGCGCACTACGACCCCATGCGTGATCCCCAGGCCATTCGCGAGCGCCTGTCGCGCGGGGCGGTGGCCGTCGGCGAGTGCGGCCTCGATTACCACTACGACCATTCCCCCCGCGAGCAGCAGCGCCGCGCGTTCGGCGACCAGCTCCGCATCGCCGCCGAGAGCGGGCGCCCGGTGGTGGTGCACACGCGCGAGGCTGAGGATGACACCCGCGCGATGGTCGTGGAGGCGGGCGCCGCCGGCGTGCGGGGCGTACTGCACTGCTACACGGGCTCGCACTCGCTCGCCGAGGCGGCGCTCTCCGTTGGGTGGTACGTCTCGTTCAGCGGCATCATCACCTTCAAGAAGTGGACGGATGACGCGCTTCTGCGTCTCGTGCCGGGCGACCACCTGCTCGCCGAGTCGGACTCCCCGTACCTGGCGCCGGTGCCGCACCGCGGCAAGCGCAACGAGCCGGCGTGGGTCAGGCACACGGTGGAGCGACTGGCGGCCGCGCGAGGCGTGGAGCCGGCCGCGCTCGGCCGCCTCGTCTCGGACAACGCGCGCCGCTTCTTCGCCCTGGCGGCGCCCGAGCCCCTCTGAGTAACATCCGCGCGCGGGCGACAGGCAGAGCGCCGGTCACCCCATCTCCGATCACCAGCGACGGGGCCTTTCGAGTGACGACGGGCGCGACGGCGGCAGGGCAGGCGCGCGCGGCGGGTGCCGTGCCGAGCGACATCGAGATCGCGCAGGCCGCGCGCCCGCGCCCGATCGTCGACGTGGCCGCGGAGCTGGACATCGCGCCTGACGAGTTGGACCTGTACGGCCGCTACAAGGCGAAGATCCCGCTCGACATCGCGCGCCGCCCCGTGCGCGGGCGCCTGGTCCTGGTGACCGCGATCAACCCGACCGCCGCCGGGGAGGGGAAGACCACCACCAGCGTCGGCCTCGCGCAGGCGCTGCGGCGGATCGGCACCCGCGTGGCGCTCTGCATCCGCGAGCCGAGCCTCGGCCCGGTCTTCGGCATGAAGGGCGGCGCCGCCGGCGGCGGGTACGCTCAGGTCGTCCCGATGGAGGACATCAACCTCCACTTCACGGGCGACTTCCACGCCATCTCCAGCGCCCACGCACTGCTGGCGGCGTTGCTGGATAATCACCTCCAGCAGGGAAACGCGCTCCGCATCGACCCGCGCCGCATCACCTGGCCCCGCACGATCGACATGAACGACCGCGCGCTTCGAAAGTGCGTGATCGGCCTCGGCGGCGCCGGGGACGGCATCCCGCGCGAGGAGCGCTTCGTCATCATCCCCGCCAGCGAGGTGATGGCGATCGTCGCCCTCGCCACGGGCCCCGAGGACCTGGAGGAGCGGCTGGGGCGCATCATCGTCGGCGCCACCGAGGGCGCCGAACGCAGGCCCGTGCGCGCGCGCGACCTCAAGGCGGCCGGCGCGATGGCGCTGCTGCTCAAGGACGCGATTCGCCCCAACCTGGTGCAGACGCTGGAGGGCGGACCAGCGTTCGTGCACGCCGGACCCTTCGGCAACATCGCGCACGGCTGCAACAGCATCCTCGCCACGCGCTCCGCGCTCGCGCTGGCGGACGTCGTCGTCACCGAGGCCGGCTTCGGATCGGACCTCGGCGCCGAGAAGTTCCTCGACATCAAGTGCCGCTTCGGCGGGCTGAATCCCGAGGCGGCGGTGCTCGTCGCCACCATCCGCGCCCTCAAGATGAACGGCGGCGCGAAGAAGACGGACCTCAAGCGCGAGGACCTGGGCGCGCTCGAGCGCGGGCTGCCGAACCTGGAGAAGCACATCGAGAACGTCCGCCAGTTCGGGGTGCCCGTCGTGGTGGCGATCAACCGATTCACCAGCGACAGCGACGCCGAGCTGCGCATGGTCGCCGACGCCGCCGCGCGGGCCGGCGTCGAGGTCGCCCTGTGCGAGGTGTGGGAGAAGGGCGGGGAGGGCGGCGAGGAGCTCGCCCGCGCGGTGCTCGGACTGCTGGCCGGGGGCGGCGCTCGTTATGCGCCGCTCTACCCGGTCGAGCTGCCGATCCGCGACAAGATCGACATCATCGTGCGCAAGGTCTACGGCGGCGAGGGCGCCGACTACTCGCCGAAGGCCGAGCGCGCGATCGACTACCTCGAGTCGATCGGGCTCGGGCGGACGCCGGTCTGCATGGCGAAGACGCAGTACTCCCTCACCGACGACGCCACGCGGCTCGGCCGCCCGACCGGCTTCCGCATCACCGTCAACGAAGTGTACCCCGCGGCCGGCGCCGGCTTCGTCGTCGCGCAGGCCGGCGACATCATGACCATGCCCGGGCTGCCGAGGGAGCCCGCCGCCGAGCGCATGGCCGTCCATCCCGACGGCTCGATCGTCGGCCTCTTCTGACAGCCAGCTTTCGAACCGCGTGCTTCCGGAGCGATCGTGACCCAGCGTACCGTCCACACCGAGCAGGCCCCGGCCGCGATCGGTCCCTACTCGCAAGGCATCGTCGCCAACGGCTTCCTCTTCACCGCCGGCCAGATCGCGCTCGACCCGTCCACCGGCCAGGTCGTCGAGGGTGACGTCGTCGCGCAGACCGAGCAGGTGATGCGCAACCTCTCGGCGGTGCTGTCCTCGGCCGGCGCGCAGTGGACCGACGTCGTGAAGACGACCGTCTACCTGCACGACATGGCCGACTTTCCCCGCGTGAACGAGATTTACGGCCGCGTCCTCGGCCCGGCCCGCCCCGCGCGCTCGACCGTCCAGGTCTCGGGCCTGCCGCGCGGCGTGCTGGTCGAGATCGACGCGGTCGCGGTCGTGGGATAGGAATGTCGAACACTCGCGAAGAGATCTTCCGCCTCACGCAGTTCGCGCGCTGCGCCGGCTGAGCGTCCAAGATGGGTCCGGCGGACCTGTCCCGGGCGCTCGCGCCGCTGCCGCTGCGCAGCGATCCGCGCCTCATCGTCGGTCGCGAGACCTTCGACGACGCGGGGGTCTTTCGGCTGTCCGACGATCTCGCGCTCGTGCAGACCGTGGACTTCTTCGCGCCGATCGTCGACGACCCGTACGCCTTCGGCCAGGTCGCGGCGGCGAACGCGCTGTCGGACGTCTACGCGATGGGCGGGGAGCCGCTCACCGCGCTCAACCTCGTCGGCTTCCCGACCGGCAAGGTTCCTCTGGAAGTGCTCACCGAGATCCTGCGCGGCGGACAGGACAAGGTTCACGAGGCGGGCGCGATCATCGTCGGCGGCCACACCGTCGTGGACGACGAGGTGAAGTACGGGCTCGCCGTGACCGGCCGCGCGCACCCGGACCGGCTGCTCACCAACGCGGGCGCGCGAGCGGGCGACCTCCTCATTCTCACAAAGCCGCTCGGCACCGGCATCCTCGCGACCGCCGGCAAGAAGCGGTGGCTCGACGAGACCGCCGAGCGAGCGCTGGTGGAGGTCATGTCGCGCCTCAACCGCGACGCGGCGCGCGTCGCCCTCGACCTCGGCGCGCGATGCGCGACCGACGTGACCGGCTTCGGCGCGCTCGGCCACGCGTCGCACATCGCGCGGGCGAGCGGCGTGACGCTCCGCCTCGTCGCCTCGAGCGTGCCGGCGCTGGAGGGCGCGCGCGCGGCCTGGGAGCGCGGCGCGCGGACGGGTGGCGCCGAGCGCAACGAGGAATACCTCGAGCCGCTCGTCGACTGGGGGAGCGCCTCCGAGTGGGAGCGGGCGCTGCTCAGCGACCCGCAGACGTCGGGCGGACTGCTCGTGGCGGTCCCGGAAGCGCGCGCGGCCGACTATCTTTCGCGCGTGCCGGGGGCCGTGGTGGTGGGCGAAGTCCTGCCGCGCGGCGCGGCGGCGATCGTCGTCGTGTGAGCTGGCGCGCGCGCCGCGACGGGCGCGGCCGCGGGGGCGGAGGGGGCCTGGTGGCTCCTCCAGTCTTCAAAACTGGCGCGACCCGACCACGTCGGGTCGGGTGGGTTCGATTCCCACACGCTCCCGCCAGCTCTCCCGACGCCGGCGCCTGACGACTCGAGATCACCAGCCGCGACTGACGACGTGCCGAACAGCGACCCACGCGCACCGCAGGGAGCAGGGCCGGCGACGGGCATCGCCCGCGCCGCGGCGCGCTCGCTCGCGTGCTCGCTGGCGTGCTCGCTGGCGCTGGCCGTCTCGCTGGCGGCGGTCCCGTCGCCCGCCCGGGCGCAGCGCCCCGACTCCACGCGGGCCGACTCGGCGCGCGCCGACTCCGCCCGCCGGCGCGCCCGGCCGGACAGCGCAGCGGCCGCCGCCCGCCCGCAGCGCGCCGCCCGCCGCGTGCCCACCGACACCACGCCGCGGCCACCCATCACCCCCCGACGCGCATTCCTCTACTCGCTCGCCGCCCCCGGCCTCGGCCAGACCCGACTCGGCAGACCTAACGCGGCACTGATCTTCGCGACGGTCGAGGGGATCGCGCTGCTCATGACCCAGAAGAGCGCCCTCGACCTCCGCGCCGCCCGCTTCCGCGCGAGCGACAGCATCGTCGTCGGATACCAGACGAACGCCGCCGGAGAGATCGTCATCGACAGCGCGACGAAGCTGCCGGTGTTCGAGTACGGGCGCGCGAACCCACTCTTCGAGCGCGTCTCCGCTCGGCGGACGCATTACGAGGACTGGGTCGCGCTCCTCCTCTTCAATCACTTCTTCGCGGGCGCGGACGCGTTCGTCGCCGCACAGCTCTGGGACGTCCCGGTGAACGTCGGCTTCCGCCCCGTCCCCGGCGGCGCGCTGCTCGCCGCGACGGTTCGCTTCTAGCGGGCGCGAGCGCGATGTCCAACTCGGCCCCGATCGGCGTGTTCGACTCCGGGATCGGCGGGCTCACCGTCGTCCACGAGATGATGCGCCAGCTCCCCGAGGAGAACATCATCTACTTCGGCGACACGGCGCGCTTGCCGTACGGGCCCAAGAGCCCCGACACCGTCCGCCGCTACAGCCGCGAGATCACGCACTACCTCCAGGAGCAGGGGGTGAAGGCGATCGTCGTCGCCTGCAACACCGCCACCGCGCACGCGCTCCCGGTGCTGCGCGAGGAGCTCCCCGTCCCGGTCATCGGCGTCGTCGAGCCCGGGGCGCGCGCCGCCGTCGAGACGTCCCGCAGCGGCAGCATCGGCGTCATCGGCACCATGGGCACCATCAACTCGGGCGCCTACGAGCGGGCCATTCGGGCCATCACGCCGGACGCGACCATCACCACCCGCGCCTGCCCGCTCTTCGTGCCGCTGGTGGAGGAGGGATGGACGGACCGGAAGGCCACCCGCCTGATCGCCCGCGAGTACCTGGCGCCGATGGCCGCCGCGCGGATCGACACGCTGGTGCTCGGCTGCACGCACTACCCGCTGCTCAAGCCCCTGATCTGCGACATCCTGGGCGACAACGTCACCCTTATCGACAGCGCGGAGAAGACGGCGGCCGAGACCGGGCGCGTGCTCGACGAGAACGGACTGCGGGCCGTCGAAGGCTCCGATCCGAGTCACCGGTTCATCGCCTCGGACGCCCCCGAGCAGTTCATGCGGCTAGGGCAGCGCTTTCTCGGTGAGCTCGGCTCGACGATCGAGCGAGTCGAGACACTCACCCTCGGCTGAGCCGTTCCAGCGGCAGAGCTCGATCCGGTCGCGCGACACGATCAGGTACGTCGGCGCGTCCAGCCACGACCCCGCGTTCGCGTAGACCCCGCCCGTCGGCGCGCGCTCGAGAGACGCGACGTGCGAGTGTCCGTAGATCAGCAGGTCCAGCTCCCGCTGTCGCGCGAGCCGGCGCATCGCGATGTCCCGGAGCTCGGAGCCCTCTCCGGCGTGCCCGCCGTGGGAGTGCGTGTGTGCCCGGCTCGCGGTCGAGCTCCCCATCGCCAGGCGTGTGCCCAGGTCGGGGTGCAGCCAGCGAAAGAGCCCGATCGAGAGCGGATGCCGGATCACGCTCCGCAGCACACGGTACGGCCGGTCCGCCTTCGGGCGAAGTCCGTCCCCGTGCTCCACACGCGCGCGCCACCCGGCCAGCTGGCCGTGCCATGCTCCAGTCTGGTACTCCGCCCCAACGTCGTCGCGGAGGACGGCGCCGCCCCAGCCGTCGTGATTGCCGGCGAGCCACAGGATCGGCACGCCCGTCTCCCTGAGGTCCGCCAGCGCGGCGAGCACCCGGAACCCGTGGCGCGGAATCACGGTCCGCCACTCGAACCAGAAGTCGAACAGATCGCCATTGATGACCAGCGAGCCGGCCTGTCCCTGCAGCGCGTGGAGAAAGTCCAGTACCGCCATCTCGACGCGGCGCGGAGCCACGCCGAGGTGCGTATCCGAGATGACGAAGCAGGGAGACTGGAGCACGCGGGGATTCTAAGGGAGCGGCCGTTGCTTTACAAACGATTGCGGAGCCTGCATTTTCGGCCTTTCGGCGACCCGCGGACGCCCCCGTGCGGGGTGCCGCGTTCGGGTCGCGCCCACCTCTGAACGGACGCCGCGCCGCGCCGCCTGGTCACGGCTGAGTCCGTCTTCGACGATTCTCACCGAAGCATGCCCATTTCGAAGCCCGCGCCGGTCGCCGTCGACCTCCGCGTTCGGTACGCGGAGACCGACCAGATGGGCGTGGTCTACCACGCTAACTACCTTGTGTGGTGTGAGATCGGGCGCGTAGAGTTCATTCGGGCCCTTGGCACGAGCTACGCATCCCTGGAGCGCTCCGGGGTCACTCTGGCCGTCGCCGAGGCGAGCGTGCGCTACCACGCGCCCGCCCGCTATGACGATCTCGTCCGTGTCGAGACGTCTCTGGCCGACGTGCGATCCCGCACCATCACGTTCGACTATCTGATCTCACATGCCGAGACCCGTGGGCGCCTCGCCACCGCCCGCACGACGCTCATCTGCCTGGATTCCGGCGGACGGCCGTCGGTCATGCCTGACTCGCTCCGCGCGGCGCTGGGCTCGCCCGCGCGCTAGCCTCACGCTCCTGGCGCTCGCGCTGGGCGCCTGCGCGCCGCGCGTCCGCCCCCTCGTGGCCACGGCGCGCGAGATGAGCCGGGAAGACGTCCGGCTCGCCGCCGAAGTCATGGCGATGGCCGACGCCCGACGCTTTGACTCTGCGGCAGTCCTTCGCGCGCTCGGCTCCAGCACGCCGTACGTGCGGCGTATGGCTACGCTCTCCATCGGCCAGGCGGGGGGGCGTAGCATGGCCGGAACGCTCCGCTCGCTCGTCACCGACGCCGACACCGGCGTCGCCGCGAATGCGGCGTTCGCGCTCGGGCTGCTGAAGGACACCGCGGCCGTCTCCGTGCTGGGGAGAGCGCTGCGAATCGCCCCTCCGGTCGCCCTGGAAGCGGCGTGGTCGCTCGGCGAGATTGGTGAACCGGCCCGCGCCGTGATTCTGGACGCGCTCGCAACGCCCTTCTCGCGGGTCGACGGCGTTCCGCCGTACGAGGCCGCGCGCGTGCAGCTGGTGCACTCCGCGTCGAGGCTGCGGCCGCTTCCCGCCGCGGAACTTGCGCGCTACGCGCAGCCCCCGGAGCCCATGGATCCGCAGGGCGCCACCGCGGTCCCCACGTTTGCGGTCGCTCGCGCCGGCGCGTACGCTTTTTCGCGGCCTCGAAGCCCCGCAGGCGTCCGGCGGCTGCTCGTGCTCTCGCGCTCGCTCGATACCGAGACGCGCGCCCACGTGGCTCGCGGGCTGGGGCTTCCCGCACCCGGCGACTCGCTAGCCGATACGGCGTTTGCCACGTTGCTGGTTCTGGCTCGCGATTCGGCGGCGCACGTACGCATCAACGCCGTTCGCTCGCTCGCCACCTACGGCGCCCGCGCCCGCGAGGCTCTGCTGGCGGCCGCCTCCGACCGCGACGCCAACGTTCGCATCACCCTCGCCCAGAGCCTGGTCACCGTCCCGCTCGCCGACCGCGCCGAGTGGACGCGGCTCTGGAGCGCCGACACGGGCTTCACGTTCCGCAGCAGTCTCGTCGGCTCCGCCCTGCGCGCCGGCGTCGTGCTGGACGCTCTGACCGCGGGCGGCTCCGACCGCTGGCAGCTTCGCCCCGATTGGCGTTACCGGGCCGCGGCCGCGAACGCCGCCGGAAGCGCGTCGTCGTCGAGCCAGGCGCGCGAGCTCGTCGGCGCTCTCACGCGCGACACGGACGGCCGAGTCCGCGCGGCGGCGTTCGGCGCCCTGGCGGCCTGGGTCGACTCCGCCGGCCCCGAGCGCGAGTCGCTGCGCCGCGAGCTCGCGACCACCGCGCTCGTCGACCCGGACGAGCAGGTGCGCGCGACGGCGATCGCCTCCCTGGCGGGGAGCGCACGGGCGGCGGAGATCGCGCCCGTGCTGGCGAGCTACCGCATGGCGCTTGGCGATTCGGGAAACGACGCCCGGCTGGCCGCGATCCGATTCTTCGGCTCGGCGTGGCGCAACGACAGCGGGTCGTTCGGCGCGCTCGCCGACACGCTGCGAGCGCTGGCCGCACCCGGCGACCCGCTCGAGCGCGGCGCGGCGCGCGGAAATGCGCTCTTCTCGCACTGGAGCGGAACGGCGGGAACGTCCCGCCCGCTCTCGTGGTATGAGGGCGTCGTTCGCTCGGCCGTGGCGCCGAGTCTCGGCGGCAACCCTCCCACCGCCGACATCGTCACGGAGCGTGGCACAATCACCATCGAGCTGTTCGGAGCCGACGCGCCGCTCACCGTGACGAACTTCCTGTCGCTCGCGCGGTCCGGACTGTACCGTGACACTCGCTTTCACCGCGTGGTACCGAACTTCGTCGCCCAGGACGGCGATCCGCGCGGCGACGGCAGCGGCGGCCCCGGGTACGCGATTCGCGACGAGCTCAATCGGCGGCGGTACGTTCGCGGCGCGGTCGGCATGGCGCTCTCGGGGCCGGACACGGGCGGCAGTCAGTACTTCCTGACGCACTCGCCGCAGCCGCATCTCGACGGGCATTACACGGTGTTCGGTCGGGTGGTGCAGGGACTGGATGTGCTCGACCGGCTCGTTCAGGGCGATCGGATTCTGGAGGTGCGCGCGCGATGACTTGGACGAGAACCGCTCGACGACTGCCCCTCCTGCTCGCGGCGACGCTCGTCGCCGCGGTGGCGCTCCCCTCCGCGGCGACGGCGCAGCGCGGCTACTTCGGCCAGAACAAGATCCAGTACCGCGACTTCGACTGGCATCGTCTCCGCGGCGAGCACGTCGACGTCTACTACTATCCGGCCGAAGAGAAGATCGCGCGCGTGGCGCTGAGCTACGCGGAGGAGAGCTACGTCTACCTCGTGCAGCGCTTCAACCACGAGGTGACAACGCGCATCCCGCTCATCATTTACGCCTCGCACTCGGACTTCGAGCAGACGAACGTGCTCCCCTTCGTGCCGCCCGAGGGAATCCTGGGCGTCACGGAGTACCTCAAGCGCCGCGTGGCGGTCCCGTTCCGCGGCAACTACTCCGAGTTCCGGCACACCCTTCGGCACGAGCTGGTTCACGTCTTCCAGCTCTCGATGGCGACGCAGCAGTTCACGCTCTACCCGCGCGGCCGGCGGGCGGGCACGCCGCTCTGGTGGAGCGAAGGGCTCGCGGAGTACTTCTCGTCGCCGCAGGACTCCCGCGACGAGATGATCGTCCGCGATCTCGCGCTGAGCGGCCGGATGCCATCCATCTCGCAGCTCAACCTCGTCTACTCCGCGATCGTCTACCCGCTGGGCGGCGAGCTGCATCGCTTCCTCGCCCGTCGCTACGGCGACTGGCGCATCAACGCGCTCTACGAGTCGCTCTGGAAGTATCAGTCGTTCGACCTCGCACTGGCGGGCGTCTACGGCCGGTCGTCCGCGCAGCTCACCCAGGAGTGGCACTACGACCTGCGCCAGCGGTACTTCCCGGAGGTGCAGGGACGGAAGCCGCTCGCGCTGGGCGCGCGCGAGCTCGCCGAGCTCGCGGTGAAGCCGGTCGCCATTCGCACGGATTCGAGCGTCGAAGTCGCATACCTCTCGCCGCGCAGCGGTTACACGAACATCTACGCGACGCCCCTCGAAGGGACCGGGAAGACCCGCGTGGTCGTCAAGGCCGAGCGTACGCCCGAGTTCGAGTCGCTCCACGCCTTCTCGTCGCGCATCGACGCGCGCGACGGCGTGTTGATCTTCGCCAGCAAGTACGGCGACCGCGACGCGCTGTTCTTCTGGAGCATGCAGAAGAACAAGGTCGTCGGCCGCTACCAGTTCGACTCGCTCGTTTCGGTCAGCAGTCCCGCCTGGTCGCCGGACGGAAAGCGCGTGGCGTTCAGCGGGCTCACGTTCGGCGGCGTCGCCGACCTCTACGTGCTCGACACGCCGAGCGGCAAGCTCACGCGCGTGACTGACGACCACTACGAGGATACCGACCCGACGTGGCTGCCGGACGGGCGGACGCTCGTGTTCTCGTCGGACCGAGCGGCGGGCGGGGAAGAGGGCGCGCGCAACCTGTTCAAGATCGCGCTCGAGCCACCGCAGGTCGCGCTCGAGCCGGGCGGCCCAGAGAGCGCGGCCGGCGCGCGCCAGATCATGCCCCTCACCTCGGGGCGATGGCTCGACGAGTCGCCGCGATGGGACGGCGACGTCGGCCGCATCGTCTTTTCGAGCGACCGCGACGGCACGTTCAACCTCTACTCAGTCGACACGCTCGGAAACGGCCGTCGCGAAACCAGCGTCGACGGCGGCGTCTTCGATCCGGCGCCGGTCCCCGGTGACCGCCGCGTCGTCGTGTCGGGCTTCGCCGACCTCTCCTGGTCGCTCTTCGCGCTCCTGCCCGATTCGGCCGCGAGAGCGCAGAGCTTCGCCCTCGAGAGCCCGGTCGACTCGTCCGGAACCTGGGTCTGGGGCGAGCTGAACGACGCGCGCGCCACCAACGTCCAGTCGGCGCGCTACGAGCGGAAGTTCTCGCTCGACTTCGCCGCGGGCGGCTCGACCTCGGCCGCCGGCGGCTACGCCGCGGCGCAGGGAGCGCAGCTCTACTTCAGCGACCTGCTCGGCGACCACACCCTGGCGATCGGCGCGGCGATGTATGGAAGCGGCGACATCGGCGGCATGCTCGACAACTTCAACGCCGACATCTTCTACCTGAATCAGCGACGTCGGCTGAACTGGGGCCTCGGCGTCTTCCGCCTGGCCGGCGTCTTCCTGGAGGGCGACTTCGAGCAGGTCTACCGGGAGCGGAGCGGCGGTGCCTACGGCGTCCTCCGCTACCCGCTGTCGCGATTCACTCGTGTGGAGGGGCAGTCTCGGCTCGAGTACTCCAACCGCGACGACTACCGCAATCTGCTCGTGACCGGCGCGCAGCAGCGCCGCGGCGTGCTCGCGAGCAACTTCCTCAGCGCCGTTGGCGACAACACGCTCTGGCTCGAGACCGGTCCGATCGACGGCACGCGTTGGAATCTCACCGGCGGCGTGGTCAGCGACGTCACCCACGGCGTGTTCGAGAACTGGGTGGGCATCGCCGACCTGCGAAAGTACCTTCGCACCACGCAGCAGTCCGCGCTCGCCTTCCGCGCATTCGGCTACGCCTCCGAGGGCACGCGTCCGCGCGCCACGCAGATCGGCGGGAGCTGGCTGCTCCGCGGGTACCAGCCGTGGGGCAGCGGTGCGCCGGCCGGCAATCACGCCTGGGTGCTGAACAGCGAGTGGCGATTCCCGATCACCAACTTCGTGACCGTCGGCTTCCCGTTCGGCGCCATTCGATTCCCGCAGGTGCAGGGCGCCTTCTTCGGCGACCTGGGCCAGGCGTGGTACGGGACCGACTCGCACGACCCGCGAGTTCTCGGCTCCGCCGGGCTCGGACTCCGCACCGCGATCATCTCCGGACTCGTGCTTCGCGCCGACATCGGACGCCGGTATTCGTTCGCCGGCCGCACGGACGAACCGTACTACCGGCAGCGCTTCGTGGACTTCTTCTTCGGCTACAACTACTGAGCGCCGCATCGAGACTCCGCGTCGCGATGGCGTCGATCTGCGCCATCGCGACGACGGCCGGGTGCGTACCGCGCGCCAGACCGCTGGCCGGTGAGGTCGCGCCCGCCCGCCTGCCCGACACCGAGCTCCGCGGGGGACCGCGTCGCGTCACCTTCCGCTGGAGATACGAGGAAGGCGAGTTCGGGGCTCGCGGCGACGGCGTCGCCCGCGTCCTCCCACCGGACCGCGTGCGGCTCGACTTCTTCCTCGACGGGGGATTGGGGTCGGGCCACGCACTCCTGCTCGGCGACACGATCGTCGCCTCCGGCGGGGACGCGGTGCGGCGATTCTTGCCTCCGCCGCCGCTGCTCTGGGCGACGCTGGGAAGGCTCAGGCTGCCGCCGCAGGCCGACACGACGGCGCGCGTTGACGGGGACACCCTTCGCGCCGACATTGGACGTGATCCGGTCTGGCGAGTGGCCTTCGGCGGGGCCGAGCTCGCGTCGCTGGTGCGGATCGACGGCGGTCGTCTCGTCGAGCGCGTCGAGCGGCGCGCCGAGGTGGTTCGGTACGAGAACACGCGCGCCCACAGAGTGCTCACGCTGACCGTGACCCGCGACGAACAGGTGCCAGGCTTCGATGCCGAGATCTGGCTTCCGTAAGCTGGCGCTCGCCGGCGCGATCTGGCTCTGCGCGCTCGGCGGCTGCTTCTACGGCTTCGCGGGCGGCGGTCTGCCGTCGCACGTGAAGACCGTCGCCGTCCTGCCCTTCGACAACGAGACGACCAGCCCGGAGCTCCAGCGCGAGCTGTTCGAGCTCATGCGGCGCGAGCTGCAGGGGCGACTCGGCTTGCGGGAGGCGAGCGAAGCGCGGGCCGACGCCGTCGTGCGCGGGACGATTCGACGCTACGAGACCGACGTGCCGATCGGCTTCAGCGCCGACCCCGCCCAGGCCACGACGGCGCGCCGCCAGCTGCAGATCTCCGTGGACGTCGAGATCGTGGACCAGACCACCGGCCGCACCCTGTGGGAGCGGAAGGGCCTCACCGCCGACGCCGACTACGCCGAGCGCGCGGAGGTGCAGGGGCGTCGTACGGCAATCGAGCGGCTGGTGCGCGACAT
>DATFPD010000001.1:0-2651 GCA_035265005.1 Gemmatimonadaceae bacterium | reverse complement strand
GTGGTCTACTACGGACAGGCCCCGTACACGAACCTCCAGCTCGTTCGCGCCGAGGTCATTCAGGCCGGCTCCGAACGCGTCATCCTGCGCGGAGCGGACCTCGAGGTGCGGGCCACCGGCGCCGACGCGATCGAAGCCGTTCTGGGCCGCGTGCGCCTGCGGGTGGGGCGGCCGCTGTCCGTCCGGGTGGTCTTCTCGACGGGGGCCGGGGGAAACTTCATCGACACCGAGCTGCCCTTCGTCGGCGACGTGCAGAAGAAGACGGACTACAGCGTCGGCGTGACCGCGGGGCGGACGCGCCCCCAGGGCTTCTGCACGAGCGTCGCCCGCGCCATCCCGTTCCCCTCGGCGACGGAGGGCGCGACGGTGCCCGACACGCTCTTCATCACCCAGCTCGGGCTTCCGCAGCGCGCGGTCTGCTGAGCGAGCGTCACGCGGTAAGGCAACGGCGGAATCGACCACAGAGGCAGAGAGACACCGGGGAGGGGCACACGGGAAAGGGACCCCCTGCCGGTCGGCTTTGCCGAAGAGCGAATCGACCACAGAGGCACAGAGGACACAGAGGAACTGCACACGGGAGAGGTGTCCCTCGCTCGGGAGGAGATGCTGAACGGCTGGGGGAGAACCCCGCGGCCGCGACCCCTGTCAGGATTCTCACACCTCATCCCGGCAGAGGGGCACTCTCTTCGTGTGCCCCTCCTCGGTGTCCTCTGTGTCTCTGTGGTCGACTTCAGCAGATCATCCCGGTAGAGGGCCCCGACCGGTGTGCACGCCCTCGGCGCCTCGGTGCCTCGGTGGTCGGCCTTAGATTACGGGCACAATGAGACCGACTCTCCCGCTCGCCGCCGCGCTCCTCGCCGCCGCCTGTGCCAGCTCGGGCGGCGCGCCCGCCGCTCGTCAGGCGGCCGCGACGCCTGACGCCGCCGCGGCCCGCGTGACCGCGCTCGCCGACACGTTTGTCGCCGCGTACCTCGACCGGTTCCCGGAGGTCGTCACCTTCAACGGCATCCCGGGCGGGCGGCACGACCGGCTGTCGGACAACTCGCTCGACGCGCTGAGGCGGTGGGAGGCGCGCGAGGACGCGTGGCTGGCCGAGGTGCGGCGGACCGACCCGGCACCGCTGGCGGGGCGGACGGAGTGGGTGACCTACGGGATCCTGCGCGAGGCGCTCGAGGCGTCGGTGGGGGTGCGGGTCTGCCGCGGCGAGCTGTGGGGCGTCAGCCAGATCGCCGGCTGGCAGATCAACCTGCCGCAGCTCGCCGGCACCCAGCCCGTGGGCACCGCTGAGCTGCGCGCGCAGGCGCTCGCGCGCTGGCGCACGTTTCCGCGCTTCGTGGACACCGAGATCGCGAACCTGCGCGAGGGCGTGCGGCAGGGGTACACCGTCCCGCGGCACAACGTGGAGCTGGTGATCGAGCAGGTGGACGGGCTGCTCTCTCCCCCGACGCGCGAGTCGCCCTTCTACGCCATGGCGGCGCAGGACTCGGCGCCCGGGGCGGAGGCCTTCCGCGCCGACGTCGAGCGGCTGGTCGCCGCCGACATCAACCCCGCGCTCGCGCGCTACCGCGACTACCTGCGCCGCGAGTACTTGCCCGTCGCCCGGAGCACCATCGCCGTCTCCGCGATCCCGAACGGCGCCGCCTGCTACCGGGCGCTCGTCCGCCAGTTCGCCACCGTGGACGTGCCGCCTGACGAGATCCACCGCGTGGGCCTCCAGCAGATGGCGAAGATCGAGGGGGAGATGGCGGAGATCGCGCGCCGCAGCTTCGGCACCTCTGACGTGCGCGCCGTTCTGGACAGGCTGAAGACCGACCCGCAGTACACCTTCAAGTCGCGCGAGGAGGTGATCGCGTACTCGCGCGCCGCCGTGGAGCGGGCGCAGCGCGCGGCGCCCAGGTGGTTCGGCATCCTGCCGAAGGCGAGGGTCGTGATCGAGCGCTACCCGGAGTACCGCGAGCGCAGCGCGAGCGGGGAGTACTGGCCCCCCGCCGAGGACGGCAGCCGGCCGGGCACGTTCTACATCAGCACCTACGAGCCCACGAAGCGCAGCCGCTCCGGCCCCGAGTCGGTGGCGTTCCACGAGACGGTGCCGGGGCACCACCTCCAGGGCGCGATCGCCCTCGAGCGCGGGAGCGCGACGCACCCGATCGCGCGCTACCTCTCGAACTCGGGCTACGCCGAAGGGTGGGCGCTGTACGCCGAGCGGCTGGCGGACGAGATGGGGCTCTTCTCGTCGGACCTCGACCGGATGGGGATGCTCTCCGAGCAGGCGTACCGCGCGGCGCGGCTCGTGATCGACCCCGGCATCCACTCGCTCGGCTGGACGCGCGAGCAGGCGATCGAGTACATGGCGTCGCACACCACGGCGCCGCGCGACGAGGTCATCTCCGAGATCGACCGCTACATCATCTGGCCGGGGCAGGCGACGTCGTACATGCTCGGCATGCTGGAGATCCGCCGCCTGCGCGACCAGGCCGAGCGCGAGCTGGGCCCGAAGTTCGACATCCGTGCGTTCCACGACCGCATCCTGGAAAACGGCGCGGTGCCGCTGCCGCTGCTGCGCGATGCGGTGGGGCGGTGGGTGGAGCGGACGCCCCAATGACCGTCGACCTCGAGCAGCTCCTCGCGCGCGGCGCGGTGATCGACACGAT